>CAXRIX010000054.1:0-17774 GCA_964230555.1 Bdellovibrionales bacterium
CAAAAAATCGACGAGGTGGAGCAAAAGATTAGAGATCTTCGAAAAATAAAAAAATCTTTAAAAAAGATTGAGCGCTGTTGCACCGAAGACAATGGGCTTTTGAGTGACTGTCCCATTCTTGATAGTTTTTTGGAGTATCGATGAAAAGAATTTTATTTCTATGCACAGGTAACTCCTGTCGGTCTCAAATGGCTGAAGGCTGGGCAAAAGCTTTAAAAGGCGAGGCGTTTGAATTTTATTCAGCGGGAACCAAGACCCATGGAATGAATCCTAGAGCTGTTCAAGTCATGGCAGAGGTCGGTGTCGATATCTCACAACATCAATCGAAAACGGTGGCCGAGCTTCCGCTCAAAGATTTTGATGTGGTATTTACAGTTTGCTCTGATGCTGATCAAACCTGTCCGGCTTTCCCTGGAGGCAAGATTATCCACGTCGGTTTCGACGATCCGCCACGTTTAACCAAAAAAATGACCGATGAGAACAACATCATACGAGAGTATCGACGTGTGCGTGATCAGATAAAACAATTTGTTCTTGAGATAGAAAAGTATCTATAAAGCTGAGTGGGGGAGAGTGTGGGCTTTTTTGAAAGATATTTAACGGTTTGGGTGATTGGTTGTATTGTTGGCGGTATTCTTCTCGGGCAGTTTTTGGGCGACTCGGTTCAACTTTTAAGCCAAATGAACTTAGGAACAGTGAACTTGCCAGTGGCTGTTTTGGTCTGGTTTATGATTTACCCGATGATGGTGCAAATTGATTTCGGATCAATTAAGGATGTGGGCAAAAACCCGAAAGGACTTTGGCTCACCCTTTTTGTCAACTGGTTGATCAAGCCGTTTTCCATGGCGTTTTTTGCATGGATATTTTTTGATCATTTATTTGCGTCGCTCCTGACTCCCGAAAAAGCCGAACAGTATATTGCCGGAGCTATCCTTTTGGGGGCCGCGCCTTGTACGGCCATGGTTTTCGTTTGGTCCTACCTGACTAAGGGGGATCCCGAATACACACTGGTCCAAGTTTCGGTGAACGATCTTGTCCTGCTGGTCGCATTTGTTCCAATCGTTCAACTTTTACTTGGAATAACACAAATTAGTATCCCATTTTCAACTCTATTTTACTCTGTTGTGGTTTTTGTGGTGATTCCGTTGGCGGCTGGGTTTGTATCAAATCGCATGTTAATATCAAAGTATGGCGAGACGTGGTTTACCGAGCGCTTCTTGCCGACCTTAAAGCCGTTGTCCATCGTCGCCTTGTTATCGACCTTAGTTCTAATATTTGCTTTTCAAGGTGCTAAAATTTTAAGTTCGCCTCTGGATATTATTCTCATAGCCATTCCATTGACCTTGCAAACCTATGTGATTTTTTTCTTCACTTGGTTTTTGGGGCGGCGGATGAAATTACCCCATCGAATTTTATCACCAGGTGCGATGATTGGTGCCTCCAACTTCTTTGAGCTCGCTGTGGCTGTCGCGATTGCGCTCTTTGGCCTGAACTCAGGAGCCTCTTTGGCGACCGTGGTGGGAGTCCTTATCGAAGTTCCCGTGATGTTAAGTTTGGTTGGTTTAGCCAATCGATGGCGCTATTGAGTCTTAATTTAAGACATATTTAAGGCATGATAGTGAATCCGTACGCACCGGAAGTTGAAAGCATAAAATACCCCGCGATAATTAATAAAACTTTAATTTATCGGCGTTTTGGAAGCCTTAAAAGTCAATAAAAAACAGATATTTACCTTGTTTTGCATCAGTATAAGTCGAAACCGACCAATCTTTGCTCCAGCACAGTTATTCTTCTATACTAAGAACAACGACCTTTAGCGGGAGAAAAAACGAACATGCCAGATTCCAACAAGGACCTCATATTCCATTTCAGCAAAGATCAAAAGCCCGAGCGTGGAAGCGAAAAAGTTTATGTGACCGATGAAATCGATACACACGATACTCTTCGCCTGTTTCTTGATCATCAAGTACCTCACGTTGTAAATAAGAACCTAATGTATTTTGATGAGGAGCTCAGCTCAGGCGTCCAAATGCTAAAGAATCCAAACAATTATTTTAAATTTCCTGTCGCTACTGTGCTGTCACCTCAGTCGGTGCAAAATGAGTCGGACCAACAAATGACTTTATGTCGTATTCCGTTCCATCGGGCCGACCAAAAACAGGATGTTATGAATCAAGCCCTTGCCGCAATAAAGCAGTCGGGTGGTGGCCCACGACTCATTTTGGAGAGATCGCAATTGATCATTGATGAGCTTTTTACCAATGTCATTTACAATGCTCCTTATGAGAGGAGTGGTGAAGTGATTGATCGCACCCGAAAAATTGTTTTGCCTGAAGATAAGGGTGGCGAACTGATTATCGGATATAAAGACAAACGCACTGTGATCTCTTGTCGTGATTATTATGGTTCATTAAATGTGAAAAAATATTTGGATAGAATTGCCCGCTGCTATCGTGATGGGGCTCGACAAGTTATGAATCAAGGTGAAGGTGGGGCCGGTATCGGTGCCTATTTGATCTACAACCTTAGCACCAGCTTTTATATAGGTGTTTTAGAGGGAGAGCAAACTTTGATCACTTCAGTGCTTTGTCCGAAATCAGCACGCACGATTGATTCGCAAGTCAGTCGGCATATTCACCTTCATTCTTCTCCATCAAACTGATCACCAGGCCTGAGGCGGGCGGAGATTCAGGGCTCTAAAAAAACTATCGACATGAATGCTCGGTTCCATAGGAACTGTGCATTCAGCGCAGGTCGCTTTAACGAGCAGGACAACCTCGCCACTGTTGGTGAACTCTTTGTCTCGATAAAACAAAAGATCATTGTCGAGGTCACACTGAGGACAAAAATAAGGCACAAAAAACGAAGCGATGTTGCTGTCTTTTGGAATCAAATTGTCCACCAATTGCAGATGGTTGGTAAAAAAAGTGGGAATCCGATAGAAAGAGAATTGTTTTTCTCGATATTTTTCAATCCACAGAATCCAGGTTCGTATTCCTCCTGAGTTCATCATTTTTACGTCACCAAGATCGATTCGGATTATTGGCTCTTTGACATCGCGGAGGCTCGGGAATTGAGCTTTGCTGTCAATCATTCCAGAGAAAAAGAAGACCATGTCCTCGTTGGCGTCGTGAGTGTACTTGCTATTGAATTCGCTCATGCTTTAACCTCAATTGTCATGCCTTCGCGAGCGATATCCCATTGCACATCATTGAAAGGCATATTGTTCTTTCTGTAAAGCCGGCGCATACTATCATAGTAGTGCTGAACCTGTAGACTTGTCTCTTTAATTTTAGTGTCGCTGGCAAAAGGGTCGTGGTGGGCAAATAATATCTTGCGTATATTTTGTGACAAAGCCAGATCAATTCCAAAATTAGCCGTGGCGTGACCCCAATTCACTTTTTCCGTAATCTCTTGCATAGTGTATTGCGAGTCGAAAAGCATAAGGTCAACATTTTGATACAGAGGCAGATCGGGGCCTAACTCCTCGGGCGTCAAACGAACGCCTTCGGTGTCGACACAGTGAGAATAGGCAGCGCCTTGTCTTTCGACTCGAAAACCCCAGCAAGGATCGGGGTGATCCAATTGATAGGGTGACACTGTAAATCCATTGATTGGGTGCGGTTCTCGGGGCTTGAGTTGATGAAAGTGCAAGGTCCCACCGAGTTTTTCGAAGGGAACAGGGAAAAACGGTTTTTGAAAGATGGTTTTAATCACTTGCGGCAGTTCTGGTTGAACGGCGTAGAAGTGAATTTGATTGCCTTTGATAAAAAGTGGGAAAAACGTCAGCAGTCCGATCAGATGGTCCCAATGAAAGTGTGTCATTAAGATATGCATCGTGCCTTTTCCTTCTTTAAACTCAGTGTCAGCGAGCTCGGGCACCAATTGACTGAGGCCGGTGCCACAGTCGATGATCAACCGTTCGTTTCCAGCGGTGATTTTAACGCAGGAGGTGTGACCACCATAGCCGCCGCGAAGGTGGGCTGGGTAAGCACTCATAAACTCTTGGACTTCAAAGACAGAGGCTTGTGGAGAGGCTATAAAGGCTTGCAAAGCTTGCTTAATCTTATCTTCTCTTTGCGAGGGTGTGAGTGGCGTGGGAAGCGTGCCACGAACTCCAAGTAATTTCACTGAGAAAGCCATCGACGGGAACACCTCATTTAAAAGTCAATAAATGCCTAGTCCTCTATTGAATGCTAATTTAATAGAATTTTCAAGTTGATGAACAGACTTGATATGGTTTTGAGATCAAGACAGAATTTCTCATTTTAAAACATTCAATGAAAATGACCTGCGGCCTGTCAGAAACACGCAATCTTTAAAAAAAACAGGGAAGTGGAGATGCCGATCTATTCGTTATCAAGAAAACGAAAGTAACTGTCTTTAACGATGTCTAATTCAAAATATTTTCGACACTTGGGAAACTCTTTGCAATCGTCAGGCTTCACTTTGTCAAAGACATCGGGAAAGTCTTTATCCAACGTCGCTATAGGCTGATGAACATCAAAGCTGACTTCGCATTTGTCACAAAAGATCGGCACAAAAACCGAGGTCACTTTTCCGTTTTTAGGAACAAAGCCCTCAATCATGTTAACTTGGTCGACAACAAAACGACGGCAACCCTGCATTTCCGAGGTTAGGTCTTTCATCAGTCCCAGATTGTCAGCAAAACCAAGCCAAACCTTAATACCACCGGAGTTGATAAACTCGACAGCACTAAAATCAATAATCACTTTTGAGTATTCAGAAAAGTCATCAGGAGAGGGGAGCTTCGCAAATTCATCGAAGTAGCCAACAAGATGGAGTTCAACGGTGGAGCCTTCGGCTTTTGTCTTGTAAGAAAATTCCATTTTTAAAGTCTAGCAAAGCAATTTTGTTTTAGGAAGGCTTTAATTGAATATAAGAAACTCAGCAGGTCTTCTGTTCCCTGGACCTTTGGGTGGATAACAAGAATCGAAAAAGATCCCATAACTTTATAGGCACAGTGGGTGTAAACTTAAAATCGATCGAGGGAATCCGATAAGAGTTATGATGTCGGCAAAAAAAGAACAACGGTTCCATTACGCTAAAGAAACACTGGTGATTCCCGTGGCTTCAAAGTCTACACTTCAAGCCCAGAAGCTGATTGTGGTGTCTGCCATCTTTGCGACTCTTATTCCCTTTGTTGCCATAATGTTTGTTGTCAGCGGAGATGCAAAATCGCCAATCCTCTTACCCATTGTTCTGGTAACGGTTTTCACAGGCTTCATTGGTTTTATTGTTTTTTATGTCATCAACAAAAAAAAATCCCAGGATCAAAAAGCGGAGTCCGAAATCAATGATCCGTCGATCAATTCAATAGTCGTTTCACCACTTCATTTGAGTTTTCCAGCTTCCTTGGCTTTGGGAAAAAAGGCGCAGCGCCACCAGCAAGACGGCGGCACGGCTTTCGCTTTTGACATTGCATCCATTGATGATCTTGAAACTCAGCCAGGCAGCAAAAATTCTCCGCCGCAAATTATCGTTAAGTTGAAAAAGCCAGGAGCCGGTGAGGAAGTTTATCGATTTAAAAACCCGCTCAAAAAACAGCAACTGAAGGAGATGTACCAAACCTTGCATCGATTTTCGGGCCTACCAGAGGAACGTTCGCCTTTCAGTGAATCGGCTCAAAGGTTTCGTAGAAAAAAATATATCTACTTAATGAGCTTTGTGTTTGGAGCCGTTTTTGGGCTGACCGGATTTTTTATACTTCTGATGATTTCAGCTCCACTGCACTACTTTTCGGCTCTTTTTACGGTCGGCCTTTACTCAGTGGGCGCTGGCTTCGGACTCGCCATAGCTTTTAAAAATAACTTATTTCGTTTCACCTTGCAGAAAGGGTTTGGGACCGAAACACCCCAGTGGCTTTATTTCGTGACAATGATTGCCGTTTGCTCCAATTTCGTCATAGGCATGGATCGCCTAAGCGCAAGTAACAAGCAAAAGTTTGAGACATTTGTTAACTCTAAAAAAATTGTTCGCGAGAAGAACAGACGCAGCTATCGTTTGAACTTTGATCTGATCGAGCCTCAATCTCAATACATTGTAAATATCGACGAACCTTCAGAGGTACGGGTGAGTCGAAAAGTCTATAAGCAAGCGGTCGTCGGTCGTTCAAAGATCATGGGCGATTTGAGCATCGGATTGTTAGGGCTGCCTTATATTTCATCATATAAAATAGAGTCTCCAGACATACGGAGGTCGGCGAAAACTAGGAAAACAAGCCGCAAGTCGAAAAAAGATTTGCAAAAATGGCAGGCGCAAATTCCCAATTTTCCAAAACCAGATAATTTTCAAACTGTAAGATATTCCAGTGGCGCTCTTCGTTCAAAAGTTCCTGTCGTCGACGGGCAATATCATGGAGTGGCGGAGTATTTTCATGCTAATGGTCAACTTTACGGCAAAATTATCTGGGTGAACGGGCAAAAAGAAGGACGGCATCAGTTGTTTCGCCCAGACGGAACTTTGGAGGGTGATTTTTCTTACCATCGAGGTCAACTCCATGGAGAATCTCGCTGGTATGATGACACGGGATCTTTGAAGGAGACTCGGATCTTCTTTCGCGGTCAAGCCCTTCGATAAATGGCTGTTTATTTGGCAAAGTGTGATTTTTTTATAGAGTGTGACCCCATTTCACCTAAAGATTTTATAATACAGTCATTCTCATTACTTATTAGAGATAATCACAAAAAGTTCTGATAGGACTGTCTTCGACTTAGGGGAGTTGAATTCAATTGGGGGGCCTTGTGAAGTTATCAGTATTTTTGGGGATCGCAATCTGCGTTATAAGTTTCAACAATAGAGCACAGGCCAATTTTCAATGTGCCGAGATTTTCGAAAAAACACAAACCAATGGACTTGAGTTCATAATGGGCAATGAAATGATGCGAGAGCTGGATGTTCGTAGCCAAGAATTAAGTCAAACAACAGTCCGTTCTGAAGCCAATGAACAAATCCATAATTTGGTGGTTTTAGCCAACCGTATTTTAGACCACGCCGTCGACTTTATCATCGAGATGAATTTCCAAAAGATGCCGCCAGAGGTTCAGGCTCAAAAAGCCTCAATGACGGAGCAATTGATTGAAAAATTACAAGTTCGTTTGGAAATCGGCAACAATGCCATGCAAGAGGCCATTCAAAACCGCGTGCAAAACGATGTGGCCGAGCTAAAGGCAAGGTATGAGGCGCGCCAAGAACGTCGAGCCATTGGTTTTGGACGAGATCAATCCTCAGAAAGTTTTCATAGTGAATCCGCAGCCCGGCAGCCCATCGGATTTCGCCCACGCCAGAGAGAGGCGGAGGTAGACAGTGCACCCGTCGAAAAAATTCCCATGGGCTTTGATATCCAAAATCCAAAAAACTTAGAGCGCTCGATTCGAGAGCTGGTAGAATTTGAGGAAGTTGTTGAGCCCGGTCCAATTGGCTTTGTGCCACCAAAACAAAATACGTCAGAAGCTCCGGCACGCCCCGAGCCCATTGGATTTATTCGTCCTCGTCCGGAGTCAGAGAAAATCACAGAAGAAAATCTTCACAAGATTATTTTTGATCTGGATCGTGGTGTTTTTGAATTCGAACGATCGGCCTCTTAAGGGGTTGCAAGTTGATGCATGGCAACAACATTCTTAACCTGATCTTGATGAAACCTTAAATAAAGTTTTACTCTCCAACTTTTAAGCCAAAAAAACTTTTTATCGGCGCAAGGTTGGTCAATGAAATTTGCTATTCTTCTTATCACATTACTGTCAACGTCTTGGCTTTGGGCCAACCCCGCGAAAACAATGGATTACGATCTAGGCGCCGGTGGCGAGAGTTTCAAGTGGGGCGTCGAAATAGCCAACCCATCGGCGGAAAGTGATCTGCATTTACGGATCGGTACCCGTTTGCAAGGAGTTGCCATCAACCAAAATGCATCAACCGGCAATGCAGCAAAAGCGCCAGCACAACAAGATTTTTATATCAATCGGGCGCGCTTGCAGGTTCTTGCTAAAATGCGTTCGGATTTGTCTTTCTATATGGATGTTCGCGCCGATGGCATCGATGAGAATATGGACTCTGGCAATAGCTTCGCTTTGGGAGACGCCTATTTCCAAATCGAAAATCTTTGGCAATACGAACCGCTGAGCTTGCGTGTTTTTCGAAGCAAGTACCAAGTCTCTTATTCGCAAACCACAAGTTCAGCCGATTTGCTGCATCAAATGCGAGCATCGGTTTCGGATTATGCGGCTAACTTTATTTCCACCGGACGTCGCGGCAGTAACATTCAGTTGCTTGGCAATTGGAACAATCGGATGCGGGCCCAGGTGGTGGTTGGCGACAGCTTGCAAGAATCAGGTTTTTTTGACTCGACGGGGAGGGCGACGGCCACACTCAACAGTCAGAATTTTGCCTACGGTGTTCGTTTGCGCGCTTCGCCTGTTGCCGGTTGGGAACTGAAGAAAATCACTGAGACCTTTATGGGAAAAGGTCAGCACTTGGCAGTCGGTGCTGGAGCCTTTTTTGTGGATAACATCAACTATACCGTGGGAAGCATAAGCCGAGAAGTGGATCGCCAGCTTTATAATTTTGATCTCTCATTTCACTATCGATCGTTTTCTTTTTTAAGTGAGTACTATATTTTTGAGGGTGTTGTTGAAAGCTTTGCCAACCAACCGCTGAATACTGACAAAAGTGATGGTGGATTTGCCCAAGTGGAGTATGTCCTGACAGAGTTTCATTATTTCGCGCCTTTTGCCCGTTGGCAAAGTTGGAATCGCTTCAAACAAAATAGCAATTTTGATCAATCGTCGTGGCTGATCGGCCTTAACCATTATCTTAAAGGTAACAAGTTGCGCTGGGGGGCCTTTTTTGAAAAATCCGACTACGGGGCGGCATTAACGGCGACCAACCAATTTGCTGACAGTGAAACGGTGGCCGGCCTGACATTCATGCTCCATTATTAAAAAGTGATACTGACCCGCTAGTTTTAGGGGAGACCTTTGGCCCTAAGGCTGGCTCGGTCGGCTCTGTCCTTGGCCTTTGGCCCTCTCCAGTTTTTTTCTCAAACAACCGATTTTAAAGTATGAATTTCACTATGAAAAACATATTTCCTTGTGAATACGAGGACTACTTGCTGCTTGATCGCTGTGGTAGTGGCGGCATGGCCGAGGTGTTTCGTGCCATCACTCGCGATCCGGTGTCGCGACTGGTAGTGATCAAGAAAAGTCATTCCATGATTCAGCGTGATCCGCAAATACGCAGTATGTTTCTCGATGAAATCAAGGTGTCAGCTCGAATGAATCACCCCAATATTGTGCATTTGAATTCTTATGGTAATTCGGGACAGTACATCGAGCTTGAGTATGTTTACGGTAAGACCATCAATGAAATTTGGACGGAGCTGAATGAACGGGGCGAAAAAATCCCACTGCCCGTGGCGCTATTCGTAGCCCATGAGGTCGCCAAAGGTTTGTATTATGCGCACAATATGAAAGACAAGCTGACCGGCGAGTCTTTGAATATCATTCATCGTGACATTTCACCTCATAACATCATGCTTAGTTATAGCACTGAAGTGAAAATTCTTGATTTTGGTATCGCTAAAGTCGCAAATAATCTGTCGCATACAGGGAATGGGGTTTTAAAGGGCAAACCCTTTTACATGTCGCCTGAGCAAGCCAACTTAAGCCAGGGGATTGATTGTCGTACCGATATTTTTTCATTGGGTGTGGTTCTATGGAATATGGTCGCCAACCAAAAGCTATTTGCGGCCCATAGCAGTGCTGAGTATCTGAAGAAGTTAAAGGAATTCGAAATTCAGGATCCTAGAGAGTTTAATTCCGAGTGCTCTGAAAACTTAAGTCGGATTATTTTAAAAGCCTTAGAGCATGATCCCAAGGATCGTTACCCGAATATTGATGTTTTTCGTGAAGAAGTCTATCAAGAGTCGACTCGACTTTGCGAAGGTCATTCTGTGGTGCCGGTGGTAAAGTCTTGGATTGAATCTCAGTTTGCTAATGAAATAGAAAAAGAAAAAGAAAAGTTACAAAATCTTTTGTCTCAGGCAAAAATCTATATGAACGGAGTGACTGACGAAGACACGGAGTTCGTCATTTCAGACTCGGTGCCAGTGGGTGCGATCCCTGATAGCGGACCAGGTTCTGCCAAAAACAAACCCACAAAAGGAAGAACTTTACGCTGGGCGGCCATCGCCATGTTGTTCTGTCTGTTTATTCTCCAATCGTTTTGGTTGGGCTACAGTCAGTGGTATCAGACCTCCAAGGCGAAGACGATGAGTAAAGTTCAATTCTTAATAACCCAGGAGAATTGGTCTGAGGCCTTGCAAACTTTAAGAACTGTCGACCCACAGAAGCGAGACCAGCAGTGGGAAGACGCCTTGGTAACAGTCAGTGTCGCACTTGTGAAATGGCGCACACAAAGTGACATAAAGCCTGATACGATCCAGCGAATCGATGAAGCGATGTATTCTTTCAACCAATTAAAGAAACATCCAGAGTTCTTAAAGGCCCGCAGTCAATGGGTGGAAAAAGCCATGCTGGCTTGTCTTCAATCCGGTTCAAACAACTGCATTGACCATCTGTTTCAATTGATCAGTCGGGCCTCGGTGGATGCGAAATCTCTGATTTCAATGGCTGACCAGATCACTTATCATTATCTACCTCGATACGCCTTGTCGGTCTATGCTGAGGCCCATCGTGCCCAGTTTGATCCCTCCTATTGTAAAAGTCGAAGACAAAAAATCGCCGTTCAAAACATGTTGGGATCCATTGAAATGATGCCGAAGGCTTTGCAAAAAGATTTTCAAACAGTGGCTATGGGTGATTGTATCGAAAAATACCAATCGTCCATAAAAAAGACTTTGGCAAAAATGTCCGATCCATCCTCGTCAAAACTTTGCCTTATGCTTAAGGGGACTCGCACTCCCGCCCAAGTTGACAACTACTGCCACCTCAGCTCTGAATAATTGTGAACCACTTCGACTTTGCTCTTAAAAAAAACGGCAGTCCTGAGACGACTCTGCCTTCTTGGAATTTAGGACACTCTTCACTGTTATTGTTAATTTTTAAAGGCCCATAAAAAACAGTCGGTATGCCATTGACTTTGCAAGCGCCGGGTCCAGCGATACAGATCGGCGATTTCATCAACAAGAGCTCTGTCTTCGACAGACAAGTCTGTCTCGGTTTTTTGGAGCTCATCGAGGTGAAACTTTAAAACTTGGTTGTTCTGTGACAAATATTTGTGACGCGGACAAATCTGTGTGAGTTTCCATGAGAAAGCTTCCGCCTGGGACAAAAGAAGCGCGTCGACAAAGCTTTCTTCACCGACGCTGGCAAGAATCCGCAAAAGTGACGGGTTGGTGATATTTGGAAACGAGTTGTCGCTTATGGCTTTTCGCTGCTCATGATCAATTAAAAAATGCCCGGTCTCATGCATTAAAGCATGAAAGGGTGTGTTTTCGCGCAACACCAACAGAGGAGAGTTTATTTCGGGACGGTCAAAGTCGTCATTAATACCTGCTCCTGGAGCGGCGTAAAAAGCCACATTTTGAATCATTGTTAATGAGTATTGGTGGTAATACTCTTGGCTCGTTGAATCCACACTATTATCTTTGAACTCAAGGGGTGGAACATTGGGGAACTGAGGGGCTGGCAAAGCCAGGACGACAATTTTAAGCTCCGGGAACTGAGATTTTAAAAGCTCAAGCCACTGATCTCGGCTGATCGTATCGGGTTTATCAAAAAGACTGTGGTCAGTGAAAGTATTAAAAAAGTCCGCCAGTGGCGGCGCCATAGGAACTTTGGCAGTTGCCATTTCCGGTGTTTTTAAGATCAGCACTAAAATTAGAAATCGCCCAAGAAACCCCATGCAAGAACCCTAACCAAACTCTGACCAAATCCTTATGAAAAATTCGAAATCTAGCAAAGTTTATAATATCGGCTGTAAGCAAGGAGGTTATTTTTTCAAGGCAAGCGTCATCTAGCGCAATTGATCTTCTAAGAAGTGCAAAGAACGCAGGCCGAACCAACTGAAACTTTCGCCATCGACAATGGCATAGGGAAAGGGGAGGTTTTCGATATCCTTTTTCTTTTCTAGAAATGGGTAGGGTTCAGAAGAAAGCAGAAGTAAAGTTTTTTGCGGGTCGAAATCATCAAGATTGATTTTCGGATACTTTGTCGACATTTTTGGGATTGGCAGGCCAAGATGAGCGAGAACACTACCAATAAAAGTGTTGCGGCTGACCACCATCCACGGATCTTTCCAAATCACATAAAGAATTGTATCGACAGGGCCTGAGGGCTTCCGGCCCCATTCAATCAAGCCAGGAAGATTCGTGAAATTATTTTCTAATTGGCTTTTGCGAGCGATAACATTCTGCCAACGATCGGCGTATTCATTCAATTGGGGTGCAGCCAAAGCGTCCGACAAGTCTGTTAAATGGGCGGGGAGGTCATTAAGACTTTCAATATGAGTGGCCTTCCAGGGAACTTCACTGGTCTCGGCCATAAACTTTGGGTTTTCTTCTTTGTCTAGAATAATCAGGTCCGGTTGAAGAGCTTGAATTTTTTTTAGGTCCCAATCTTTGGTGCCGCCGACGATGGGAATCGTGGAGACTGTGTCTTTTGGATGAATACAGTAGCGGGTGCGTCCAACAACGTTAACCTTGGCGGCCACCAAGGTTTCAGTCCAACTGGGAACCATCGAAATCACCCGTAAGTTTGAAATCTCTATTTTAACCCCTTGTTTTTGGATTGAAGAGTTTCAAAATTATATCACAATAGGGCTTGGCAAAAAAGGCCAAGTACACTTCAAGCAATCCAATGAGCAAAGCCATGGGCAGGCCTTCTGGCGCCATAAAGGCGTGTACTAAAAAAATATTGAGCACAATGGGAGCCAAGACAATCAAAGCCAGGGGTACGAAATACCCAGAAAGTAAAAACAGGCCACAGACAATCTCACTGATTTTCAACAGAGGAAAGAAGAAACCCGTCGCCATCATTCCATTCATAAAGGCCGTCATGTTGGGTGGTAAGTTGTCCGGGGCAGGCATCAGGTTGAATAGCCCAGCTGTTCCAAAAATAGTAAAAATCAATCCCAATAAAATGCGTGCGATAAGGGTTATTTTTTGTTGCATCTGCAGCCTCCTAATGAAAATGTGGTGAGTGCTTAGATCACTCTTTCCAAGAGTTGACAATATCCTTTTTGTTGCAGCGATAAAAGCAGCAGAGTGATCTTTATCTTGAAGGAGAGGTCGTGCGAAAGGTCTTTACAGCCACATTGATTTTGGGCTGCCTGGGTGGGGCGTTTCTGTTTTATAAAATGAATCAGGGAGACTGGATCAACGCTTCCATTTTTGGTGTAGGTTTGCTAGGAATTCTAATGAGTTACCTGCGCAATTCTCAATAAAGTATCATTCCAAAACAACCGATAAGAATCTATGCTTAGAAAATATATTAAACAGGCTTTAGGTCTTGTTCTCGTTGTTGTTTTTTCCGATCCAGTGATGGCCTGTGTTCTACGGCAGGATTCACGTTCCCGACAAATACCGGTTTATGTTTCGCCCACCGATGACACCAATGTGGTGAATAACGGCAATGTGGGAAATTTTTTACGCCGCAATCAGCCCTATCGTTGCTTGCGGGTTACAGCCAATGGTTATGTTCAAATTCAACAGGGAAGCAGTATCAGTTTTATTTCGATCTCGGCTTTTTTAGGTAACCCCCTTTTACTACAACCACCCGGGGGACAGCCACGAACATTGATTCCAGAGAGAAACACTCCCAATGGCAATGAGATCCGCTTAACTCCTGTTAACCATCAAGGGGTGCCACAACCTGTGGGGCGTCGTCCGGATGATGGACTGCGGGGTGGGGGCTCGACTTCACCAAGAACTCCACGGACGCCTAGGGGTCCAAGAACTCCCAATCCGATCAATAGTGGTGAGGACTTCTATCAGTTTTTTAGTCAAGCTTCTCCTCACGGGCCAACCGGCTCTGATGGTCGCTTTCAGTTGCCGATGTCCGGCGCTGGTGATCGCACCGGGCCCTGTGGTGGTTTCCACATTCGAGGTCATCGAACACCTCCTTATTTGAACCCGACCACGGCCTGTTTGTTTGCCGGTGCCTCTCAGCAGTGGCAGCAAGAGGTTTGCCGAGGCAACCAGTCTCATTGTCGAATTATGTATGGGGATTTTGGTCACAATGGACGCGAGCCCAGCGAATGGCCCCATGCCTCCCACAACAATGGTGAGTGCATGGATATCTGGCCCATGCGTCGTCCCGGACACGGTTTAGATCAGAACGTCACCGTCAACAGTGGAAGTTACTCTAGCGCGCTCACAGGTCGGTTTGCACAAATGCTGGTGCAGTGGGGGATTGAAACCACGCCGCGACCGGGTGGCAATGGAACTCCGCAAATGTTTTTTAATGATCCCAATCTACAAAGTTTGGGATTTCGAAACCTGGTCCATCACGATGATCACATGCATGTTTGTATTCGCGACAACGCCGCCAATCGGCGTAAATGCCAGCAGCAGTTCAATCGTGATCCTAATATCTGTCACTTCAATCAATCGACCTCTCGGGTGCCTCGTGAGCCTCGTCGTGGGACGCCGTCTGAAAACTAGGATTTGATATCATCAACAGCTTTCAAATTGTGATAAAGCTTGTGGTGACGTCGCGCCGGCTTGGGGCTTGTTCTATTCGTCGCCTTGATTACAAGGTGCCAGTAGGGCAAGTTTCAACGGTGTAAGCGGTGGGATCAAAGGTGCTGAAAGGATCGAGAGCGTCGTTGCTCTGGCGGATCAGACCGAAGGTGGCGATCGCCGGGTTGACCGCACAGAAAATGTTGTCATTTACAGAAGAATTAATCGTGACGGGGCCATCGCCTGATCCACAATCGCCAAAGCCAAGAGCCGCACCGGTGGCAGTGGAACCAACAACATTGTTCCTTACAAAGGTATTGCCGCTGATTTCAAGATCTAAAGGGAAGCTGCTAAAGTTGCAATGCAGTTGTGCGCCCCAGCCGTTGTTATCAACTATTTTGGAATTGGATACCTTAACACTTGAAGTTTGTCGCAATCCGAAAGTGAAACTGCTGGTCCCCAGGCCTTCGATGTGACTGTTCTCAATGTCGAAGGATGCCGCTTGTGTCGCTTGAAAGCCAAATCCCGTTCCTTCAAGCACACTGTTGTCAATGAAAGCAGAGGGTTGAATGCTGGGTGTGGACGATGAAGCTTTTAATCCCACACCATTGGTTCCACCATTGGCGCGGAGTGCACTGCTGAAAATTTCGGTGTTAGTGTTGGCGGATGCTGAATAAAGCTGGAGAGCGGGCCCACCGTTGTTATTAATGATCTCAACATCCACCAGTTTGGTGCCCATGGTATCGGTGATATCGAGGGTCCCGGAGGCTGTAGAAGCGCTGATGACTTGTAGTCCGTAGATATGATTGTTGTCGTCGCCAGAACCTAAAATGATAGTAGAGTTACTAGCGCTTGTGTTTTCAATGGTGGCTGAGGCTCCGTAGGGCACGATCAGATAATTGCCATCGCCCATTCCTAAAGCTGTATTGGATTCTGAGATATTGACACCATTGGCGACACAAATGATATTTCCAGACCCAAGTAGCGACGAACCGATCGAGCTGAAACTTTCACCACTATTGATGGTTAGCCCACAAGTGCCAGGCGATACGCCGGGGTATTCACTAGAAGGTGTAAAGCTAAAGGAATCTAAAACATAACCGTTGTCGTCTTCAATGCGAATGGTGTGAGTGTTGGCAGCATCAGCCCAAGCCCAAGTGTAGGTGCCTGTGCTGCATTCTGAGAAATTAACATCGTCATTGGAGCAGTAAGCCGTGCCAAGATCATGAGAGAAAGTCACTGTGCGTGGAATCGGATTACCAGCAATCCAAACATTTCGATGCGACTGGAAAAGACTGACTTGTAAATTAGGATCTGGAAGACCCGGTTTAATAAAGTCACAGTCTTCAATTTTGTTTTGTGTAGTAAAAATGTTTTTTAACTCAAGATAGACATTTTTTTTATTTTCTAAAACGTCAGTTTTCGTCGTGGCAATAATGTAGGGTGGGGAAAAATTGGTGAATTCAAGATCGGCGTTGGTGTCAAAACCCAGGTGACAGGTGCCGTCGGCTGATGCCATGGCCGCCAAGTAAAACCGTCGATCCTTACCTTTGGGAACACTCACAACTCCGGCTTCGTCGATGGGATAGAATCCTGCTCGTGGACCAAACCGAGCGATGACATCACCGTTTGGGTTCTTGCAACGGCTGGCTTGCATGTCAGGTTCTGGACCGCCAACAAAAACGCCCCAGCACTGAACTTCAGACAGGGCTGTTGGGTCACTGACTCCCCAGTCAGGAGCGTTGGCCGCAACCACAGATTTGGTGGCGTGTTTTTTAGATTGGCCAAAGATTGCACTATCAAATTGAATTTTAACTTGAGCGTGATCACTGGATTTTTTAGTGCACGAAAGAGTTAAGGGTAGTAGCAGACAAAGACCTAATAAAGTTGATTTCATAAGGAATTTATCGGCCACAGACGTGGTTTTTGTTAGCCAATTCTCAAAAAAGAACAAAATAAGATCAAGCTTTCCATAAAGCCTGGGAACTGGAATTTCAAAATGAGATCGGGGAGCGGACAGGACGCAAAACTTGTAAAAAAGACGCCTGTTTTCGGCGTCAATAAAAGGTGTTAGTCAAGAGAGTAAACGCCGCTCTTGCGATAACGGATCCAGCCAATGGGCTCGCTGAAAAACTGATCAACAACGCTTAAGTGGTGCTCTAATGGGGCGCCGCTAAAACCCTGGGCTTCAAGGGCATGTTGCGCTTTAAGCTTATTGACTTTTAAAACTCCGGATCCGACCTCGGGAACAACTGCGCTGGCGTTCAGAAAACCTGAAAAAGCATTCATCTGCATATGACTTTGTGCTGCCATCCATTTTTCGGTATCCAATACACTTTCAGAATTGAAGACCATGAAACATGAAAAATCATAGACCTCATCGGCATGACACTCAAGAGTTTCAAAAAGGTCAGGGTGGCCCATCCAAGTGCCGTCCACGTTTTCTAATTCAATTCTGTTGGATTCTCCGGCCAAAGTTTTTGGGAAAAGAAGAGTGATGGTTTCAGCTTCGGCCAGGTTGTCGCCTTCAAACTGTAGCTCAGAGAAAAATTCAACGACATTGCCTTCACCGTCCAAAACCTGGTAGACGCCATCGTGGGTGTTGCTTTGAGCCCAAGACGAAATTGCGATCAATAGGATGCCTAAAATCATTGATACTTTCATTCTCTTCCCCCTTGGAAGTGATTCCTGTTTTTCTTATCAAACAAATCCAGTTTTGTCATGGTTTGAAAAGCTTCAAGTAGCGTGTTGACCGGGCCCGTCCAGTTTTTTTTAAGTAACCTAATTCACACAGTAATTTCAGATCACGTAAGGCTGTCATGGTGGTGACATCAAACTGAGTGGAGTAATTTTTGACAGAAATTGATTCGATCTGTCTATTTTTTAAGGTCTGGATTTGCCGGTAATTTAAGTTTGAGGAAATCTCTCGTGCAAACGGATCGGCTGTTAACATCTGGGCTTGATTTGGCTGATCGAACCTCTTCTCGGATTATTTTTCTTAATTGATCTAGTTTCATATTAATAAATAGTTGGTTTATGGAAGTTGATTGTTTATTCTGAATTTTAATTCTTCTATTAACACTTTGCTTTCACTCGCAAAAGAAAGAGGTCCTTTAAG
>CAXRIX010000055.1:0-4633 GCA_964230555.1 Bdellovibrionales bacterium
CCCAATCTCAGTTAAGGTTCAATCGTCAAGGGTCTGAAAAGCAAGAGACTGAGACCATCGAGTATCCATCTGAATTTGCCATTGGTTCAACCATTGTTAATTTGGCCGAACAAAATTTTTCAAAGCTATTGGCTGGTAACGACGTCGATTTTGAATTGGGTCTTTGGGATCGCCAAAAATTAATAAGTTTTTATTTGCGAAAAGACAGTGAGTCCAAGGATCAGCTTCGAGTGAAAATGAACCCTTCAAATTTCTTTATTCGTCAGTTCGTCGATACTATTTATTTCACTTTTGATAAGAGTCGTCGAGAAATGATTAAGTATGAGGGGCGAACCAATTTGCTAAAAAAATCGGGAGACGAGTTTGAACCCCTCAATGCTGTGGTTCGATATCAGTCCGTTAAAAAACTTTAAAAAGCCGCTTTCTCATGCTGAAAACAGTGGGCTCCGAAAATAGAGACGTTTTCTCAAACAAAAAAGCAGGGCTTTATCAAAGCCCTGCGAAAACATAATCAACCTAATTCCAATCTTTTACATTTGATCGTCGTCAGGAAGTTGTCCGTTAAGATTCTTGGTAACAGTGCCCTGAACTGTTACGCGAGCGCCCACGGCCACATCGTCCGACTCGGGATTCCAACGAATCTCAGGAGCGAAGGTGACGTTTTGGGAAACGGGGAGGTGATAAGATGCGCCCAGCTCTCCTCCATTGTTTTCAACATAAGACGCTTGTAAAACAAGCAATCCAGGTCCCACTTCCTTACTGGTTCCAGCGGTCACAGCATAAGCAGCATCCGGGTAAGTGGGGTTATTTTGCAGCCACTGTCCTTCGGCGTAGTAGGTCCACCCATTGTCAGCCGCATAGGCCACACTGATCGCTGCACGATACTCATCATCACCGGATTGCTGTTTCATTAAGGCTGAAATTGTCGCCGTTAACTTATCAGATAAAGCTTTGGTGGCACGCATTGAAACACCTGCGTTGTCTGATACTTCAAAGTCCTCAGAGCCGGTTTCATAAATCGACACCTCAAGAGTATCGATGGCTTCGCCAACAATACTTAAGCTGTCTTTGGGGAGTTGAACCGTAAGACCAATCATTTCGCTTTCGTCAGCTAAGGCAAAACGTTGGTCATTCTCTGGAATCGCCATCATGGCAAGTTGTGCAGCGTAAGCCATCTGATGCTTACCAAAAAGAATAGTGGCCCGTCCGTTGGCATCGACTTCGATGTAGGCCTCTTCCATAGCCTCATCAAAACTGTCCCAGTCAAAAGCTTGACCATTAATCATATCGTCAAGATTGACTTTGATGATGGCCTTTAGACCTTCGCGAAAAGCCAAGGTTGCACGAATGCTGGCCTCATTGTTACTGGAGCTGACTTCTTCATCAGCTGAGTTGTAGCTGAAGTCCTGTTGTATATTTCCCTCAACCGTCAGGCTTGTGGGTTCTGCTAAAACAGGTGTCGCTGAAAGCGCAAGAACCGCCAATGTGCTCATTGCTACTTTTTTATTTAATTTCGTCATCCTTTCCTCCTTTGTTGAGTTCCTTGACCTCTAGTCTCAGTTATTGAGATTCGAACAAGTGAACTTTAAAGATAACTTTCGATACGTTTTACAAATCCTATGAACGCATTGGTGGCTTCTATGAGCAACCAGCGTGCCACAAAACGCGATTGTAAAATCTGTTGTGCTTAACCAACTGAAATGTGCTTCTAAATTTTTTTATTTTGAAAGCATTCCATAGTAAAATCCCCAAAATGAAACCAGCCTTAAAAAATGTAATCCTTTTACGCAGGTGCCGCGATTGGTAGTCTGGCTCGAAGGGCCTCTATACCTCTGATACAGAGCTTTTGGTTTCACTTTGGAACCGAAAGAATAAATGTACTAAACCTCGCAAGCGTCTAATAATACATTTGAATTCCACTTCGTAAAAAAACTAGTCAGAGCGAGTGGCGATGACAAAATTGAACCAACAAAATCAAAAGTGTGCCAACAAAGCTTTGCTTATAGTTTCTCTCGTGGTCGCTGCTGTTGCTAATAATGTGACTTCAAATGCAAACCAGTGCCTTATAAAGACTGTGTTTTTTACTGTCCATTTTATGTGTAAAGAAATAACACGAAAACATTGGATGGCATCGCCTTTGCTTTAATCTTTTCCGACAAAAGAACAAATCTCATTGAAGAGGTCTTTCTATTAAAGGAGTGGACAATGCAAAGGAAACATCAAAGGTTTCGAAAAATGAAAAATGCCGGACAACTGTTTTTATTGCTGATGCTAGCTGTGGTGATCGCGAGCCAGGCTCAAGCCGAATCGGAGTCAACATACAGAAGTCAGTGGCAAGAGCTGGTGGAGTACATGGCCTCGGGTGGAAGACGTTTGCGCAAAGAATGCAATGATCAAGTCCACAGCTCTGTTAATCCTAATAATATAGACGCAAGTTTTCAGAGGGCGCGACGCGAGGGTCATGCCTGTCGGCAGGTTCAATTGTACTTGGGAATTATCGAACATGGTACGATACCACAGCGACAATTGGCCCGACGTGAAATTATTGACTCTTATATAGATGCTGATGATTCTTACGGTGCCATGAATGCTGCCACTTTTTACGTTGGACTTTATGGCCGAGAGGGCCGTGAGGACCCTGGCGTGATTCATGAGATTCGTACTAAAATTTTCGAAGTCGCTTTTGACAACTTTGCCAGTAATCCGGGCTACGATCCGTTTTGGGAGAAAATGGTCTTAGGTGTTCACTCCAGACAAAATATTAACAATCCGGCCTTTCAGTATTATTCAGCGTCTTTGTTTTTTCAGAACTATCCGCGCTCTTCTTTCAATCGTCGACTTAGCCAAATTGTTGAAATCGCCAGCGCCAACGTGCAACGCCACATGATTCAGCCGATTGATCAGTACATGCGGCAAATGGACTACAAAGCGGTGTTGATGCGCCTTAAACCCTTCTGGCAGGAGCCTGACTCGCAGGTGTATGGCGATGGCTTGAAGTGGAGTGTCGAGGCCTATGTAAAAATGGCCGAAATGGTTCGCCGGGTCGGACAGGGCGAGGAGTTCCGCCGTCGTTGTTGGGGGCGTCCCACTGTTAACAGGATGTGGGTGACGCAGACGATTTGGGAGGAGTATTGGAACCCGAACCAACCGATTGATTACAACGAAGCCTACCGCTTTTTCTTAGAACAGGCGGACCAGCTGATTGCTTATATGGATCGGACCGTGGGGGCTTATGCGACTGCCACCAGACAGGCGAAAGCCTTAAGGCAAAACCCACAGCAAACCTTTGAAGACGGTCGTAGGTTCTGCTGGTAAAAACAGATCTGGAGTCCAACCCCAAATGCTGCAACGTATACCCAAAAGGTGCCAGGCACCCTACGGGTATACACTGCGGCATGATTCATCTACACCGTCAATGCCACCCAAATTTTTCGGTGGCTGGCCTGTCTTTCTGTTCTGTCATTTCTGGCGTCAAGTCGTCTTGTGTGCCGACCAAGTTACTTCCAACCTTTTGTGCTTCCATCAAGACGTTGTCGGGAACATTTGAAGCGGTCCACATCAGGGGGACGAAGTTGTCGTTGTTTTAGGTGACCTCGTTCAGAGGCGCGCCGACGCCATCGTTTATAGTCTTTGGGTGACAGTTGAGTACGCATAAACTTTTCAACTTCGTTAGGGGAAAGAGAAAACTGTTCCTCCATCGCTTCAAAACTTGTCCGATCTTCCCAAGCCATACGCACCAAGCGATCTTTTTCGCGATCTGAAAACTTTGAAATTTTTTGACGAAGAGTCTTGGCAGTACCCAATGTGATTGATCCTCTATTTATACGTTCGACATCTGGTCTCTGTAATTAGGAAGATAACGTTCTAAAGATAAAAGTTCAAGAAGTAATGAACAAAAATTCAAAATTGAATAGGCCTGTTGGCAACAGGAGATAAGGGATGAAGAAATAGGAGGAATTTAATGTCTTTGGATGAGAGGGTATGATCGGATGTGTGCCGGAAAGGGGCCTGGCTGTTTTTGGGTAAGCGAAGTGGTATCACCAAATTTGAAAAGCGAAGAGGAGGGTCGCTTGCCAGCCTTCTTGTTCTTCGACGTAAGCGGCCGATTTGTTTCCTTCCCCCAGGATCTGGAATTTTGACACAGTTAGCGTTGGCCAAAAAGGGTCGATCACCGAGGGGCTAGCCAGCCATAGACCGTATTCTGTGAAGTTGGTCGAAGCCGTGTCAGCACCATCACCATACAAGTATTGATTGTGGGTGCTGTTACCAAAACCCAATTTGGCAAACAATCCCGGCTGAATCAGGGGTAACCCGTTCGCCTTTTTTAAAAAATCGTAGACGGAAAAACGCGCCATCAGTTCGGTATGATACCCCTTGTGGGCGACAAGGTCTTGACTGTACTGCCATCGTACGAAGGACTGATCGTGCCAGCGATACTCTAAAAATAAATCCCACTCTGTGGTTTTTTCTCGGCGCACTCGGGCGTCTTTCGATTCACTAGTGACAAAAAGTGGATCATCTTCGGTGGCATTAAAGTTCAATCGACTGCGTACAATCCAATGTTCCGAAACAAAGCTGTTGTAGTACAACGTGGATGCCGTCAAAAGCCAATCGGGGTGAAACAACTGCACCC
>CAXRIX010000056.1:0-35139 GCA_964230555.1 Bdellovibrionales bacterium
GGCTTTCGGTGAGAAAGTTGAAAACAGCCACCGTGCTGGGGTCACACTCATTGGTTTCTGAGGGCGAAAAAATGAAATGATCGTAATTTTTCGAAAGCTCGCGCTTGGTGTTAATCGATGTCAGACCATCGATGTAGAGCTCAGCGTCACCTAAAAGGCTTAAAAAGCCCTGCCACAAATGGTGCTCCCAGCGATTCAGCTCGGTTTCTTTTTCTAGATTGAAGTCGCCAGATATCATAACATCGGTGGTGGCTTCCATAGCTCGCATCTCTTTGGCTGCCTTCATCACTTGATAGACTTGATAAAAGCGAGCAAACTCTCGTCCTTCGCCTTTAGAAATCGAGTGGTCGCGCCCAAGGTAATTGAAAACACCGGTGGCTGTACTTTCCCCAAAAATTTCGGCGAGGTACTCTTCCATGTTCTGACCACTTTTCTTTTTTATTTTCTTGATGCGTCGGCTGGTAAAGACCTCTTCGGCAAAGAAGTCTTTGATGAATTTCTTGTAAGCGTCGTCGCGAAGATCTTCAAAATCGTCTTGGCACTGGCTGTAGGCTCTGTCGTTATCAATATTTTCGACCACGGAGGCGCACGATTTTGGAAGGAAACCATGCTCTTCGATCAGTTTAATTTGATCCTCAAGGCGCTCAAGGCAGTTGGCAAATTGCCCTCGTTCGCGGTCCTCATCGTCTTTAAGATCTTTGGGATCCAGTTGGCAGCGGTCTTCCGGATCAGGAATTTTGACCTCAGTTCCTAAGACAAGAGATTGGAACTCATCACTCTTAATTAGATCATTGATGGCATTGGCAATGGGATTGTCGTCATCACCGTCGAGAGTGCTGATCAGTTTTAGGTTTTGTATTTGGCAGAGTCCCATACAGCTGGAGTCGAACTCGTCGATCCCACGGAAGCTGAGATGCAGGCTGACAAATGAGCTTTCGAAATTGCCAATTTTAAAACGAGCGGTGAGGGGAATTTTAATAAAATAATTGGCCGCCATTTCTGAAACTTTAAGGGGGCAAGCTAAGGCTTTAGCCGGAACAACATAGGAGCGGTCGTTAACTGGGTCCTCGCCATTTCCGGAGGCGATTCCCTGTTTATTGATTTCGCGAAAAACAAAGCTGTCTTTATAAGGAGGACTATCAAGGTAATTGACTTTACAGTACTCTGACTCCACGGGATCGACTTGGGAGCCGCGATAAAGGAAGCCGAGGAGTTCAGAGTCACCCCCTTGAGAGAAAGGGGAAACAATCATGCCCCAGGTCGGGTCCAATTCTTGTAATGTAATAAAAAGTTCTAAATAAGCCGGAAGCGAATATTTTCCTGTCTTCCCGAATTCTTCAATCTCATCGGTTCGTCCGGGCTGCAGCTCCTGCAAAGAGACAAGATCCCACTCCGAATCGATCATTTGTGCTGTTAAATCCAGATCCTTTTTTCCTTTTTGCTCACTGGTCCGTAAAATATTGTAACTTCCAATGCGCACAGTGTTTTGTTTTTTCTTTCGATCCGAGGCCGGAAAGTACTGATGAAAAGTGTCATTGCATTCGACCTGGTCGGCTCCAAGTTCGGCTTGATTCCACAAGCATTCGTGCATGGTGCTGGAATCATCGGTTCCTGGGCGAAACCCAAAAGCAGGAAGGGAAAGCGAACATAAAAAAACGATTGTCAGGATCTTGTTAGGCATGAGGCGGATACTATCGGTGCGTTTAAAAAAAATAAACCGATCTCTGCTTTAAGGAGAATATTACAAGAATTTTCACGATCAATTAGGCAGTCTTGTAAATTTTGCTAAAAGCCTAATATCGCAAGCAAAATAGGCGTTTTGTAGTAAGTTGAACGCAATTAAAATTCGCAATTCAAGAACAGGAGACCTCTCTATGAAAAAGATTTTGGCTTTTTTAGTCCTCAGTGTGGGTCTAATGGCGGCGGCAACTTCTTTAAAGTATGAACTTAGTATCGAGTCCGAGAAGTATGCAAAAACCGACATGGACGCTTTGTTTAAGCAGTACTGCGGAGATGCCACCCGCATATCCACAGAAATCCCTTACCCCAACTATGATGATCCTTTAGTTGTGACGGCGGTAAAAAAGTTGAACACAGTGGCTCCGGTCAGTTTTTACATGTACTACCCGGTGATCTCGAGTTATGGATTTCGCAAAGGCACCGACCGTGATTTTCCGTGGGCTCAGTACGAAGATATTCTACAGCTTCCCGGCAATAACCAGTTTGGACAAAAGAAAGATTGGGACACAGGAGCTTTGGAGCCTTTTGATGTAGAAGTTTTAAAGCCAAAATTTGAATACGAATACTACAATCCTGATAGCAAACCTCCGTTTGGTGTTTTCTATGATAACGAACGTCAACCGGTTAAAGGCAATACTCATGCTTTTCTTGTCTATTTGTGCGGAGAATTTCGTGATCGTCCCACTCTTATAAAAGAAAAGTTAGAGTGGATTGCGAATATGTATAAACTTCCTGCAGAAGAGCAGCCTTTGGTTACGGCTCAGCAAGTAAAGGACTCAGGAAACAGTATATGGTCGTATGTGGCGGCTCCTTCTTACGCCTACTATGTCATGTTCTCGCGCCAGGCCTTTCAAGCCAAAGAAGATAAGGCGTGGGGAGAAAATCAATCCACCCGACTGATGACTCTCAGTGAAAAGTGGCAGGTGGATAAACCGGTGCCAGCGTTTGATGTGTGTGAGGTCAAATACATCATGACAGAATACGTGTTTAAACCTTCAGAATCAGAAAAGCAGTTTCCTGGCTATGAGCAGTACATGCAAGGTTTAGAATCTTATCGTGCCTCTTACTGCACAGCCGCCGACAATGATTACTACTACGACTTCCGTGGTGACTCCAACATGAAGCCCAACTCTCCCGAAAGCAACGGAATGATCTGGCATGCCACTTCAATCATGGGTCGTTGCGGTCGTAACTCTGACGGCTCGGTTTATGTTGCTAAAGATTATTCAAGCGATGAAACCTTAGCTTTTGAAAAGGCTGAGTGTGAAAAGTATATGTCTCAACCCTTTAGCAGTCGTTGGAATGCCGCTCGTGCCGCTTTAGCAACATGGACCCTTCGCAACGAAAAATTTGATCCTGAATTTTCAAACACAGGAAGTTTGGTTAGCATTGTGCCCACCCTTAATCCGGAAAATCAACCGGCAAGTTTTCGTTTCTACGGCGATGAACTTTATGAGGGAAGCAACCCAGAAAACTTCATGTCGGCCTACGCCGCTAACATTCCCGGCAACTGGTTGTCGCCGGATGTTGGCTTTTCCAATGTATTTGGAATCTCTCCTCAAGGTGTTGCGGAGATTGATTATGCTTATGAAAGAATAAAAGATGCCGTTGATCGCCACACCGACTGGTACGCTTCCGGTTATGATGACACCAACTTTGAGCCTGTAAAAGCGCGGGTGATCGGGCAAGCTTACTCACCCTTTGTTGCCAGTTCTTATGAAATGAGTGAGTCCGATGCTTTCACAGCCCCTGGAATTACTGTGAATGGACCAGTCGACGGTCGTCGCCAGTGGATGTTTGTCTTTAAAGTTCACAAAGACAAATGGTACAACACCGAAAGTCTCCAGGCGGGTAAGCCTGTTAACTTCGAAACCCAGTGGTTTGACGAAACATCTTTTGGAACCACCCACTTGGCCGACACCGAAAGAGCGTGGGACCGATTGGGAACTCCTCTTGAGGGTGAAATGGAATCCATCCTTTATTTGCATAATATTAAAAATGAAGGAATGGCGATCAAAAGCATGACCGATAGCAGTCAGTATCCAGCCGTTGAAGATGATGGACTTGGAAAAACCCACTAAGAAAGAGGAGATGAAAATGAAAATAATGATAAGTAAATTCGTAATGGCTTTCCTCGCTGGGTTGATGGTCCAGTCTCAAGGGTTTGCACAATCGTGCTACACACCGCAAGAGGTTGAGGCGCCAGCCGCTTATTCTATAAAATTTAACGATGCCTTTGCTCTGCAACCGGTGAAAAGTAACAACAACTGGTACGCTCAAGTACAAGCGGGGCGGGCCTTTGGTTGTGTGATCTTTGCTGTTGAGCAAACAGAAGGCGTTTTGAAGGGCACTTACAAGGCCGTCTCCGCATCGCGCTTAAACTCTGTATGTGAAGGCAAGCAGGATTATGTATTCACTCAGTTTGCCAACGAAGAGGGTCGGCGCACCTTCCGTTTGCAATGTGAGTACCCGGTCTATGAAGATAATTTGCCACAACCATTTGCTCCAACGTTTGAGCAAGCTGCGAAAATCAATTTCTCAAATAGTGCTGACCGATCGGTTGAGGTCGTTCAGTAAAACGAATGCAAATTTAGCAAGGCAGAAAGCGTGGTTGAGGCCACGCTTTTTTTTTATAGAGTCTTTTTTTTGCGTAGCACCAACAGAGCGAGTAAAGGCAAGAAAATCAAAAACGCTGTGGGAGGAAAACCCATTCCTCCCGATTTTGGGGGACCAATCATTCCACAGCCGCCCATCTCTCCTGGAGTGCCAACGCCGCCGCCTCCGATATCGTCGGCAGGATCGGTGTCAGCAATAAATTCATCCTCATTCGAGACGCCATCACCGTCGGAATCAGCACTGCGAAGTGTGACATTGTTTAAGACATTTTCCAACTGCGATAGAGATAGGCCATTCCCCCGGCCTTCCACTGCGATGCCAGCGTCTTCAAAGTCGATCCCGAAGCTGGTATTAATATTACCCAGGCCTCCGGCAGAGGTGTTATGGCAAAGCAGGCAACTGTCTCTCTTGGCGCCCACTCCCGCACCGATTCCAAAGTTGTTTTCCAATGCTGTTTGAAGGGTGCCTTGATCGATATATTGATTCGATCCCAGCGTGACATAAGGTAAGGCGAATACAAGAGTGGCGACAAAAAGGTTTTTCATGGTTATAAGGCTAATAAAAAAAGCAGTCGATTGCGACTGCTTTATAAATCCATGGGCTGGGATACAGACTTTCGGCTTACAAATTAATGGTGATGACCTTTGGCCTTTCCTTTGGCTTTGTCTTTGTGGTGGCCTTTGGCTTTACCTTCTTTTTTGGGATCTTCATCACCCATGTACTTTTCAGGGTTTTTCTCTTTGTGGTTGTATTTATTGAAGTCCTTCATGTTTTTATGCTTTTTCTTGTGTTCCTTCTTTTTCATCTCGGCCTTGTTCTCATTGTGATGGTCGGCGAGAAGTGGGGAGGAATAGGAAAAGCAAAGAGCCAAGGCTAAAAGAATCGAAAGTTTTTTGATCATAATATTTCTCCTGTCGGGATGAGTCCTTCTATTGTAAGTCCATTTATTATTAAGACTCAAATGTTGTCTTTAGCCAATCAAAATGATGAGTTCGGCTCATTCAGGAACGCCTGCTCTTCAGAGCTAGACTGTCGTCCAAGAATGGTATTGCGATGAGGGTAGCGTCCAAATCGAACAATGATATCACGATGCTTTTTTTCAAAATCTAAGCCGGTTGACGGAGCGACATCGGCAAACAATGTGAGAGCCTCATCGTGGACTTTCAAACTTTCGCTATGCATGTAAGGCATGATTAGAAAAAAGGCTTGGTCGCCGTTCAGTTTTTTATGAAGTTCGAGGCCAACGGCTTCTTGGGAAAGGGCTAGAGCCAGGGGGTCTTGAGCAAAGGATTCAGGTTGGTTGCGGTACATATTTCGTGAAAACTGATCAAGAACAATGATTTCGGCAAGGCGTCCCTCGGGAGTTTGGCGCCATTTAAAAAGGGCCGATTGTTTCGCCTCATTATGAACCTCTTGAAACCGGTCCTTAATCATTTGATCCAGCTTCGGGTCCTTTTTGAACCATTGTGCAGAATCCAATTCCGAAAACCAAAAATCCAATACCTGTGAGTAATCCATAGGTTGAGCCTATTACTCTGGGAGCGGAAGCTCAACACTTAAACTTCAGGCGAAATTATCAGAATTAGAAATGTTTAAGAATCTACATAATGTTCAAGAAAGCTTGAACAAAAAAGCCTAATCGAGTAGTATTAAAGGGATGCTAGCGAACGTTTTCCTGTGGAATCTAATTGTTACGGTTTACCTGGTGGGTCTGATTTGGACAATCCAAATGGTCCATTACCCCAGTTTTTTATCCGTCGATCCAAAAAAATTTATTTCATTCTCTGAGTTTCATCAGTGGGGCATGACAAAGTTGGTCGGTTGGGTCATGGTTCTTGAGCTGGTCCTCACATCTTGGATTTGTTGGCAAAATTGGTTTGATTGGCGACTGGTCGTTTTGCAGTTTTTGGTACTGATGACTTGGGTCTTCACGTTTTTAGTGAGTGTGCCGCTGCATAAAAAACTGTTGTCGGGATACGAGCAACAAGTGATTGAAAGTTTAATTTGGACCAATTGGCCTCGGACTTTTTTGTGGACGTTTAAGGCCGGTCTGATGCTTTTGTGGGTGGAACGTTATGTCCAAGTCTAACAATAAGAAATCTCTATATTTAGTTCTGGGAGATCAGCTTTTTCCGTTCGCTAGAACGCCTTTTGAAAAAGGCGACCAAGTGGTTATGGTTGAAGATCATAGCCTTTGTACTCACTTTAAATATCACAAAAATAAATTGCTCTTTTTTCTAACCGCTATGCGGGAGTACCGGGCGGAGCTTGCGGACCACGGTGTGAAGGTGACTTATTACGATAGTCAGCACAAACTTTTCAAAAGTTCTTTTGTCGATAAGTTAAAAGACTTTTTTAAAAATAACTCTGACATCAAGACTCTTCACTGTTATGAGATCGCCGATAATTTCTTTGAGAAACAGATTCAATCTTTCTGTAAAGAGCAGAGTCTGGAATTGCAGACCCATAAAAATCCCATGTTTTTAACTTCAAAACAGGAATTCAAAGAGTACCTAGAATCGGTCGAAACACCTTTTATGAAAACTTTTTATTCCATGCAGAGAAAGCGTTTGGATATCCTTGTCGAAAACAACAATCAACCAACCGGTGGAAAATGGAGTTTCGATAAGGAGAATCGCAAAAAGTATCCGAAGAACATTGAACTTCCTGAGTTGAAGAAATTGAAACCCTCAAGGTTCCAAAAAGATGTGGAAAAGACCGTTGAAAAGCACTTTGCTGACCATCCTGGGGACACCGAAAACTTTTGGCTTCCGACCAACCGCCAGCAAGCACTGGCCTGGTTGCGTGAATTTATTGACCAAAAGTTTCATAGTTTTGGGCCTTATGAAGACGCAATTCGATCGGATGATACCTTCGGCTTTCACTCGGCATTGTCCCCGTTAATGAATATTGGTCTTTTGACACCAGATGAAGTCATTGATCGCATCGTCGAAAAGGGTGACGAACTCGATATCCCGATTGCCTCTGTCGAAGGCTATGTCAGGCAGGTGATTGGGTGGCGTGAATTCGTTAAAGGTATATACGACAATTATGATGAGAAAATGAACCAAGATAATTTTTGGAATCATAAAAACAAATTGAAAAAATGCTGGTATGACGCTGCAACGGGTGTGCCGCCTTTAGACGATTCTATCAACAAAGCGCAAAAGTTTGGTTACACCCATCATATTGAGCGCCTTATGATTCTTTCCAATATGATGCTCCTTTGTGAAATAGAGCCACGCCAGGTCCATCGCTGGTTTATGGAGATGTACGTCGACAGTGCCGATTGGGTGATGGCCGCCAACGTCTACGGTATGGGGCAAATGAGTGAAGGTGGAATATTTTCCACAAAGCCGTATATATGTGGATCTAACTATATCATTAAGATGAGTGACTATAAAAAAGGAGATTGGTGTGAGATAGTGGACGGGCTCTATTGGCGTTTTGTTGATAACAAAAAAGAGTTTTTCTCTCAGAACCCACGAATGGGGATGATGGTTAAAATGCTGGAAAAAATGGATGCCACTCGCAAAAAGAAAATATTTAAACGCGCCGAAGAGTTTATCAGTCAGGTCACCAAATAAAGGATAGTAGCATGCAAGTAAAATCAAAAAATATATTAATAACAGGATCGAGCCGTGGCATAGGGTTAGCGATGGCAAAGCGTGCCGCCAAAGAGCATATGAAAATCCATCTATTGAATCGAAGTGACACCAAAAGTTTAGAGCCGGAATTGATGGAGTTAGGAGCCGAGTCGGTGCAGTCTTGGTCACTGGATTTGGGCGAGAGAAGCAATATCGAAGCCTTTGCGAAACAGTTTCATGATTCAGGTGGACGCTGTGATATTTTAATGAACAATGCTGGTCAGTTGACCGGTGGTCTATTGGAAGAGCAACCTATCGACAAAATCTATTCTATGTTTCAAGTCAATTTGGTGGGAATGGTGCATTTGACTCAATTGATGCTACCAAAAATGATGGAATTACCCGAGGCTAAGATTATCAACAATGCTTCTGTTTCTGGAATCATGTACCTTCCCTGCGCCAGTACCTATGCGGCCAGCAAGGCCGGGGTGGTGGGTTTTACAGAGTCGCTACGTAACGAATTGGATGGTACAACAGTTTCGACTCTTCTGATGGTCACACCGGGAGTCAAAACTCGTATGTATGACGAGATCACCGATCTGTATGGAGGGCATATTGATCTGAAATTTATGAGCTCAATACCAGCCGAGCAGTGGATCGATCGCGTTTTTTCAGCTCTAAAGAATGACGAAGCGGTTTGTTGGCCTTCTGGAAAAACTTACTGGGGTGTTAAGATGGGGCAACATTGGCCGAGTATGTTGTCTCGGATTGTTAAACCCTATTTTGAAAGGTGACAATGCAGGTTTTGGCCTACCTTTTTTTAGTCCCACTTTATATCCCTTGGCTGTTAATTTGCCTGGGTTTTGCTTGTTTTGGGTTTTTCTTTCCCAGTAAAAGGGGACGTCTTGATTTAGAAGAGGTTGATCGTCGGACCACAGTCTGCAAGGTCCTTAGTCAAAAGGGTTTGATCACCCAGCAAGAGTACGAGTTTGAGACCCAAAAAGTGGCCGCCTATTACGACGAGCAAACTTTCTCTGGATACTTGTTCATCATGAAGCCTGTTATCTATGCACTTCAGATGACCACTTACTTTGATAGTTTTCTGTTATTTCTAGTAAAGAAATGGATCGCCGTGCATCGCTTTATGTTTTATCAGATTGAAAAACCGAAACTCTTTTACATTCGACTGGCCGCCGTCTGTGTAGCCTTGGCTCATGGAGTGGGTGTTTGTTTGCATCAGTTTAAAAAACTTTCACAGATGCGATTGGAATTTTAGTAAGTTATGTCTAATGAAGAAAATCAGATTCCGAAATCTCGAAAAACCTATCTTCTGAAAATGGCGACCAAGATGGCCGTTCAGCAGGGTAAGAAATATATCCACCGTAATCCGGAGTCTCGCCTCACAACATTGGTGGAGCAGGCCGATACACTGGTCAATCATGTGGGAAGGCTCAAGGGTGCGGCTATGAAAGCCATTCAGACCCTTTCTATTGAAGGTTCTGACTTTTTACCACCTGAAGTGATGACAGTATTAGAAAAGTTGCAGTCGCAGGCGCCCCCTGTGGCCAGCCATATTCTAATTAAAGAAATGCGTGATGAGCTGGGTGAGGAAAGATTCAATCAACTGCACAATCTGTCAGAACAACCGATTGCTGCAGCTAGTATAGGGCAGGTTTACGAAGCGGAGTACAAAGGGGAGTCTGTCGTTATTAAAGTGCAGTACCCAGGTGTTGCTGAAAGTGTGGATGCCGATATCGATACACTTAAAAAACTTTTAAAAGCTTTGCTTACGGTCAACCGCAAAAAAATTAATTTTGACGAATTGATGGAAGAAGCACGTCGGGTTTTGAAACAAGAAACCGACTATCGGCAAGAGGAGAAGGCTTTACTTCGTTACAAAAAGCACTTTGAAGGCTCAGAGTATAGAATTCCAAAGGTGTTTCCAGAGCTAACCACACAGAAAGTGTTGGTGCTTTCTAAAGAACCAGGCCTTGAATACAGTCAATGGCTTAAAACCAACCCTTCAATCGAAAAAAAGCAAAAGGTCGCAGATCAATTGCTGAGACTCTATATTAAAGAGTTTTTCGAAAACCAATTGGTTCAAACTGACCCCAATCCTGCGAACTTCCTGATCACCAAAGACGGTGAGATGGTCTTGATCGACTTTGGAGCCACACTCGAATTTGATGTCGCCTTTGTTAAAGATTATCAAACTCTGATTCGAAAGGTTTTTTCGCGAAATAAGAAAGAGATCCTTGAGCAGGTTTTTAAAATGGAATTCTTGGACCGTCGTGAAGAGCCTGAGGTGCAAGAGCGATTTGTCGATTTCTTACTACTTTCCCTTAAACCTTTTGAGCCTAAGCAGCAGCCGTTTGATTTTTCTGATAAAGAGTACAGTCAGTTGGTGCGCAACGAGGCTTTACAATTCAGTCGTTTGCTAAAGTATTCGGCTCCACCTAAGAAATTGATTTTCTTACATCGAAAATTGGGTGGTATTTTTATGTTGTTAAAGAAAATGGACATGAAAGCGGATCTTTCGGAATTTCGACGGCTTATTGTGGAAAAAGACTACGTTTAAAGGATGGCGTTTAAAGTCTTTTCGACTCTTTTAACAGCGATATTGTTCATGCATTTGTGATGTCCCAGTGGGCAAACATTGCCACCGTGAACATGACAAGGGCGGCACTCAAGGTTCTCTTCTAAGACCCAAGCATTTTTAAATCGAGGATCGAAACCGAATTCCTTGGTGGTTGGTCCAAATAGGGCGATAGTGGGGGTGTTTACAGCAACTCCCATGTGCATGGGGCCCGAGTCGGTAGTGACCAAGGCTTTGGTATTTCTTAAGATCGATGCCATCTCACGCAGAGTGGTTTTGTTAACGAGATTCATAACTAAAGGCGATTCAGGTACTGTGATTTCATCATCGGAGTGTCCAATCAAAGTGACAGGAATGTCTTTCAAAATAAGACTTTGTATGAGCTCTTCAAAGTAAGGCCATTGTTTATTTTTTTGGCTGGCGAAGGGGTGCAGAGCTATACTTTTTGAGAAATCAAAACTCTTGCGATCAAAAGTAAAGTTTTGCGGCGGGAAAATAGGCCGAAGTTCCTCTGTGGATCTGTCAGGCAATTCGGAAAAAGCCTTTCTGATGGTTTTATAATATTTGTCAACGACATGAGTGCCCAGTTCATCTTTGTGTTTCCTGTTTCTTACAAAGGCTCTTCTTTGTTTTGAGTGTTTTTCAATCCGAAAAAACTCTCCTCGTTGAAAGGCTTTTAAGAAGTAGGACTTGAAATTTCCCTGCAAATCGATAACGACGTCATAGTGGCGCATTTTTTTATAAACCCGAATCAGTTCAAAAAGGCTGGCTCCTTTATTGACAACGATCGTGTTACTAATGTCAGTGCTATTGATAAAAAGTTCCTCACCAACCGGTGACGTGAGTAAATCAATTTCCATTGCTGGAAACTTCTTTCGCAGATGAGCGAGCGGACCTGTAGTTAGAAGCAGGTCGCCCATAGCGCTAAATCGGATGACAAGAACACGAATAGACATTGTTATCTGAAGGATCGCATTTTTATTTTAAACAAGTCAAAGAGGGCGACAAAAAAAGCTTTGGTTTTAACTTTTGAACCGCCGACATCAGTCCAAGCCAAAAGTGGCTCTTCAAAAAAATCGTCGACACTCAGGTCGCCTTTTTTCAAAAGACGTTGAATCAGTTCCACATCAAAAAGCCAGCTCGACTCAAATGGCGTGTCGATACAAGAACGAAGCTGGGGAAAGTTTTTAATCAACTTCATGCCACATTGGGTGTCATAAACTTTAAGTCTTAACATCTGGGAAGCGACTAGAGCAAAGCAGCGGCCCAACCAATAGCGCCAGCGTTTGCGATCAATATGGCGTCCCAAAAGAAAAACCCGGGCTCCCAAAAGAACCTTGCGGTTTTGTTTTTCGTAGACTTTTAGAAGTCGAAACAGCTCGCTCATCGGGGTTGCAAGGTCAGCATCGAAATAACCTGTGAGAGTGGCGTCTTTATCCAAAGCCATAACAAGACCTTGCCGTACCGCTTCGCCTTTACCAGAATTTTTTTCAAGACGATGGAGAAAAATACGATCAGGATCTTGATTGACCATGGATTCAATAATTGTTGCCGTACGGTCTTTCGAACCATCATCAACGAAGAGCCAATGCAGATTCGGTAAGTCTTGCAGACTTTGTTGGAAGGCCTGCACATCCAAACGACTTTCTTCGTTATAACAAGGCACCACAATGATAATTTTTCCTGTCACACAAGCTCCACGGTTTCTTAAGAGGTATCTCAGACCCTCTCAAATGTCATGCCTTGCAGAGCAAAGCAATGGACAAGAGATGGGGTGGCTACTAAGATGCAAGAATGTCAAAATGGAACCGTTTGCTTAACGATAAACTGTTAATAATACTGGGCTTTATACTAATGGCACTGTTTGGCTACAGCCATTTTATCGATGGCGATGTGATCCAAATATTAGCCAAAGCCCATATCTTTGTAACTCAAGGAGAGTTGATTCCCTATGGCAATGTTTCTTCCAGTGGTGCCAGTGGTAACATTCCCGGAGCCTTTTTAAGCTTAAGTGCAGGCTTACCCATGAAACTTTGGTTTTCGCCATGGGCGGCTTGGGCATTTTTGGCTTTTTTGCATTTTTTAGGATTTCTCATGTTTCGCAATGTGATGAGAGATTTTCTTGGTCCCTTGGCCATGGTTGGCGTTGTCGTGATGTTTTGGTTAAACCCCTGGAGACTTAGTGAAGTGTTCCTGTGGAATCCTGGCTATATCTATTTTGCTTCAACCTTGCATATGTGGTCGGCCTTTAAACTTTCAAAAAAACCTTCATTCTCATTCAGTATCGTGCACGGGCTAAGTTTGTTTTTAGGCCTACAAATTCATCCTTCTTTTATAATACTATTTTTCATGACAATGATATTGCTGTGGATGAAGGCGCTTAAGCCCCATTGGCCGGGCACCTTAGCTGGAATTGTTATTGGTCTCTTAAGTTTGGTGCCGTATTTTCTTGCTGGTATGAAAGATCCCAGCATTTTTCCTCAACCCGGTGGTGGGGACGGTAAAGGTTTCCTGTTTTTTGGTTTGATTTATGTTTATCCTCTACTCAAGGGCTTTTGGTATTGGATTCTTTTTGGTTCGAATATTTTTCAAACCCATGTTTTCCATCAGTTGGATTTTACTTGGATGCAATGGCCATCGATCGAGCAAATTTTTAAACTTGTCTGGACTGTCATCAAATATGGAGTGGGCGCTTTTGGTGTGGGACTTTCGTTTTATGTGAATTATCAGTTCTTAAAGAAACACAAACCCCAGTTTAATATCTTCAAATATAAAATGAAGGAGCCTAAGCAGTGGCTGCCTCTTTATACAATTTCCGCGTTTGCGGCGGCGATGCTTGCGACGGCGATCTCGCCGACTCTACCTATCTACTGGCATCTTCTTTACATTTGGCCGATGGCTTTAATTCCACTGTTGATGAAGATGGACGAATTTTCGAGGGTGAATGAGAAGAAACAAAAACTGCAGAAGTATCTTGTTATTCTTATCTTTTATTTCACCGCTACCAACCTTCTGGCCGGTTTAGGGTCCAAGAAGCATGACTTCCGAAAGCCCTTTCATGACCTTTATTTTAAAGCCTGCCTTGAAGACTGCCGTATGGAAAATTTAGAAACCTCCAGCCAATAAAAAATCCAAAGATGCCCTTTTCTGGAGTTTGAAAAGGGCTGAGGCTGATGTGTTCAGCAAGCCTCTGTCTATCGATCTGGAGGAGTAAAGCTTTAGGCTCGATTTTCCATAAGTCGATCAATTACGGAAGGGTCGGCTAGGGTGGTCACATCTCCCAGTTGGTCTTCCTCTCGATTGGCAATCTTGCGTAAAATCCGTCGCATGATTTTGCCGCTTCGAGTTTTAGGAAGCTCCGGGGCCCAGTGGATAAATTCGCAACTGGCAAAAGCCCCGATATCATTTCGTACGTGATCATTGAGTTTTTTCTTGAGTTCATCGCTGTACTCATAGCCGTTGTTGAGAGTCACGTAAGCATAAATGCCCTGGCCTTTAATTTCGTGAGGAACGCCAACAACAGCCGCTTCGGCAACAGCGTCGTGACCCACCAAAGAGCTTTCGATTTCGGCGGTACCAATACGGTGGCCTGAAATATTCATCACATCGTCAACACGACCTGTGACCCAAAGGTAGCCGTCTTCGTCTCGTTTACAGCCGTCGCCAGTGAAATAGTAACCTTTGTATTGATCGAAATAAGTTTTTTCGAAGCGTTTATGATCGCCATAGACAGTGCGCATTTGTCCCGGCCAAGGAAATTTGAAGGCCAGAACTCCAGATGTTGCACCCTCAAGTTCTTCTCCGGACTGGGGTTCTAAAACCGCCGGTTGCCCACCAAAAAATGGGAAGGTTGCGGATCCTGGTTTCATAGGGGTTGCGCCGGGGAGAGGTGTCAGTAAAATACCACCGGTTTCGGTTTGCCACCAAGTATCGACGATCGGGCAGCGACTGTCGCCAACCACCTCATAGTACCAGCGCCAAGCTTCAGGGTTGATGGGCTCACCCACCGACCCCAGAAGACGTAACGAGCTTCTGTCATACTTTTTAACAAGGTCATTGCCTTTTGAGGCGATGGCACGAATCGCAGTCGGTGCGGTGTAAAATAAGCTGACTTTGTGGCGATCGACCACATCCCAAAAGCGACCGGCATCGGGATAAGTGGGAATTCCTTCAAAGACAATTTGAGTGGCGCAATTCAGCAGTGGACCGTAGGTGATATAGGAATGACCGGTAATCCACCCGACGTCAGCGGTGCACCAGTAAATATCATTTTCATGATAGTCAAAAACGTATTTAAAAGTCGTGGCAGTATAAACCATGTAACCACCGACGGTGTGTAAAACGCCTTTAGGTTGGCCAGTGGAGCCCGAGGTGTACAATATAAACAAAGGGTCTTCGGCGTTCATCCACTCAGGAGGGCAGTCTTCTGAAGCCTGTTCCATCAGTTCGTGCCAATAAAAATCTCGACCATTTTTCATTTGAACTTCGCCAGGATAATCGTCACCGAGACGTGAAAGGCTGATACAGGTTTTCACACGAAAAGCCTTGCGTTCGCAAATATCCATGGCTTTGTCGCTGATTTCTTTTGTGGGAATCAGTTTTTTGCCGCGCATACAACCATCGGCGGTAATAAGGACGGCGCATTCCGAGTCGAGAATGCGGTCCGCCAAAGAGTCGGCAGAGAACCCACCGAACACCACGGAGTGGACTGCACCAATACGGGCGCAAGCCAAGGTGGCGATAACAAGTTCATTAACCATCGGCATGTAAAGAGCGACCCGGTCGCCTTTTTTTACGTCTTTACTTTTCAGAACATTGGCAAACTTGCAAACCTGACGGTGCAGTTCCTTGTAAGACATTTCATAGGTGTCACCCGGTTCGTTTCCTTCGAAGATCAGTGCTGTACGATCGGCATTTTTTTCTAAGTGGCGATCAAGAGCATTGTAAGTGATGTTGGTTTGACCGTCCTTAAACCATTCAATTTTAATAGGTCCTTTACGTCGATCGTAATTGTAGTCGAGAACATCTGTGAAGGGTTGCTTCCAATAGAAATTTTCTTTGGCAATATCGGCCCAAAAAGATTGAGGGTCATTGACCGATTCGTCATACATTTTTTTGTATTCTTCAAACGATTTAATATGGGCATTTTTCGCAAACTTATCATTGGGTGAAATTTTTGTTGGTTCCATAGGGACTCCCTCGAAAATGTGATGACAATACGCTACCAATCCGTCTGCTGAGAGTTCAAGAAATCCGCTATGCGTTGATCGTATTTGGTTTGTGAAAGCCACCTAAAAGATAAGCGACAAGACTTACAAGTAGCGTCGTCACAAATGGAGCCTCAAGATTGAAGCCGTATTCAGCCACCGGCAGGACCACAAGGCCGGCAGTTAGGGCCATATAGGCGGACAGTTGTCCTCCCCAGCGACTATGAAGCCCACACAGGGTCACTATCAAAATGCCGGCGGTCCCAAAAGAAGAGGCCACTTCCACCAGTTGATAGATTGATTCTGATGAAAAGGCGATGCCCACTGAAATCAGGGCCGAAACAATCACCATAGCTCGGGCCGACACAATTTTCTGCTTTTCTGTTTTCAAGTCAAACACTGGAACCAGCACGTTGTGGGAGACCAGGGCCGACACACTTAACAGGATACTATCGATAGTTGCTAAGATGGCTGAGATCAAAGCCCCCGAAAAGATAACAAAGGCCACCGTTGGGAGAAATCGGCGAGCAATAGTGATGATGAAATCTTCGTGATGAGACAGATCACCGATCAGATCGGGGCCCATAAGACCAAGTACAACCGGAATGCTTCCAAAGAAAAGGTAAATGCAGCCGGAAACATAAGCGGAATTTTTAGCCACTGACGCCGACCGTGCTGACAGAACTCGAGAGATCAATTCTTGTGCCACCAAAGATCCAAAAATAGGAATCGACCAACGGTCCATTCTTTGCCAAAAACTTTCGCCGGCTTTGCGAAATTGCAAACGTTCACTGGGAATGTTTTGCAGCCAGGCCTGAAAATCGAAATCACTTTTAACAACAAAATAGAAAATTAGAACCAGGCCCAGAGCGATCATGATACCTTGAATAACGTCAGTAATAATATCACCCAGCAGCCCGCCGAGAAGAGTGTAAAGAGTGACAAAAGCAAAGGCGATCCAAAGAGTTTGGTTGAGATCCCAGTCTGTCATGCTGGTTACCACTTGCCCAAACGCCCTCATTTGGGCGGCTCCCCAGAGAAGCGAAGACGGAACGATAATTAAAACGGCGAGCTTTTCAATTCGCGTATCAAATCGCTCGCGAAAAAAATCAGCAAGGGTTGTGAAGCCTCCGGCCCACAGCTTGGTAGTAATCAAAAGACCCATTAAAAAAAGACACAGTGAGTAGCCAAAAGGATCGGCTCGGCTGCCTGCCAAGCCTTCATTGAATACAGCCCCCGAGGTTCCAATGGTCGTCTCGGCACCAAACCAGGTGGCAAAAAGGGAGAATGATAAAAGCCAAAGCGGGAGCCTGCGGCCAGCTAAAAAGAAGTCAGACTCCGATTTGATGTATCGAGACACCACGAAGGAGATCAAAAGCTGGATCAGCAGATAGGCGCTTACAAAGGCTAGGATCAAGGGGCATGTCCTTTCATTTCGTCGAGTCCAGTCGGGGTTGGAGACTCAATTAATAATAATGTGGGGAAATTGACAAGACTAAGATGGAGATTTCGTCCATTTGTCTAAATTCTACAGGATAGAGAGTCGATAAGGAGAGGTAACAAAACCAACAGGGAGACCTTTTGTGATGATTTCAGCGAGTTTATTTGTAGTGATTGTGGCGGCTTCTGTGACGGCCTTGATTTTACTGACAATGAAGCTGCAAAAAGAGAATTCGGACTTTATTGATGAGTTGCAGTTCTTCCTGCGTCAGCGAATTATTTCGCACAACAAAGTCAGAGCTCAGTTGGCCGTGGCCAATTCAAAATTGGCAAAACTGGAGACGGACTACCAGGAGCTTAAAGCCGAAAAAACAACCGTCACTGAGGAGCTAGGTTTCTCTGGTGTGTTGGCGGAGACGGAATTTGTTGAAGCCCGTAATCAAAAAATTGAAGAGTTAGAAAAAGAGATTCACCAATTGAAAAACATGCAAATCTCTGATTTCATTTCATAAGACTCGAATCAGTCTTGGACACTGATCCTTTCCATGCCATATAGTGACCTTATGAGGTCACTTTTCATTTTCTTTTTTGTTTTTATTACCACTCATCCAGCATTGGCCGCCAGTGATTTCGGTGAAGTCCAGATCTTAAACGGGGCAACCTCTGACGATTTAACTGTCAAAATATATCAATTTCAGTTGAACAAAAATAAGAAAAACTTCGCGTGGCCTTATAGCCATCAAGACGATTCCTTGGAGTGGGGGTTGCTTGGTCGCTACACGGAGAGCCGGGCGCCGAATCTCACTTTTCAGCTGTCTGATCTCGTGTTGGGCGGAGGCTTTATTTTAAGCTCGAATCACTTTATCCGCACGCAATTCGGAGCCAGTTATCTACAAGAAGACAGTCGGGACTTTCAAACCACCTTGCTCGCCGATGTGGAATACACATACAAGTGGGGGCAAAACAGTGTTTCAGGGCTAACTGTGGGCCAAGGGCACATGACTCCCATGGTAATTGCTTTGAATGGCCCCGCCCAATCGATGTACTCACAGAATCTCGGCCTTTTTACTGACTGGAATTTTTTAACGGATTGGCAGTTCAGTTTTAAAACTCGCGGTGATATCTCCCAGGATAGTAATCAAAGATTCTGGATGGATAGCCAAGTGATGTACGCGATCAGTAAGTTTCCACACTGGATTCGCGTTGGATTTGGAACGACTTACTTGGGATATCAATTTCCAACTGGGCAATATTGGTCGCCTCGTCGATTCAGTGCCTATGGTCCCCGGGCTGATGTTAGTGTCAGTGTTGTCGAAGAAATAAGCTTATTTTTTGGAGGAAGCTATAATCTATTTCAAGAAGATAGCTTCTCGCCAGGTGATGGCTACTACGTTCGAACCGGAATGAATTGGGGAGATCGCAACAGTCACTTGCTTAGCCTGTCATTTGAGAATGGCGAGTCGACCCAGAATAATCGGCTTTGGTACAGCCATTTCTATAATCTCAGCCTTTCGGTATTTTGGTAATTTATGAGATTTTTAGTTCTAGCTTTGTTACTAACTTTGATCGGTTGCACCTCTCCTTCAAAAAACAAAAAACTGACTACAATTGTTTACACAGAATACGGCTCGGCGGCTTATTCTAAGGAGAGTCGAGACAAATACTTTTCCATCTTAAAAAAAACTGGGGCGAATATGGCCTCTGTTTTGATGACCTGTCAGACCAAAGATAAGTTGTCATCAGAAATTGACTGCGATTCAGAGAATTCACCGACCCAAGCCCGTTTGAATGCGTTTTTTGCGCAAGCCCAAGAGCTTGGATATCAAACATCTCTGCGAGTCTATGTCGATCTTCTCGATGGTAGTTGGCGCGCCCTGTGGGATCCAAAAGATAAGAAAAAAACATTTAAAAATCTGCAGGCAGTCCTTGAAAGATATGGACGCTATGCTGCGAAGAAACAGATCGATCTTTTTATTATTGGAGCTGAGTACGAAAAGCTGACACAGCCAACTTATGAAAGCCAGTGGACTAACATCATCAAAGCTGTGCGCCAAAATTATAGTGGCGCTATCACCTACGGAGCCAACGGCAACTACTCCAGTTATAAAAAGCCCGAATACGCATGGGTCCCGTTTTGGTCTCAGCTTGATTTTGTGGGCATTGATCATTATGCCCCATTCACTGGAAAACCAGCAAGTCTCATCAATCTAACAAAGCACCACAAAAAGTTTATTAAAAAATACCGCGAAGCCACAAAGCAGGCTGCGAAGCCCTTGTTTTTTAGTGAAGTCGGTTTTCCTACAGCCGCCAAGGGGCATCAAAAACCCTATGAATGGAAATGGACTAAAACTGATCCCTTAGATTTAAGCCAGCAAGGAACCAATATTTTAGCGTTTTTAACAGCCTCTTCGGAGAACCAAAGTGTGGAGGGTGTTGCTATTTGGAGATACATGTCAAATCAGTCGAAGGTTTACCATGGAGGTTATGACTTGAAGCATGAAGCGGCCGCATCGGCATTGAAAAAAGGCTTTCGTTCGATGCAGTGAAAAAGGTTATTTTACTTCTAAAAACTTCTCTTCACGGACAAGGACTTCCCGAGTGAGATAGAGTTGTTCCACACCGTCCCGAATATTGAAGATTCGATAGCCAAAACCAAAACTAAAAAAGAGTACCAGTAAGGCGGTTGCAAAGTGATAGCGTATCGGCTTGGGGGATGAACTTACCCTGAAGGCTTGATTCCTCTTGTAAAAAATAAAACAAAACAAGCCAAAGTTAACAGCGCAAAAAATAATGAGTCCTAAAATCTGGCTAAATAAAAAGACCATCATAAACGGACCTCTGTATTTAGAAATCCCTTGCGATCCAATTTGTCCCACTCCATGGTTGTGTCTTTCCATTCTTCATAAAAAGAACATAGTTTCCAAACCAGCAAAATGTTGACGTATGAAAATCGCGACATCAAAGCAACGCCGATCCATTTCAGATGGTTGTTTTGGTTCCAGGTAGCAAAAAGAGCCAGTACAATATCAAGCGCCATGATATAGAGGAGTAAAATGGAATAGCCAGAAACTTGATAGTCGAAGAGAAAGTGAATGATAAAAATAGTCAGTAAAGCAAAGTCGACAATAGGAACCAAAACCTGTTCCCACAATAAATACATCAAAAACACCAAGTTCGAAGGGCTTTGTGAGTAAATGAAGTTATTAATATTTTTAAAAAGCGCTTGGTACACACCTCGGGACCAGCGGTAGCGTTGACGAAGAAGATCAGCAACGTTATCCGGTGCTTCAGTGTAAGCAATCATTTTATCTTCACACTGAACTTGCCATCCAGCAGCGATCAGACGAAATGTCAGTTCCGTGTCCTCGGCAAAAGTGCCTTTGTCTTTTTCGTAGCCGCCGACAGATAGAATGGCACGTTTTCGAAACAAACCAATAGGACCAGGCACGATAGAGACCTTGCCAAAAATAGAAAGTATTTTTCTTTGATAGTGGCCAATTAAATAATCCAATTGCTGAAACTGTCCAAGCAATGAACTTGTATTTTCAGCACAGACCACGCCAGCAACAGCTGCCAGCTTTGGATTTTTATGGAAGTGATAAATACCATGATCGAGTGTGTCTGGCGAAAGAATGCTGTCAGCGTCCATGCAGAGAACAAAATCACCCTGGCATTTACTGATCCCAAAATTGAGTGCTTCTGCTTTTCCAGCATTGGTTTTTTTAAAAACTTTAATATCGAGAGGAAGGCTTTGAGCCTCAATGGATGCCACTTCAAAGGTTTTGTCGGAGCTGCCATCATCGACAACAACGATTTCAAAGTTCGAATAGTTTAATCGCAGGCAACTTCGCAGAACCCCCGCAATGACTTGCTCCTCATTAAAAGCTGGCATGATGATACTTATTTTAGGGTTGGAGGTGTTCAACTCTGTGTTTGGTTTATTCTTATTTTTTTGCAATGACGAGGCCACTCCACCAGCAACGTAGAACAAAAATCGCAGGGCACTGACAAAAGAATAAGAAAGAATGACGACAAGAAAAAAAGGCTGCAATTGAGGGTGATGGACGGAGGCGGCCAAAAACCCCAAGAGAAGACCTATTAAAGACCCGGTGAACAAAATAAACCAACGGTCCTTTCGTTTTACGGCTTTCACCTGAATTTCTTCCACATCCACTTTTAGCGCTCGCACTTTCGACCTTTTTAGAATCAACAACTGTCTATAGTGCCGCGAAATATAGGCGGGACGCTCTATTTAAAAAAGTTATTACTTCGTAAATTAAAAAAATTTCAAGTTCGTCTTGAGGCGAGTAATTATTACAGGCCACCGTTGACGCGACGTGATGTCGAGCCTATAAAGAGGCCAATTTGTAACCGAGTTGAGGATGGCTATGTTGTTTCATGCCCGTTATCGTTGTCAGTTGTTGTTTTTGGTTTTTTGCTTTCCTTGGATCTGTGATGCTGTTGAGTTATCGACCAATGATCTTAATAGCCTTTGGAGTGGTGTTTTAGAGAAAGGCGTGCAAAGTGCTGATCGCAGCGAGTCCTTTAGCCGCTTGCTAACGGCACCCAGTGAAGGTCCATCTTATATTGCTACTCAATTTCAAACTCCTGTGTCGCTTGTTGGTCAGTATGTTCGTGTCAAAATGCGCATCAACTCCATCGAATCTTGGGGTGGAATCGAGCTTCGTCTTTCCAGTGATAGCAATGGCAGCTTTGAAAATTTCATGAGCATTGCGATCCCTTTTTATTCCGATACGGAGTTTAATATTCTACAAGAGGATCAATGGGCTGAGATCACTCTTTCGTTGGGTGAGGCCGTCATTCATGGTTCGCCTGATGTTCAAAATATTTCCAGTCTTGGGTTTTATGTCGCCGGTCAACAGAACCAAGATCCCTTTGTGGTCGATTTTAAAGATTTGAAAATTGAGCCGGCAGTGCTTCCGGCCGTCGTTTCTATGACTTTTGATGATGGCTATGCTGATCACTACCAAGCGGCAAAGATCATGCATCAGTATGGGTTGCGAGGGACAGCTTATGTGATGACCCGAGAAATCGACCAAGACGGATATTTAACCTCTGCCCAACTGCAAGAGATGGCGCAGGCTATGGGGTGGGCTATATCCTCTCACCATAAAATTCCAATTACGGAGTTTACAAATAATGAGTTAGAAGCTGAAATCGACCAGACATTTAATTTCCTTGAAAATTTGGGCTTATCCCGATCGGTTCCCCATTTCGCTTATCCTTTGGGGAAGCAAAGTCGACAAACAACCCTGCCATCCATTCGAAATCGTTTTTTGACCGCTCGAATTGCCGGAGGTGGCGCCGAGACCTTGCCGCCATCAGATTGGCACATGCTTCGAACTTACAATGTTACCCCTGATAAGACGCCAGCTATGATTTTAGAAAGAGTGGCTAAAGCTGTGGAAAACAACGAATGGCTTATTTTGATGTTTCACTATTTTTCTGAGGATTCAGTGAATGATCCTCTGACTTATAACTATAGCGATTTCGCCGAGCTCTGCGAAGGATTGTCACAAATGCCTGTCCGCGTTCATCCCGTTGATGAAGTTTATGAGGCGCTGAATGTTCAATAGACTTTTTATATTAGGAACACTCGTTTTTTGTGTGGGCTACCAGGCTGAAGCTGCTTTTCAATGTTCGAATCAGTTGCAAAATCAATTGTTGGAGTTACCGGCCTGGATGCTAGAGGATCAAGACCTTTCGGCTGGCGATGTTTCCAACGCCTGCATTCAGCGCTCCATGAAGGTTTTTTACGAATGGACATCCTCTGTCCGCCAAGAAAGAGCAGAGCAGGGATTGCGTGAAATTGGACACTACGTTTACTGTGACCCTCAGAGTGAGCGAGTGATTACGAAGCACCAGCCCCCCTGTCCAACGCCTCAATATCTGAATAGCATTCGCAACACCTATAACAGTGTTTTGAAGTGTGTCGGCTTTGATCCCAAGCATCTTTTCGCACTGACGGCTGTTGAGAGTGGATTTCAGATTAATACTTTGTCTTTGGCTGGGGTCGATATTGGAATTGGCCAACTGACACCAATTGCGGTGGAAGACGTCAATCCCCATTGGCAGGAGTACATTGCTGAGATTCAGCAAAATTCATCACCGGACTGTGAAACTATCAAGCCTTTGTTGCATGACTTGCAAAGAGCAGAGGACGACTTGATTTGCGCTTTGACGGATCTCCCGAGTAATCCAGTGAAAAATTTGATTTACATTTCATTTTTGCATAAGAAAAACCAAGATTACATGAACCGGCTCTTTGATATTCATGGTCTGAAAGTGCAGATCGAAAATTTGATAGGTCGTGTCCCTACAGAGTCGGAGATTCAGAATATCAAAGAGATACTTATCACGCTGTCTTACAACGCTGGAAGTCCAACGGCGGTGCAGGCACTAGAGGATTTTATTCAAAACACTCGAGCTCCTCTTAAAGAAATCGAGAATGAGATCTTTAATAAGACCAATGAGGCTGCGCTTCTTTATCTCGACGCCCAATCTGCTATTTATTCGGATCAGTCTTTTACAGCTGAAATGTTTCTTGCTAACAGAGAAATTATTTTGGAAGAAATCACAGCTTTGAATGAAGCGAAATTAAGCTTCGTAAAGCCTATTGAGGTTTTTGCCGTCAATGGAGAAACAGGTAGTTTCGGAGAGTATTTGGTCGAGACAGAAACCTCTTTTTATTTAGAGATTCTTAAAGATCGCATCGAGTATGTTGAACAGGGAATAGGGGCACCGGGGGCGTGTGCTCCAGAAGATTATTTAGAGAGCATTTGATTATGCAATACTATTTATCAAAGACCATGGTGACGTTGCTGGTAACATTTCCGCTTTTTATAGCCTGTACCAAGTCTCCTTCTAGCCTCTCTGGGGAAGAGTTGAAATGTGAACTCAGTTGGGGGCAAACCGATTTGAATAAGGAGACTTGTGCGGTGCAGAGTTCGTTAGCAGACTCCAGCACTCAGATTGAGTTTTCTATTCCGCGGTGGGACGCCGATGATTTCAATCTCTATGCCGTGGTTGAAGTCGACAAAGTGGAAGCTTTGAAAGGCATGAGGTGGCAGTTTAAAACCACTTTGGGCGAGTGGGCCAGTTATGAACTCCCCATGTTTTCGGATGCCGAATTCAATCTTATTCAAAATAATGAAAAGGCTATTTTAGGATTTCCGGTCTCAGAGCTGCAGATGCCAGTTGACGATCATTCACCGACATTTGTTCAGGGAACTCTTTTTCTTAATGCCCGCCGTGAGCAACAAGTCCGAGTTAAGTTGCTAGAGCTTTATTTGAAAAAGAAGACGAAGACGTCCGGAGTCGTTAGCCTAACCTTCGATGATGGCTTTGAATCCAACTATTTAGCCGGTCAAATTGCCAATCAGCTTGGCTTCAAGGGCACGGCTTATTTGATTCCAGATGCTATTGATGACCAGGGCTACCTTTCAAAGGAGCAAGTCATCGCCCTTCGTAAATGGGGTTGGGACTTGGCCAGTCACCATGAAACTCCGGTGACGCAATTTTCTCAATCTGATTTGCAACAAACTTTGGAATCTGTAAAAGAAAAACTGCAAGACGAATTTCATTCTGAAAGCAGCGGTCATTTGGCCTATCCGATGGGAAAGCATAGTCCCAAAACAGACGTGACGATTAAGAATCTTTTCAGCAGCGCTCGCTTAGCCAGTGGTGGTATCGAGAGCCTGCCTGTTGCTAATCCATTTCGTCTAAAAGTTATCAATGTTTTACCCAGTATGAGCCCACAGCAACTTTATGAAAAAGCGTTGCTGGCCCAAGAGAATGGAGACTGGGCGATCTTCATGTTTCATACACTGGATCGACCCGAAAAAGGGGATTTGAACTATGCCTCAGAAAACTTTCGAGCTTTTTTAGACAAGCTGAAAAACAAGAGTATCAAGGTAAAGACCGTCGACGAGGTCTTTACCAAAGTTCTTTAGGATTTTTCTTTCTTAACTTTACGCTTGTTGGGGTCCATTTCGCGACAACGCAATCGAATGTTTTTTGGTGTGATTTCGATAAGCTCATTGTCTTTAACCCATTCCAAAGCCGACTCAAGCGTGAGCTTAATGGGTGGAGTTAATTTGATCCCTTCATCGGAGCCGGAGGCTCGAACGTTGGTGAGCTTTTTCTCGCGCACGATATTCACGTTCAAGTCGGTGGACTTATTGGCTTCACCTATGATCATGCCGCAATACACTTCGGTGCCAGGCTTGATAAACATGCTGCCCCGGTCTTCAAGGTTAGCGATAGAGTAAGCTGTGGCCGTGCCTTTTCGGTCACTGATGATAGCGCCGGTATGGCGACCTTCGATCTCTCCACGAAAGTCGTCATAACCATCAAAGTAGGTGCTTAGAAGTCCCGTACCACGAGTATCTGTTAAAAATTCGGAACGGTATCCAATCAAGCCTCTTGAAGGGATGCGGAATTCAACCCGTGTTCGGTTCGAGCCTTTGTTGTTCATAGTCAGTAACACGCCTTTGCGGGCTCCCAACTTCTGGGTCACGGCTCCAACGTAATCTTGCTCAACATCGACAACAGCGATCTCCATAGGTTCTTTCAATACGCCGTCTTCTTTATGCATCAAGACCTGAGGTTTACTGACCAAGAGTTCAAAACCTTCCCGTCGCATTTGCTCGAACAACACCGAAAGTTGCAGTTCTCCACGCCCTAAAACTTTAAAGCTTTCTGGAGAGTCAGTGTCTTCAACACGAATGGCCACATTATATAAAAGTTCTTTTTCCAAACGCTCTTTAATTTTTCGACTGGTGACCTGCTTGCCTTCTGTCCCAGCAAACGGACTGTCGTTAACAGAAACAACCACAGCCACAGTAGGCTCATCAACAGAGATTCTTTCTAGTGGTTTTGGATTGCTTGGGTCGGTAAGAGTGTCACCAATAAAGATTTCTTCAAAGCCAGCGACGATGCCAATGTCTCCGGCATGAAGGGCATCTGTTTTGACTTTTTGGGAGTCACTGTACTTGAACAATGTACTGACCTTAATTTTTTTGTCGCCCTTTTCCTGGCAAACTAAAACGTCTTGCCCGACTCGGATCGAGCCTGAACGAATGCGCCCGATACCCAGGCGTCCGACATAGTCATCGTAGTCGATATTGGCGACCAGTAGTTGCAAAGGGCCATCGACGTCGGCGACAGGGGAGGGAATTTTTTCGATAATCCAATCAAAAAGAACTTCCAAATTGTCATTCAGTTCGTCAGGGTTGGTGGTGGCTATGCCATCCTTACCAATGGCGTAAATAACATCGAAGTCGGCTTGCTCTTCGGTGGCATCGAGATCGATGAACAGATCAAAGATTTCATTGTGAACCTCATCGATACGAGCATCCGGACGATCGATTTTATTGATACAAACGATAATTTTAATATCTTTTTTTAAGGCTTTTTCTAAAACAAAGCGAGTCTGAGGAAGAGGTCCTTCACTGGCATCAACAAGAAGAATGGCCCCATCGACCATATCAAGGATACGTTCAACTTCGCCACCAAAGTCACTGTGCCCGGGGGTATCAACAATGTTCACTTTGATATCTTTGTAGTTAAAAGACGCGTTTTTCGCGGCAATGGTAATGCCGCGCTCTCTTTCGAGATCCATGCTGTCCATAAACCGTTCGTCAACTTCAGCGTTGGCTCGGAAAGTTCCACTTTGTTTCAGAAGGTGATCAACAAGAGTGGTTTTTCCGTGATCCACGTGGGCAATGATAGCAATATTACGAATGGGTATCGACATGACGAATTCCTTAAAATTTCAATTGTAAATGAGGAAAGTTAGCCTCGATTGGTACGTTTGTCCACTTCTACTTTACATTTCAAGCCTTTAAGCCGTTAAGATTCAATCAAGAAAATGCAGGCGTTCTTCCTCAGTGGGAATACGACAGGAGTCGCGACGGCCAAAGAACGAATAGCGGGTGAGGGCCACAAAATCATAAATCCAATTTGTGAAAAACCGGGGCAAGATTCGAAACGGTGTAATGATGTGCAGCCAGCCACCCACTTGCCAAGCGACTCTAAAAATAGCCGAGGATTTAAAGTGAAGTTGGTTGCTGGAATCCAAATAAACCACAGAAGCCAATTTCTCGATGGCTTCTGGAGGAAGCTTTTCTTGAGCCGTTTTCCCTTGTAGAGAAGCAATAAGAACCTTTCTATTTCGATCTTTACGGACCAAAAAGTCGATAAACCCATTGCAAAGATTACAGTGGCCGTCGAAAAATAGGATGGGCTTATTGTTTTCCTTCATAGGACAAGTATAAGTGGGGGGTGCTTAAAGTTCAACTGACCCGTGATTTGCGAAAAAACATTCTTCGAGGCCATCCTTGGGTCTATCGTGAGGCCATCAAAACCGATAAGAGTGCCAAACAGGCCTGCCTTTGCCGAGTCGTCGATCGCAAAGGCAAGGATGTGGCTTGGGGCCTGTTTAGCCCCCAGGGACCCTTGGCTCTTAGAATTCTATCGACGGCGTCAAAACCGCCCAATTCGGCTTTTTACCAAAAAAGACTGCAGGCCGCCTGGAAACTCAGGGAGCCACTAAGGACTGACCAAACCAATGCCTTTCGCTTGATCAATGGCGAAGGAGATGGCTTACCGGGTCTGGTTTGCGACGTCTACGATCAAGTGGCTGTATTGCAATTTGATGGTGATTCTTGTTTTGAGTTTTGGGACCAAGAATTCGTGGCTGAGTGGCTCCTAAATCAAAAGGGAATTCAGTCGGTTTATTGTAAGCCCCGTCGGTCTGATTCAAGAGAGGGGCAGACTTTTGGTCAACCACTCTCGGAGTCGCCCTTACAAATTAAAGAAAATGGCGTTCAGTTTGTGGTCGATGTGGTCAACGGACAAAAAACTGGGTTCTTTCTGGATCAGCGGGATAACCGTGCTTATTTACAAACAATCAGTCGGGACAAGTGGGTTTTAAACCTGTTTTGTTATACGGGTGGTTTTTCTCTGTATGCCGGCTTGGGGGGAGCCAAACAGGTGACCAGCGTTGATCTGTCGGAACCTGCACTTGCTATGGCTGACGAAGCCTGGCGGCTCAATGGACTAGAAAAGGACAAGCATCAAACCATTGGGCAAGATGTTTTTAAGTTCATCGAAAGCCAATCAGACCCCTTTCAAATAGTCATGGTCGATCCGCCGTCGATGACTCACTCAGAGAAAACCAAAGGTCAGGCCACTCGCTCTTACATCGATCTTTTTTCGAAAGCGGCGCAGTTGGTTGAAAAAGGACATCATTTGGTGTTGTCCAGCTGTTCTAGCCACATAACGTTCCAAGATTTTTTTGAAATTATCGATGAGTCCTTATCGAAAGCCCGGCGACGGGGGCAGATTCTTCGAGTTTCGGGGCAGGGTTTCGATCATCCCTTCCCCCATGCTTGTCGCGAGTTGCGCTACCTTAAGTTTGTCGACCTTATTCTAACAGATTAAGAATCCGCTTTTTGATCTTCAGCATCGAGCTTCTTTTTCACTTCATCCATGTCCAGTTCTTTGACTTTCGTGACAAGCTCGATCAGCTGTTCTTCATAAAGGGCACCCGGTTGGAAAAAAACCTCGTAGCCTTGGCGAATGACCATTAGCGTGGGGATACTGCGAATCGAAAAATGAGCGGCAAGCTCCTGTTCCACTTCGGTGTCGACCTTGCCAAACACGATGTCCGGATGATCCTCAGAGACCTTTTCGTAGACCGGCAAAAAGCTCATACAAGGGCCACACCATGAGGCCCAAAAATCGATAATAACGATTTCATTTTTCTCGTAAATGTCTTTAAAGTTGTCTTTGGTAATTTCTGTTGTTGCCATATGGGGGTTATCTCGATCTCACTGTTTGAAGTCAATGACATTAAAAAGTGAATGGTTTCCAGTAGTTAAAAAATTAAATCGAGGTTTTGATTATAAAAGAAGCTGTGCTAAATTGGCCGCCACAGGCGAAGACGGGGGTCTTTAATGAAATTCCTAACAACAATCATCGGTGTCGGCATTCTTTTTGGTAGTGTTGCTGAAGCTGAGGAAATCAGTCATCTTAAAGATTGGCGCGCTGAAAAAGATGTGATGACTCCACTTGAAAAGATGGGGTGCTTGGCCGAAACCACCACCGAAGTCATCATCAACGGACAATCTGAGCTTTGGACCTTACAAGTGATAAAACTGGCCACTGGCCAAGGCGATTACAGTTATCCCATGGTGATCTCTTTCCCTGAAGCGTCTCCCGATACGGAGTACTACGAGGCTTCGGCCCAAAGCGATCGACCTGAGACACCGGTTTTCAATATGACACTTATGCAGCCCGCCAATGGCGATCAATCCATTGTCGCCAATCGCCTAAGAGATCGCAATGCCTTGGTCAATCGTTTGAAGGCGGATTCCACTTTTACAATGAGTTACCTTAATAAACAGGGAGCCACTCGCGAGGCCCAGTTTTCCTTGCGCGGTTCAAGCCATAATATTCAAACCATGTTAGACACCTGCCGATAGATTTATGATTCCAGAAAAACCTTACGCCTTATCTTGCGACAAAAACAGTGAACCGATTTTAGAGGTTCTTAAAAAGTATTTAACCGGTTACAAGTCCCTCCTTGAAGTCGGAGCCGGCACCGGACAACACGCCATTTTTATGGCCCCGCATTTTCCAGAAATGACATGGACTTTGGCCGATCTTGCTGACCGCCATGAAGGTATTCAGATGTGGTTAAAAGACTTTCCTCGAAGTAACGTTAAAGGGCCTGTGGAGTATGAGGTGGGGCAGGACTCTTTCCCCGAAGGCAACTTCGATAGCGTCTTCACAGCCAATACCCTGCACATTATGTCCTGGAATAACTGCCTTCAGCTGTTTGATGATCTTGAGAGCCTCCCTGAAGAGTCTTTATTTATGGTCTATGGCGCCTTTAAGTACAACGGGGCCTTTACCACTGAAAGCAACGAGAAGTTTGAATCCTGGATTCAGGAGCGTTTTCCGCAAGGCGGAATACGTGACTTTGAGGTGGTTGTTGAAGAGTTGAAAAAGCGACGCTTTCTTTTGGTTGAAGATCACGAGATGCCTGCCAACAACCAGTTTTTGATTTTTAAGAAAGCCTCACTTCATTAAAGATCCCTACCGCAGTAGGGATCTTGATCGACAACGATTTAGATAGGATTGGCGTAGTCGTAGTATTTACATGTCATATGGACGTCAAAACTTTCGGTTCGCACATTCTCGCTCGCCCAACTGTCTTTTCGAGGATCAACATTCACTGTGACAACAACTGTTTGGTTTTGCGCATTGTAATTAACGAAAATTTCCTCAACGCCATTCTTTAATACCGAAAGACGGCCATCATCACCGGCCATTTCGACGCTGGCGTCGGCGAAATCATAGGTGGCCTCAGCGCCATCAATAATCAGTCGCATGGCTCCAGATTGAGGATTGTCCCAGTCACTCGCATCAGTAAAAACAGTTCGTCCAGAGGCCGAGATACAAGAGCGGCTTGAGTACCCACCATTATAGCCAGCCATGGTTTGAGAGCCGAAAGCCATTGCGAACACAAAACATAAAACCTTGTTCATATTTTCTCCTTTAGAATTATGGGTTTATGACAGCGCACCTTAGCACACGGTGAGAGTTAACCACTGCTGAGATCAGCGACTTGAATTCTTTACAGTTCAGTGACCTTCATTATTCACTGATCTCAAATTGGTACGTTCAAATTTTGTCACCGGAATTCACCTTTTTTCAGTTGTATCAAATTGGAAGGTCTCAATTCGTTCTGAGCTGGCACAAATCATGCTCCTAGTTACGGGTATGCAGAGGGGTCTGCTACAAACTTTTTAAGCAAAACACAAAGGAGAATTTATTATGAGAGCTAGTTCACTAGTCATTTTGGTTGGTTTTTTAGGCTTCACTGTATCATGTGCTCACAAGCCAGCAGTGGATCAAGGTCAAAAACAAGCCCAAAAAGTAGAGAAGAAAGTTGAAAAGAAAGCTGAAAAGAAAGAACAAGCCGACAACAAAGCTTACACTTGTTTAGTTGGTAAAGATCAGCGACTGGTGACACTGGACAAGCGTGAGAAGCGCTGTGAAGTGAATTATACAAAATTTGGAGACACTCAACAGGTGGCATGGGCCGAATCGACTCCATCCATTTGTTCGGATACCTTCGAAAAGATTCGTTCGAACATTGAAGGTTCTGGCTACAAGTGCCTTGATGGAACCGACGTAAAATTTGGTTCGCCAGATAAAGACGATGCGAAGGCTAAAAAACCTGTTGAAACAGCGGCCAACGCAACCAAAACGAAATAAACTTAAGAACAACACACAACCAAACCCAAAGCACCTTTTCTTAAAAGGTGCTTTTTTTTTGCTCCTCGAGCGCGTGCGTTGAAAAGAGTGAAGTCACCCAGAGAGCGATTAAAGGTCAGCGGTTGTCGGTCACAGTCCCATTTTCTTTTTCTACTGAAAGTAAAAAACACTGCTATTCTAAAAATATATCAAAGAAGAAGTATTTTTGTTCTCGAGACTTCGATCAAAATAAAAAAGCATCGTCATTTTAACGATGCTTTTGGTCTATGGGCTTACAAAGCCAACATGTTTTTTACAGCTGGGTTTCGGCAATCATCAGAGCAATTCCAACAATGGATCCACCGGCAATGATTCCAGCACCAATAGTTTCTTTATTGTCTAGAATGGTGCTGAAGCGAGCCGATCTTTTCTCTTCGGGCTTGCGAGCCATCAACCAAAAAATCAAAGATCCTAAAAAGAACTCAAGGGAAATATGAAAAGGCAGAACAAAAGAAATTCCGAAGGCCACTGGGCTAAGAGGAAAGCGCCCATTGGTTTTCTTTCCAAGAATTTCGAAGACAATACCCATGGCGCCACCAATAAGAACCGCCACCTGAGCTGTGGGGTGCAATGCGCCCAGTCCTTCAGAAAGCACTTCGGCGACGGCTTTCCACACTGTGGCCCCAGGCATTGGGAATTGTTCCGTAGAGAACTTTGAAATGTCACCATCAAACATCATATAGAAAACGGGAACGGCAACCAATCCTCCGCAAAAAATACCAATGGCATGCCCCATGGCCTGGTGTCTGGGTTTTCCACCCAGCATATAAGACGGCTTGATATCCATCAGAAGATTCGAAGCACTGAGGCAAACTTCAGATGTGATTCCAGCACTGATCAAGTTGGTTCCCATATTTCCTGGAGCTAAAACGGCATAAGTCACCTGAGTCATTTTACCAAGGGCGCCTCCGGGTGTGATAGCAGTCACCCCCGTGGATTTCACAGCCATGATACAAAAGATAAAGACCAAGGGGACAGCGATCGCCGACAAGACATAGTCAATATTGAAAAATTGCTTACCCATAATCATGATGATGATTGATAGGATAGGGACTCCAATATAGGAAATCTTCTTGGGAAGTTCGATATGCTCAAGGATATCGCTCTTTTTTTGTTTCTTCTCTTTTTTGCGATTGAACAACTCAACGATGCTAGAAAGTGTATTACCAGAGGCGAAGAAAGAATAAAGAGAGGCTGTTGTCATCATCGCCGCCCCTCCCCAGAGAGCCCACATGGTGATATTTTTAAAACCAGTACCCACAATAATGCCTTTGTTAATCATTATGGGAGCTAAGATGAAATAATTAAGAACCGCTCCAAGAAGCATCGACGCTGTGGCGCGGATGCTCATCAACATACCGGTTCCCATCATCACAATGGAGGTGTCCATGCCGATGGTTAGCTCTTTCATTGGAATGCCGGCGACTTTGGGATTGATACCGAAGATGTCCTCCCAATGGGCGGGGATCGTTAACGCATCCAATTTTAGTTTGGCTAGAATGGATCCAGTTCGAAAAAATTCAATAAGGGCGGCACTGATGGCACCAATTCCAAGAATTTTGGCTTTGACCAATCCTTCTTTTCCATCAGATTCGTGTAAGTTTTCAAGAACCACACCAGCGGCGTAGCCTTCAGGGAACGGAAGCTGCTCGTCGTTGATATAACGTTTTTTTAAAGGGAAGGCGAATAAAGCACCCAGAAGGCCAAGGACCACCATCCACCAATAGGCCTGCCACATCGGAATCACTTCTCCCGTGACCATCATGTAAGCGGGTAGGGACGCCATTAGCGGAGACGTCATGTAACCCGCACTTGTGGCGATCGATTGCATGGCGTTGTTTTCAAGGACGGTCATTTCGTCACCCAGTTTAAGACTAGACAGAATTTTAAAGGTGGCAAAAGAAAGAATAACCGAAGTGATTCCCACACCCAGAGTCCAACCGGTTTTAATACCGATATAAAGATTGGTTAAGCTAAGGATACTTCCTAAAAGGGCTCCGGTGATCGCCGACCGGATTGTCAGTTGGCGCATATTGCCGCGGTAGACGTTGTCGAGCCACCACTGATCTTTTTCTTCCAAAGTCATTGTGCGCACTTGTTCTTCAGTCAGCTGCTTGATGGGCATGGTCAGGTCTCCCTTTTCGGATGGATCGGAAAGGACCCAACTTATTAAAAAGCGAGACGAATATCAAGAAATGAGTGCGAAGCTAACCTATTGAAATTACGATATTCTTACGGTGTGTAGCCAGGAATCCACGCCACATAGACACTGCTTCCGATAACCACAAAGGAATAAAGGGTTTCTGTCCCGGCCGTTGAGGCGGCGTGGGAAGGTGGGAATTTGACTGTCAGAGGTGTCGAGCCTGCATCACTAAAGGCATTAAAATCACAGGTGCCAGACGAGGTTCCTTGGACAGCCATTGTGTAGGTGGCTCCATCTTTCATGTTGTGGAGATTAAATGTGGCATCACCACAACTTTGAGCCGTGTAACCAAAGTTAGAATTAGCAAAGTCAATCGTGTTGGCAGCCTCGGCATCGGCCGGCGCTGAAGCAATGGACCCGTTAACATCTAAGGCTGTGCGTGGAGAGGATGTTCCAATACCAACATCACCATTATTTTCGATTGCCATGACTTCCGATGTAGATGTTGCTCCATTGGGTGTGACGTAGAACTTCATCTGAGTTCCGTTTGCTGAAGAGGTCCAGGTTTCACTGGCCTCAATGCTTAGAATGCCTCGGTCGCTGTGCACCCATCCCGTGTCGTCATGGCCTCTAGCAGTTATTCTCAAAAGGTCGTCACCTGATTGAACGGCTCCTGTTCCAGTGGTGCGTTTACGATACCCTTCAAAAGATGAGCCTGCAGAGCTTGAGTCATGCTCAGTATGAACTCGGATACGACCAAGAACGTCGGCTCCTAGGTTTCCTATGTAAAGAGGAATTGTCGGTGTCACATAGTCTCCAATCCCTAAATATCCTTCGTTCGATATTCTCAACTTCGAGACCCCAGAAGTGCTTAATTGCATCAAATGTCCAGTTCCCTGATGGTTGGATTGAATCAATGGATTTGTGTCGCCTACAGGAGTTGTGATTTGCAGTGTGGCTCCTGGTGTCGTATCGCCAATTCCGACATATCCATTACTTGCAATTGTCATTCGTGTTGTATCGTTGGACTCCCCGACGTCGGCAGTATTGAATCGAATTTCACCAGGTATGTCATTGAGAGCGTGATTTGCTGCAACGTAAAACTCGATAGAGGCTGAATCACCACCAGCAGTTGTATCTGTTTTCATGTCGACGCCATTATAGGACTGCCCAATTAAACTAAAAATTTTATCACCATCAAGGAGGTAGCCACCTGTTTCCCGCTGTCTTTTAGCTTCGAAAGCAACGGTTGAGCTTGCGGTATCGCGACTGGCAACGATGCGAATATCGTCCAGTGACCCGTCGACAGGAGATCCCACGACAGTCAACCGTGATGAGGGTGCAGTCGTGCCAATTCCAAGTTTTCCAGATGTAGTTAATGTCATTTTACTGGTGCCATTGGTTTCGAAATCGAGGTCAAAACTGTCGTTTGTACCCACGGTCAAATTAGCACCCGTCGAA
>CAXRIX010000057.1:0-33206 GCA_964230555.1 Bdellovibrionales bacterium
CTTTGGACCTTAGTTTTCTTCAGTGTGACATCAACTTATTAACTCGCAGAGGTGTTGTTCAGTCGGATCGTGGCGACGGGACTTTTCAGCTCAATCCTAGTAGCATTCTTTCTTTAGAAGAAGTGAACCAGAACAGCGTTATCGATCAGTCTCTAGATGGTGGTTGCGTGGATGCAACTTCGGACATGGATGCTGGTGACCTTTCAGGCGCTTTAAAATATCAATCGATAATGTGACAAAAGAGCTCCCGTGGAGCTCTTTTTTTTATGCAAAAGGCGATTACTCGTTAGTTCTCAGCTGATTCCATCATTAGCAGGCAAATATTAGAAAATAGGCAGGCGACCCAACTGATATCTGCAAAAGGCGATCTGGTTTTACCATTCAATCTTTGTGGGATAGTTGTCCGTGAAACAAGCGGCACAAAACTTTTGCTCTTCACTGTCATTCACGGCTGCCATCAATCCGTCCATACTGACGTACTTCAAAGTATCGGCGCCAATATATTTGCGAATCTCTTCGATAGAATGGGTATGGGCAATCAATTGATCTTTGGTCGGAGTGTCGACACCGTAGTAACATGGTCCGATGGTCGGTGGCGCGGCTATGCGCATGTGAACCTCTTTGGCTCCATAGGCACGCACCAAATTAATAATTTTTTGCGAGGTGGTTCCGCGCACCAATGAGTCATCGATCACAATAATTTTTTTATCTTTTAAAACCGCCGCCTGAGGATTGAGTTTTACCTTTACTCCAAAACTTCGAATGTTTTGCTTGGGCTCAATAAATGTTCGCCCGACGTAGTGATTGCGAATAATTCCCAATTCAAAAGGCAGCTGACTTTCTTGGGCGTATCCCAGAGCCGCCGGCACGCCACTGTCAGGAACCGGAATCACCAAATCGGCATCGATGGGTCCATCTTCTCTCGCTAAGTGAGCACCCAACTTTTTGCGGGTTTCATAAACACTATGACCAAAAACGATGGAATCAGGACGCGCAAAATAGACATGCTCGAAAACACACTGGTTCTTTCGATTGGGAACATGACTCATCATAAATGAGCCTTCACCCTGGTCATCACACCAGTAAATTTCTCCGGGCTCGATTTCACGAATAAACTTGGCGCCAATTAGATCGAAGGCGCAGGTTTCTGAGGCCAAAACTTTAGCCTTTCCACCTTTCACTAAAATTTCACCCAAAACTAAGGGACGAAAACCATGGGGATCGCGGGCGGCAATCAATTGTTTATCGGTGACCATGACCATCGAAAACGCACCCTCAAGTTTTGGGAGCTCTTCTTTTAAACACTCCATCATATCGGGTTTTGGATTGCGGGCAATTAAGTGGAGGAACAGTTCGGTATCATTTGTCCCTTGAAAAATCGAACCTTGCTTTTGCAATTCTCGTCGCAGTGGCTGAGAGTTGATAATGTTGCCGTTATGGGCCAGTGAAACGGGCCCGTTAAACAATTTGGCTTTCAAAGGTTGAATGTTATATTTTTCATTGGCACCGGTGGTAGAGTAGCGGTTGTGACCAATGGCTGCCCGCCCCTTTAAGGTGTCTAAAACTTCCTCGGTGAAAACATCGGCCACCAGTCCGTGATCTTTGTGAAGACGATGCTCGTTTTCAAAGACGCTAACGATCCCACTGGCTTCTTGGCCGCGATGCTGAAGGGCGTAGAGCCCAAGGTAAGCCAAGCGACTGGCTTCTGGATGATTCCAAATTCCAAAAACCGCGCATTCTTCTTTAAAGCTGTGGGAAAATTTTGCCCCATGAGGTCTCATAGACTTCCTTTATATCCTTTGTACTCAACTGTTTACCGTTCCACTTTAAGGACTCCCCTGTCACTGAGCCAATCACTTCAGCACCCAATTCATGGTCGCGAAGTTGTTTTAACAGGTATTCTGAATTGTCTTTAGACGTTGTCAGCACCACTTGGTAAAAGGCCTCGTAGGTGGCGGGCCCTTCATAACGGATGTCGGCTCCTTTTTGGTTGGCAAGAGTCATTCGCGCCAACGTATAAGCCAATCCAAAATTACCGACAATACGAGAGGCACTGACGCCCCCACTGTTAACCACCTCACGCAAACTCTGAGTGCGCTTAGCTAACTCACTAAGCTCTGTACTGAAATGATAGCGAGAGTTCTGAGATTGCATCTCCGCTTTATACCCCGTACTCCATCCATCCCCTAAGGTAACAAGAATCACTTCATCGCCTTCACTCATAAAAGAGGAGTGAGGGATATTATTGACCGACGGGCGCAGCCCCACCAATCCTGTACTCGGAGTGGGTGAAACACCCTTATCTAAGGTTTCGTTATAAAAACTGACGTTCCCACTGATAATAGGTGTGACAAAGGCTTCACAAGCCTTGTTCATTCCATCAAGAGCCGCAACAAACTCGGACATCACTTCTGTTTTCTCTGGGTTCCCAAAATTCAAACAATCGGTGGTGGCAAGAGCCTCAAAGCCTTTGGCCGCCATCTCAATGGCTGGATAGGCGATACTGTCAACACCACCCATCCAAGCATCCTGTCGCATGATATGGGGCCGACAACCTAAAACCACAGACAGAGCGCGACCACTGGGAAGGGCAATTACGCCGATATCTGAGGAGCAGTCGCGAGCCGTGCTTGCACCAACACGCTGATCGTACTGCTTATAGACCCACTCTTTCGAGCAACCGCGATGATCGGCAAGAAGGGTTTTCAATTCGTCCAGGTTTTCAAAGTTATCGCTAGCTCCGACGAAGCTTTCATCAGATTTTTTCTGCCATTCTTTGTAAGGACGCTCATATTCAGGAGCGTTATCAACCACCATCTTCGGGCTCATTTCAGTGAGAGTCTCCCCTTTCCACTGAATGCGCACCACGGGTTCATCAATGACCTCACCGATACTGACGGCATCAAGACCCCAGTGGTGAAAAACTTTCTGGAGAGCGTCTAACTTTTCAGGCTCACAGATTAAAAGCATGCGCTCCTGACTTTCTGAAAGTAGAATATCTTCAGGGGTCATGGTCTCATCACGCAACGGAACTTCGTCCAAGCGCATGGTCAAACCGACATTGCCTTTATCCGCCATTTCAAAACTGGAACTGGTGATACCGGCGGCTCCCATATCTTGAATGGCCACGACCAGATCTTTTTTCATGACCTCTAAGCAAGATTCGATCAATAGTTTCTCAAAGAAAGGGTCTCCGATTTGTACGGTGGGACGTTTGCTTTCTGAATCCTCATCAAAGGACTCACTGGCCATACTGGCTCCGTGCACACCATCACGACCGGTCTTGGCACCCACGTAAACTACAAGATTGCCTTTGCCTTTAGCTTTTGACAGGCAAATGGGATCGTCTTTGGTAAAAAGACCCACGGCCATCGCGTTCACTAGAATGTTGCCGTTGTAGGATTTATGGAAATTGGTCTGGCCACTGATATTCGGTACACCCACACAGTTTCCATAGCCACCAATGCCACGCACCACCCCATCGATCAACTCGGGCATGCGCTCAGCTTCAGGCTCACCAAAACAAAGATAATTAGCCAAAGCAATGGGGCGCGCCCCCATGGTGAAAATATCACGCAGTATTCCGCCGACTCCGGTGGCGGCTCCCTGGTAAGGCTCAATAAAGCTGGGGTGATTATGGCTTTCCATTTTAAAAGCCACGCGTTCACCTTCACCAAGATCCACAATTCCAGCGTTTTCTCCGAAGGACTCAAGGACTCGATCCGATTGATTAAATAATTTCTTTAAATGCACTTTCGAACTTTTGTAGGAACAGTGTTCACTCCAAAGAGCTGAAAAGACGGCCCACTCAACGCCTTGTGGTTCGCGACCTAAAAGCTCTTGAATTCTTCCGTACTCGGCTTCATTGATTCGATAGAGTTTGAGTTTTTCCTGAAGTTCCATCGAGCTCATCCTTTCCAATCAAAAAATTGTAAACCGTCAGTGCTCCCCATCCAATCGAAGAGCGCCCGATCGGGATGCGGCATCATCCCCACAACATTCTTTTTCTCGTTCATAATCCCGGCGATATTTTCGACCGAACCATTGGGATTGGATTCATAGGTGAGCCAGATCTGCTTGTTGTTTTTTAAGCTTTGCAAGCCGTCTTCGTTAATAAAGAAACGTCCATCCGCGTGGGCCATCGGCATGCGAAACACTTTCCCAGTTTCGTAAGGCGCCCATTGACTGCTGTTTTGCAATTTTAAATCCACCCACTGATCAATAAAGCGACCGGACTCGTTACGCATCAAGGCTCCTGGTAGCAGTCCGGACTCGCAAAGAATCTGAAATCCGTTGCAAATTCCAAAAATTGGTTTTCCCAGCTCAGCGGCCTCTTTTAAGGAGTCCACAGCCGGACTTAAAGCCGCCAAAGCTCCTGAACGAAGATAGTCCCCGTAGCTAAATCCACCGGGCACCAAGTAGGCATCATAAGCCTTGGGATCAAAGCTGTCTTCATACCAAAGCCATTCCGGAGTTTTATTTTTCAATTCGATGGATTTCCAGATATCGCGATCGCAGTTGGTGCCTGGAAACCTTAAAACGCCCACCCGACTCATAATTTTTCCAACTCGTAAGATTCAATCAAAGGATTGTAAAGTCCTTTCTCAGCCATGGCAGTGGCCATTTCTTTTGCTTTGTCGGGATCATCGTTTTGTACTTCAAAGACAATGTAACGCCCAACGTGACAATCACTTAAAGCAAATCCGTGGCGCTCCAAAGTGCTTTGCACGGCTCGACCTTGTGTATCCAGAACTTCTGGTTTTGGTAAAATTTTAAGTCCAAATTTCATAACCCCTACTTTGTTAATCGATCTAAAACCATTTGATATTTTTCAAGGACCTGACCCAAGTCGCGACGAAAGCGATCTTTGTCCATTTTTTCGTCGGTGTCTTTATCCCACAGCCGACAACTGTCAGGAGAGATTTCGTCACCCAGGACGATAGTGCCATCGGCACTGTAGCCAAACTCTAATTTAAAATCCACCAACCGAATACCAGCCTGATCGAACATCGACTGAATAACCGTATTGACCTGCAAGGCGCGCTCTTTCAAAACTTGAATGTCTTGATCTTGACGAACGGTTTTAAGCATGATGGCTTGGTCGTCACTGATAAAGGGGTCGCCTAACTCGTCTTTCTTATAATAGAACTCAACCAGCGGTCGCTCCATGGGCGTCCCCTCTTCGATCCCCAATTTCTTCGCCGTAGAACCGGCCAATACATTACGAACCACCACTTCAAGATCAATCATTTCGAGTTTAGTGGTGACCATATCAACCGCATCTGGATTTTCTACAAAATGAGTGGGTATGTTCGATGCGGCCAGTTTCTTAAAAATATGAGTGGCGATGGCGCAGTTTATTTTTCCTTTGCCTTCCATTGTGGCTTTTTTCTCACCATTAAAGGCCGTGAAGGAATCTTTAAACTCTTGCCACACCAAATCGGCATGGTCCGTTACATGAAATATTTTTTTAGCTTTGCCTTCATACAAAAGATCGCCTTTAGCGTAACTCATCAAGAGCTCCTTGAATAATTGCATCGACCTGTGAAAGGTGACGCTGCCCAGAGAATATTTCATCGATCACCGTCTGATTAAAATACTCTTGCGTGTCCTCGTTCACAAGAAGCTGCTCGCGTAAATGTTCGCCTGGTAAAAGTTTGTGAGAGGCCGATTGAATTTTCTTATAAGCCTCTTCTCGCGACAGCCCCTGATCCACCATATGCAAGAGCAAGTGAGAACTGAACAGTTGCCCCTGAGACAGGTCCATATTCTGTAACATACGCTCGGGATTGACCTCTAAATTTTCGACCACTCCGGCCATACGATGAAGAGCATAGTCACAAAGAATAAAAGCATCAGGAAAAATAACTCTTTCAACGGAAGAGTGAGAAATGTCTCGTTCATGCCAGAGAGCCATATTCTCCATGGATGACAGGCAATAAGAGCGCAGCAGTCGGGCGCAGCCTGTGATATTTTCAGAACTGATGGGATTCTTTTTATGAGGCATGGCGCTTGAGCCTTTTTGCCCTTTACTGAATCCCTCAAAGGCCTCGGCCACTTCGTTGCGCTGCAAGTGACGAAACTCAACGGCTAAACGCTCTAAAGCTCCTCCGACCAAAGCAATGGCCGAAAACAATTCGGCGTGGCGATCGCGTGGGATCACCTGTGTTGCCACCGTTTCCGGCTTCAAACCAAGAGTTTGGCAAACTTTGACTTCAACTTCTGGTTTAAGAAAAGAGTATGTCCCCACAGCACCACTGAGTTTACCTATCGCCATACCATCGACAGCCACCTGCAAACGTTTTCGGTGACGACAAAACTCAGCAAAAAAACCGGCCAGCTTAAGACCAAAGGTTGTCGGCTCAGCATGCATGCCATGGGTGCGTCCTGAACATAGAGTTTTTTTATTGGCCAGTGCTTGATCTTTCAGAGCCTGTAAAAGTTTGTCCAACGAGGCAAAAAGAACCGGAGCGGCTTTTTTGACTTGAACACTTAAGGCGGTATCCAACGCATCAGAGCTCGTCATCCCATAATGGAGATAACGTCCATGCGGACCCACGTTTTCTGCCATATTGGAAACAAAGGCAATAATGTCGTGCTTGGTCTCTTTTTCAATTTCTAGAATTCGATCAATTTCAAAAGCCGCTTTTTCCTGAATCACATCGGAGGCTTCTTGGGGGATGATCCCAAGGTCAGCCTGGGCTTTGGCAACGGCCAATTCCACGTCCTTGAGGCATTCAAAACGGGCTTCTTGGGTCCAATGGCGGCCCATTTCCATTCTTGTGTAGCGCTCGATCACAAGAATCTCCTTTTTCCGAGTATTTATGGGATTTTCTTACCAAACCTGTCGACGAAAAGAAACCAAAGAACATGGAAAATAGAAAAAATTTCAGTCCGAATCTTACAGGGTGACCTGAAATTAGGCGGATTTGATGAAAAGCAAACCTCTGCGGCAAATGACGCTGAAAGGGCAAAAAAAACCCGCCACAAAGGGCGGGTTTATTCAAAGAATGGGTCTTCAGAGTCGTTACTGAGCCACTTCCATTGTTGCATTCGGGATCTCTCCAAAGAATCCAGGCTCGTAAAGGGCCTCAGCTCGAGTTGGAGAAACATTAAACGTACCAGGATTGTTTAACTGGTACTGATAGCTCACTTCAGTCTCACCGGCTGGCAGGAAGCTGAAGTACACTTTGTAGCCAGAATAGCTTGGCTGCGCACTACTAAAACCACCCCATCCTTCGGAAAGAATGTTAGCGCCACCAGGAATTGGATCAAACAAGGCCACGTGGTTCACAGGGCCATTCACTGAAACCTTAACAGTGACGTTGATAAGATCACCCGCCTGATAGCTTCCATCTTGGCGAGTCACGTTTTCAACAGTTTTCGTCACTTGGATCCCCTTGTAATTAGGGCCTTCCAACTTCACAGCTGAAGACGCCGTTACCGAAGCCCAAGGTTGCCCATCACCATTATGAGTGAAAGTCACTGTGGCTTCATCGGTTTTCCAATCCGTCGACACACCACCTTGGGTGTTGTTCTGATCCCAAACCACAGTGCTGCTAGAAATGCTTTCACTGTTTTTGACTTGAGTTTGACCCGAAACCGGAACCGACTCGTAAGTTTTAGCAAATTCCATCATAGCTGCGACAACCCAAGCTTGCGTGCGCATGGTGTACCAAGCACCTGCTTTGTTGGCATTGACAATACCAGTGACAAGATTGTCGAGATAATTGTCGGCACTGCTGGCACCAGTGGTGCGAGCTTCAAGACTCAAAGCTTGGACCAATTTAGCTGTCCCAATAGTCTCATCACTGTAACCCCACCAAGAGAAGGCCGCGGCATCATCCAACTTGGCTGACTTGTTATTGAGAACAAGTTTGCCACCCGTAATGTATGAGAACACCTCTGATTGAGTTAAAGCTCCAGGAGCAAATTCGGCAATCCCTTGAGCCATTTCCGTTAAAGCACTCACAGGAAGAGTTTCCATGGCTACCGTCGACATAGCGTCAACCACAGCCGCGGCATAACCTTCGGCTTTGGTTTTATTCAAAGCTCCCATAGCATTCAAAGCTTTGACCTTTGAGTAAGCAGCCACGGCTTCATTTTGAGCCAAATAGTCGTCGCCCAATTGACCCGTTAAAGCTTTCTCCATTCCTGATTCAAGCTGCGCTTTTAAATTTTCAGGAAGTTGATCAGCAGCATCAAAGGCACCAATAAGTTTAACAACTTCGGCGGTCATCCAGAAGCTACCTTTCGTGGCTCTTGGATAATACTTAATAAATCCTTGATCATCGATTTGAGAAACAAGTTCCGCAAACACGTCACTGACGCCTTGGTTTTTAACGAGTGCGGCGATGACTTTGTTTTCGATAGTCAATTCAGCCCAAGGGTTGTCAGCAATGTCCTGCTTCACTTTCTCTCGGGTTGAATTCACAAGGCTGTCAAAGACTTGAGCATTGATCTTACCCTGACCAGCTAGAGCCTTAGGGTCTTTAGCAAAAGTAAACGGCACAGAGCCTTGATCGATCTGAACCATGAACTCTTCTTGAACAGATAGAGGGATGGCGGGTTGGATCATTTGAGCTTCGGGCTCGACAGAGTCCACAACATTTCCAGCCGCATCGGTAACAACCACGTTATAAGAAACGCTCGCTACACCTTCAGACACTTCTAAATCACCGACTTTGACAGGCTTGCTAGAGGCCGATCCAACAGTTTGAGTGCTGGTGATTTGACCAGAAGAGATCACTTCGCCATTGGCATCCAACATGCTGTAGTCGACAGTCACAGTGTAGTCACCATCGGCGGCGCCGTTGTTTTGAAGAGTTACTGTTACAGGAAACTTATCACCTGTACGCGCCACTGGCGGCATGTTGGGATAAGATTGTACCTCTTGAGTCGCTAAGTACTCTGAAGTTCCTGTTCCAAACTTTTCGCTTGAATCTTGTACAACAGCAAAAACTTTAAACTTGGTTAAAGAATCATTCAGCTTGAAGCTGACCTGAGCTTGGCCATTAATGACAGGGATATTAGTCTGCCAAGTGACAAGAGCGTCAAAAAGCTTACGCTTAAAGGTCTCCATATCACTTCCGTCGCCACCTTCTTCTCCGGCTTTGGCGTCTCCACCCAAGGCCGCTTCAGCAAGAACGGCGGCCGCTTCGGTGGCCGAGGAGTCGATTCCATCATAACCATTGATCAGCTCAACACTATGACCGCGAAGGCTCATCATGGCGGCTAATAACTCCATGGTTTTGTTTTCTTTCATTTCAAGTATTTTCTCTTCAACAACAATCAAAGTCGCTTCAGGGTTAAGAAGCTGACCTTCTTCGGGTTGAACCTGAATACTGACCTGAGCGGTTTCACCCGGCTTGTACTCATCTTTATCCAAAGCCACGTCGACTTGAGCCGTGTAATTAGACCAATCAATTTTTAGATTGGAAAAACCGATGCGGAAAGAAGGCTTACCAAGATCCATTTGATCTTTCGAAACCACTCCCACACGTTCTTTAACTAAGTATATAGAAGCGAAAACGTTAGGGGCCAGTTCAGAATCCACTGGAACTGTGACGTAACCGTTTTCACAAGCTTTGTTATCAACGTAAGCCTCATAAACATCACTTCTTTCAAGTGACACAAGAGCCGTACAGGTGTCGTAAGGACTGTTGAAGTTTAATTTAGCAGTATCGCCACCCTCGTAGGTTTCCTTGTCGGTGTTAACCATAAACAAGGCCTCAGGGTCTTCTTCGCTCCAGTATCCACCAGACTCACCATTCACTTGTCCCATGCGATCAACAGTGAACTTCGAGTACGTCACTTGACCCGTGGTTTTTGAAGCCACTTCAAAGATATAGCTTCCAAACTCAAGGTCAGCGACAGCACAGTTGGCTACGCCAGCTTCATTTGTTGAGCAATTGGCATTCCAAGCTGTTGGAACCACTTCATAGGAAATATTGTTTTTAATGAAGCCACCAAAAAGATCTTCACCAACAACGTTGGCTTTAAGTTCTAATACATTGATTTCGAGGTCGGCCATATTTGTATAAGGCTTGCCATCAAGACCTAAAATAACAGCCTGTAAAGCCGCTTCTTTTTTATCACCGGCGACGACATTCGATCCAAGATAAGAACTGGCGTTGTAAACCGTACGCGAAGAAGAAAGAGTTTGGAACTCACCCATTTGGTCTTGGTATCGCATGCGAACAACCATTGAGTAAGGGCGTGTAGCGTTAGCCAATAAAGTGGCGACTGTTTCATTGTTGGCTGCTAACTCACCAGCGATATCAATTTTTACGGTTCCTTCGTCATTAGTACTAACTTCAGAAACCTGAGCAACCGACTCAGAACTAGGAAGTCCAGCGTTGCCTTGGGTTTGAGTTTGACCGTTAGGGTCAAATTTACCGCGGGCAAAACTAAAGTCTTCGAAGCCTTCGGTGTTCTCGAGAGACGTCGGTGTGAAGTAGTAGCTGAAATCAACAGCTAAGTCTTTAGCACCGACACCGTTGGCATACTGAACCATACCGGCGATTTCAATCGATGTAGGCTTCAACATTGGAGCCGCAGGCAAATCAAGATTGGCTGACATCAAAGGAATTTTAAATTCTGATACTTCAATATCACTCTGTCCCATCATTTGAGCATACGACTGCCCTTCAGGAGTGTAAGTGATTTGATAAGAACCCAACTCGGCCGTTTTCGGCACAGACCACTTGAACTCAGCGGCACCGTTATTCCAGTTCAAATCAAATTTATAAGAAATTTTGTTGTTTTGGCTGTAAGTGACATTCACAGACTGAGGCAACTCAGCAGGATTTACACTTTCAAAACCATTGGCTGTGGGTCGATTGGCAACAATCTTCACAGGAACAACTTGTCCAGGTTTTACAAGGTTAACACCAATAACCGTTTGGTAGTTGATGTTTCCCTCTTGGATTGGCGAATAGAAGTATTCGATGCCCGGTGCGTTCATGGCTTGAGCTTCATAAACGTTTTGGTCACTTTGAACCATCGCCATATCAGATTCAGTTTTTGCCGAAACAAAAAACTTCTGACCACGAAGGAACCAATCATCGGTTTCGCAACTAGGAAGCTGAGAGTTATTAAACTCGAAAAGTCCTTGTTGGTTAGTCACACCGCTGACTTTCATTGCCTTATCACAACCGTAAACCTCAACAGAAGCTTGCGGAACAACATCGCCAGAGCTCATGCTGGTCACCCAAATGAGGGATTTGCTGCTTCCTTTTTTCACGTGAATGGCCAAATCAGTAACGTTTGCCATCGCAAATTTTGGTGTTTGATCACCCATTAACTCACTGGAAAGCTCCAATGCATAAACACCCGACTTCACGCCATTGGCATCGGTTGCGTATTGATACTCAATCAACTGAAGAGTGTTTTCTTGACCCGTCAACTGATTGGTCTCTTGCTGTGTGGGCACCCCAGCCGAGGCGATTGGGCTTATGTACTGGAAGCCCTCTTTCCAGGAATTATTCTGATTGTATTGATTGGCAATCATCATATTAAGGATTGTTGGAACATCTGTAATAGGCTCCCAAGAATTTTGCCCTGAAAAAGTGGCTGTCACTTCTTGGTTCAAATTCATGATAATAACAGGGAAATGGTTATTTCCCGGGACCAATCTCTCCATGATTCGGAAGCCACTGGCCATACGAATGGATTCGCTGTAGGAACCGTACTGAAGAATGTAACTTGATTCATTCCACTGGCGCCCATCAACATCAGCCATATTGTCAGGGAAGATAACTCGAACTTGAGTCTCTGGAGCCACTTTAACGTGAGAAAAATCAAGGCCCTCGACGGTCGCTTCGGAATTTTCAAGATCAAAATCAATTTGATTTAAAATCCAAGAGGCCCAACTACCGGCCACAGACTCGTCTTTTGGAGACGCTACTAATGTTTCTTGTTTTTTTCCTTGAGGAACATATTCAATCTTTACATTTTTTGCGATCTCCCAAGGAACTTCGGCGTTGAATTGAACTTGAGGAGAACCTTCTGGAAGACAAGGAGAAGAATCATCGGCTCTTGAGCAAGAAACAGTCACTTTAAAGTTGTCGCGAACTTCTAAGTTCTCAAAACGACGACCTTCAGGCTGGAGGGATGAGTTATAAGCCGATTTAACTTGTGTTGACCAAAGCTCCATCTCAGCACCGGGAATAAGATCCTGGGTCAGAGTGACAATGGCCCAACGGGTGTTGTCTTTTTCAATTTGTAATTCTTCAAAACGCCAACTGTTCGCTTCTTTGAAAACTTCAAAAAGCTCATCAGAATCGGCTTGAGGAACGGGCTGCACACTGATGCGGTTGGCTGGGGCCGAGGATTGATCTTTGTAGAACATGAAAGTTCCACCGCTGTATAAACTCTCGCGATCAATTTCACCTGTATAAGCTAAGAATAGAACAGGGTTGGTTTCACGAAGTTTATAATTATTCCCCGGAAGAACCCAGACTTTGTCTAGAAATGGTCCTTCAATAGCGAACTTGTGTTGCAGGCTACCCTGCGCAAAAACCTCTTCAGTCACCGACGTCAAAGCCACGTTCTGAGTGACTGAGCAAACAGTTCCACCCGCCATTGGCAAAGCATCACCGTAATCGTCTTTCGGTAAATTGAAGTTATAAACCCATGTCGTGTTGTTGTCGGCCCAATATCCATCACCGGCCACTTCGGGCACACACTGAACATTGAAAGCGTCGTTAACATTCATCATAGCTTGTGGAAAAGCCACTTTGATCTGTTGGGTTGTTGTTGGGGCGTTGCTTGCAGGCGAGAACTGAACGTCTTGGGCCTGGGCAAAATTGGATGCAAAGAATATTGCAGCCAACAGGGCGACCAGTTGGTACATATTTCCTCCTTAAAGGATGTTTCTATTAACTCGATGGTAGAAGTAGGAGATTGCGAACCAACATTCAAATCAGGATTTTGCCTTTGAAATTATTTTAGGAGAAAAATCTGTCTTTTAAACCCTTAGGTAACTTATTAAAAAAACAGAGCAATTGTTCGTCTATAAAGGCTTTGGTAAAAACCAACCTTAGACCGCTCACAATCGATTTAAAGTTTATTAAAGTAATTTAAAGCGGGTTTGCGCCAAGGTTTCGCCAGTACCACTGACAATTCGAAAATGATGTTGACCGGGTTCGATTTCACGCACCACCAATTGCCCCTCTTTGAAATTGTATTTTTTGCCCTTAAATACGAGGGTCGCGTCATTTGGAAGGTCGCCACTGTATCGAATAGAAATGTTGGCCGAAGTCTGGTTTTTTCGGGGATTGAGAGTCAAAGTGGAGCCATCCACTGGAAACTCAAACTTTATTTTGGTGCCTAAGCCAGCCAAAACCTTCCTTTGTGTCGGCAAGGTTCCGGGTAAAAAATATTCTTTGATTGTACCGGTTTGATTTTCGATCCGCACCTCTTGAGAGATTAGGTCTGCCGGTGGCGATGGGACCTCTGTTGGTTGATTGCGATGCACCCAGTGCATGATCTCATTCCAACTGGAGCCAGCACCGGTCACCCCACTCACACCCTTCATCGCCGAACCATCAAAATTTCCAGCCCAAACCGCAACGGTGTATTTCGGACTGTAACCAACACACCAATTGTCTCTTAGATCTTTACTGGTACCGGTCTTCACCGCCGACCACATTCTGGTTTCCAAAGCTGAGTGCCAATTAAAGCCAATACGTCTTGCATTGGAGTCAGACAAAATGTCGCCAATAATAAAGGCCGCATTGTCAGAAAGAACTTCGGATTCTGTACCGTACTCGTAATGGGGCTGTTGGGCTAAAACCACGGGCGTCATCTTACCTCCATTGGCCAAAGCCCGATAGGCATTTGCCAGATCGAGAAGACGAATTTCAGCGGCTCCAAGAGCCAGAGACGCTCCGTAAGTGTCCCGCGTCTTTTCAAAATCAGGGAATTTTAAGTTTTCGATAACATTGTAAGTTTCTGACAGACCTAACATTCGCACCACTTTAACCGCTGGTACATTTAAAGAGGAGGCCAAGGCCTGCCGAACCGTGACCATGCCGTGAAACTTATTATCGTAGTTGGAGGGGCGATAGAGTCCCCCCTCCCACTTGATCGCCGTTTCAGAATCATTAATCAGTGACGAACTGGTTAAAATCTTTTTATCAATGGCCCGACCGTACAAAAAAGGTTTTAAGGTGGACCCCGCTTGCCTTGGCGAGTTGACGCCATCGACCTGGTAAGCTTTCGAGAATTTTTTAACTGTTCCAACATAAGCTAAAACATGACCAGTCTTGTTTTCAATGACTACGGCCGCTGAGTCTCGAACATTGCGAGACTGTAAATAAGAAAGATTCTTTTCTAAAATTTTTTGCACCTGGGTTTGCATTTGAAAATCGAGAGTGGTTTGAATCTGATTGCCTCGGGTTTCGAGGTTGCGTAACCGCTGAGCCAAGTGCAAAGCGATTTGTGGAGGTTTGTGTAATGGCATTGGCCCCTGCTGAATTTTGCTCACAACTTCGGCGATATCCTGGCAGGAAAAATAGGAATCGGCGGTTTTTCCTAATAAACAGGCCTTTTTATGAAGAGACTCGGGATTGCGGTTAGGCGCTTGAATAAGAGTTGCAATCACCACACTTTCTGATTGATTGAGAAACAACGGTGATTTCTGCAGATAGAGTTTAGAAAACGAATGGATTCCTTGCACCTCTCCTCGAAGGTGAACCAAATTCAAATAGGCCTCTAAGATTTCTGATTTACTCCAGACCAAATCGAGGGCCAAACCGCGAAAAATTTGCCGAAACTTTGCCAGAATCTCACCCTTAACGATCGACTGCCCATCAATAAGCACGGACTTATCGATAAGATCAGACGTCTGCATACTGATCGTGCTGGCTCCCTGGATCCTATGGCCCTGTAAGGTCGAGTAAAGAGCCCGTCCGAGCGCCCAAAAGTCGATACCGACATGGGAGGTGAAGTGTTTGTCTTCGATCTGAATGACCGTGTTCTTTAAAGCATTGGAGAAACTGGATAGAGGCACCCAATGCTGGCGCCTTTTGTTAAGATCCACCCGCAACTCATGCAAAACCTCTTGATCGCGATCGACAAAAAAACGGTTGGATCCAAGGGCCTGCTTTTGGACCTCTTGGTAGGTTGGCAACGTCGCACTGAAATAGAGAAGCGCGCCCACAAATCCTATCACCAATAAGCCGCACGAGATTTTAATTAGGGTTCTCAATTTCATGGAAACTATACTGTTGCATGCAATGCGCAAAATCCAGGAGATATCCCAAATTTATAATTATTTCAGCTGAATAGGACAGACTGTTAAAATGACAATGGACCTAATCCTGCCCCACCGGATCATGGCAGGAGCCGGCATTGGAGGGACCACGATCAAAGCTATCGGCGACAGACGCCGCTCGGGCCGCCAGTGGGTTTTGCACTCCGAAGTTGATCAGACGTCGCTGGCCACCGCCTTGGGTGTCATGCATGTAATAACTTCCTTGTCCATTTTCATCGGCAGCAATTTGAACACGATAAGTGCCGGCACAATTGGTATCACTCGTGGCCTGAGGAAGAGGTTGGTTGGTCGGCTGGTGGCGAATCGGCCCATTGCCATGGACAATGTGCGACGAGGTCGGATCACAGTTTGTAAATTGCAAAGTCACGCCCGCTGAGTGGGCGCGCAAGTCAATACTGCCCGGAGCATTCCAACATTCATCCAAAGTGGCATTGTTTTGATAGTCGCACTCTTTTAATTGCACTTCAACAATCGGCTCCACTGTTAACGGAATTTTCAATTCACTTTGTTGACCATCCACCCCTTTCGCAAGCACCGCAATCTGTTGATTAATAAAGGACGGCGATTGAAAGGGGGTGCTGATATTTAAAAATAAGTTCACGTCCTCACCTGGTTGGACATTCAGCTCGTCAGGAGTGATGGAAATGGCAACATCCTCTTGACCTTCAATATTGGCCAGTTGAGTGCGATCGACTTCAAAACGGACGAGCCCTGAATAATTGGTACTGTTGGTGAATTGAATGGCATAAACTTCATCATTACCTAATTTTTGTTTCGCATCGACTGATGCACTCAACGCCCCCAGGTCACCGGTGGACGTAGAAAGGCCTTGCGCAGTCCCATCCTCGACTCCCGACTCGAAACCGGAACAAGCAACAACCAAACTTAAAGTGAAAGAATAAAACAAAGCGCCCCAAAAATTCATAACTCCCCCATACAATCAATATAAATACCAGAATCATGCCAAACCTTCTGCAAGCAGGGCCTTACAAGACTTTGGCTTTGTCTAAATACTGAGATTTGTGAACTTTCTTATCACTTTTCAATGTATCAATTTGAACCGCCATCAACGCCGCGGCCAGTGATGATGTCAGAGTCTGCCAAAAAATTGCCTTATATCTGAATAAGAAACTTTGAATTGGTTCTCGATAAAAAAGTTCGATAACTCTTGGACTTGCTTTAACCTAAAGGAGGTTTTTTATGAGGCAAATAAAACAATTCACTTTGTCGACGCACACCCTGACTTTCAGTAAAGGATGGAGTTGTCTTTGGCGTCGCTGTTAAATTATTACTTGTCCTATCGGTCGCAATCACTGCGAACCTTGAAGTCCAAGCCCAATCTGAAATTCCCACATTAAGAGAAAATTATGTCTGCAACCAACAAGAATCGTCACAGTTTCTGTTGCGCAGTTATCAATTGAACGAGTTGGACCAGGGATTGGTCAGTTTTCGCAATCGCATCTACTCTCAGGAGAATCACAGTATTTTTCGCCCGCCACAGACAGCGATTTTAAAGGAAGCCCGTGGATTCACTCGCACACTTGAATTCACTAACCTCAAAATGACAGGCTGGGTGAGCTTTACTATCGATATTTTGTATGAAGAGAGGGCCCAAAAAGACAGCCCGCCTCAAGTGTCCGAACGACTGATGGCGCATTGTTATTATTCGTTTTAAAGCGAAGTTCAACGGGTGTAGAGGTCGACCCACCTCTGCACCAATTGATGCTCTTTGAAGTGAGTTTTTTCAGTAGCCTCTTCTAAAGTGAGATGGGAAATCTCTTGTTTTGTCACAGCTATTTCTTGCAAAACAATTTCACCGGCATCGACTTCCGGAACCACATGATGGATGGTCACACCGATTGTGTCTTGGGCTTCGAAAGCTCGCTCGATGGCTTTTAAACCTTTGTATTTGGGAAGTAAGGATGGGTGTAAATTAAAAAGCTTTCCTGTCCATTTCTCAACAAAAGAGGCTGGCACGATTTTCATAAAGCCAGCCAAAAAAATCAAATCAATGGCATTTCGATCAAGCTCATCTTGTAACTGCTGCCAATCGATGGGACTTTTTAGGATGATAGATTCCACCCCATGATTTTTGGCCCGTTGTAAGCCCTGCGCTTGCGATCGAGAACTGACAACCAAAACCGAGGCAAACTGTTCTTTGTTTTTTAGGATCACTTCAAGATTGCTACCCCGGCCAGAAATAAACACGGCCAGATTTTTTTTACCTATCGCCATGACTCCGGAAACACCAATTTTTCGTCACTGGTGATGATCTCTCCAAGATCGAAGGTCTTAAAGCCTTTGGCTTGAGCCAAATTGTCAGCCGCTGTGTAATCATCAGCCGGAACCACAACGACAAGACCGACTCCGCAGTTGAAGGTTTTCAACATCTCTTGAGTTGTGACATCCGCTCGTTTTTGGGTCTCTTTAAAAATTTCAGGAAACTCCCAAGCCTTCAGTTGTAGACCGACCTTATCGGGAAGAACACGGCTGACATTGTGAATACCGCCACCCGTTATATGCGCCATTGCCGAAACTTTTAATGTTTTAAACAATTCCATGGCCACATCAACATAGAGGGCCGTTGGAGTTAACAGCGAATCACCAAACTCTTGTAAATCCTTTGCAGTGGAATAGAGTTTACGCACCAACGAAAAACCATTGCTATGGAAGCCTGAACTCGCAAGTCCCAAGGCCCGATGCCCCGGTTTGACATTATCGGCTTGCAGAATCTTAGAGCGATCCACCACCCCGACAGCAAATCCAGCGCAGTCGAAATCTTTTGGTTGATACAGTCCAGGCATTTCAGCGGTTTCGCCTCCGATCAGTGCCATTTGTGATTGATGACAGGCTTTTTTAACTCCGGCGAGAAAGGGCTGAGCCTGTGCCATTTCGAGCTTTGAAGTGGCAAAGTAATCGAGAAAGAATAGCGGTTGGGCACCGGTACAGATCAGATCATTAGCACACATGGCCACGAGATCTTGTCCCAAGGTGTCGTACTTTTCGAGGTCAATGGCCAGTTTGAGCTTGGTGCCAATCCCATCGGTGGCACTGACTAAGCACGGCTCTTTGATGTTTGGGAAGTCCATTTTAAAAATAGATGCAAACCCACCAATGCCGCCAATGATCTTGTCGGCATGGGGTTTGGGGCCTTGGTCTTCTTTGAGCCAATCAACCAGGGCTTCCCCTTTTTCTATATCGACGCCAGCTGATTTATAATCCATGACCTCTTTTCTCGTAGGACTCCCCTTTTGTCTAGGGATATGTCCTGAAATGAGACAATTTCAAAGCCTGAGGTGTTTCAAATTGATTTTCACTGATAAAATGAGGACATCGAGGGGGAGATTTTTGCGTCAGATTCTTATGGCTATTTTTATAGCATTATCTTCAGGTCCGCTCTACGCACAGTATGAAGGCGATGACGTTTACGATCCGTTTGCTGATTATTCTGAATTTGAGGAAAACAGCCAGGAAGAGGCCGATATTAACTTCTTTCGCAACGGCCGATTTTTCAATGTCGCCATCCTGATGGGTGGAAGAATGTACACTGCGGGCATGGCGCAATTTATTGATCCGGCTCCTTCTCCAGGTCTTTCTTTGAGTTACTGGTTCAACCTTCGTTTGGCTCTGCAATTTTCTTACACCTATAGCCAGCATATATTAGGGCCGATTGAATCAGGCAATACCACTGGTGGTGGTGATCCCATTATCTTTCAAGGTAATATGTCGATGAACAGCCTTGCTTTTGATTTAAAGTATTATTTCAACACCAACAATGTGACTCGTGGCCTGGCTGATCTTAATCCATACATACTGCTGGGTTTTTCTCAGAATACACGGAACTTTTCTTTGGTTGATGAACAACAAGTGGCGAAAGACGACGGCGCCGGTCTTGATTTGGGGTTTGGCATTGAAATACCGGTTTCTCGCAACGAGCTTTTTGTCGGCTTTCAGTTTGTTTACACTTACGTTAATTTCGCCACCGAAAACCAACCCTACCCGACCAATCCCCCCATCTATCTTGATGGCGATGTCATGAACGCCCATATGGTGTTTGGCTTTAACTTCCTATAGACAAAGACTGAGTGCCCAGGCCAGCAAGATTAAGGACGGCACAGCCACCAGTGTGACTTTCTCCCATATCGAATAAAATATCTGACTGTGAAAGAAAATTTGCTGCTGATCGAACACCGCCATTCGCTCTCCCTTTTTGGTATAGCGAAACAAGACCCAAACCATCATCAACGCGAAAAGAGGAAGCAGCCATTGTATGACAATGCGATCAATTGAAATCAATAAACTTTGCCCCGACCAGCCCTGCAACTGGTGCTGCAGAAATAGCACCATACCCATATTCCCCACTAAAAACACAGAATTCAGAATGCGCGGACCTAAGGTGTTTTTTCGAATTTTATATAGGAGCTTTATATTTTCAGAGACAATCGCATGCAAGACCACGGACACAAAAAAACTGAGTAAACTTAGGGAAAGAAAAAACAGGCCACAGTAATAATTGCCAAAATAACCATAGGACAGCCATCGAGGCAAAATTTGAAAAATCCAGTTGGAACCAAAAGGTGATTCACTGACCTGCTCGATCATCGGCACGGCCATGACTCCCACCACAATCGCCACCAGGGTCGCCAACATGATGGCTCGTACGAAAATTTCGATATTGTCGATGCTTTCTTCGGGAATAAACAAACGATTGTAAAATCCAAAACCAATAAACAAGCAAGCTAATGCCTGACCAATTGTCGCTATCAATGAGTCAGAAGTTAAGGCCAAGAAATCAGGATAAAACAGAAGCTTTAAGCCTTCATAATTGTTTACAAGAATAATAATTTTCAGAAATAAGACAAACAAAATACCATAACAAATGGGCAGAACCCATCGGCTAAATAGCCACATAAAATTTCGATAAAACCGAAAGAATACAATAAAACTGAGCAACACCCACAACGCCGGCGACAGCAGACTAAATTGCAATTCGGGAAGGCTTGGAATGTCGGTGACAGGTGTCGACCAATCTAAAGAATTTCGAATAAAATAATACAAATAGACCAGGCAAGAAGATCCAATAAACAGAAAAAACCATAAAAAACACAGCAACACCACCACTCGCAAACCAAACCAACTGGATATAAAGAAGCGATCGACTAATCCCAGAGGTGAGTTTTTTCGTATGGATATTAAACTGCGGATGTCGATTTGTTTTAACTTGTTATCGATCACCTTCTCGACAACCAACATCGGCAAAGCAAACACATTGAGAATGAGAAAAAAGAGGATTAAAAAAGCGCCACCACCGTTTTCTAATATAAGATGGGGAAACCTTAAAAGATGCAGACAAAGACAGAAGGCAAGTAATGTTAATAAAAAATACTTGGCCTTCATTTCTTAGCCTTTGCTTTTCATTACAAAAATGCGCAAAGGTATACCTTGCAACCCAAACCGCTCTTTAATTCTTTTGGTCAAAAATCGACGGTAGGCATTGTCGACCCCGTCCGGATGGTTCGCGAAGGCTATAAAACTAGGGGGAATTTGCCTGGTTTGTGTGAGATAGTAAAACTTGACGTTGCGCAAACCATAAACCGGCGCCGGCGCTTGTCGAATAACAGTCATGAAAAAGTCATTAAGATCTTTTGTCGAAATTCGCGTCGTCAACTGACCGCGAACCTTTTCAATCAACTCAAATAGATCTTTTAAGCCCTTACCCGTTTTGGCGCTAATAAAAGCTATTGGAATATCTTGATAAAAATGAAAAGTGTCGGCTATTTTTTGGCGCGTGGTCTTTCTGAACTCAGGAATATCAGCCTCGCCAAGATCCAACTTGTTGACGACTAGAATAACGGCCTTATGAGCCTCAGTAATTTCCTGCAGAATTTTAGCATCTTGTTCGGAAGGACCTTCGGTGCCGTCGATCATCAACAGAACCAACTCCGATTGGCGTATGGCTTTACTAGTTTTAAAAGCTGATATGACTTCCACATCGTTATCTCGCCGACTGTGTCGACGAAGGCCTGCAGTGTCAGTCATTCGGTAATCCTGACCGTTGAATTCGAAGTGAAAATCCATGGTGTCGACCGTAGTTCCAGCAACTGATGAAACCAGCATTTTATTGCCCCCCACCAATTGATTGGTCAGGGAGCTTTTACCGACATTGGGCTTACCGACAACCGAAAAGACAAAACCTGGCTTGTCAGTTTCTTCCTGCTTTTCAAGACGCTCACTGATCCACTCTAAAAGCCGATCGACCCCATAACGCGCTTCAAATGAGCAAGTCACTAAAGGTACACCGAACTCATAGAATTCGGCTCCAGCAATATCCAGTTCGTGACTTTTATCGACTTTATTGACCACCAACAGGAACTCTTTTCCTGACTGTTTGGCAATCCTTAAAATTTCACGATCCTCAGGGCAAAGACCACTTCTGTAGTCCATAACGACGATAAGATAATCGACGGTTTGCAAAAAATCGAGAACGTGCTCGCGAATACGACTCGAGATCTCATCTTCAGCCTCTGTCAAACCACCGGTGTCTACCAACTCAAAAGATTTTCCCCACAGCTCAGCCTCTTCATAAATTAAATCACGGGTCACACCGGGCTGGTTTTTTACAACCGACCGTCTTTCTTCAACCAGATAATTGAACAGAGTGGACTTACCAACATTGGGGCGGCCAATGATGGCGAAAAGGGGTTTAGACTTTCTCATGGACATATCCAACTTCTTTCATGATGCTTTTATTACGCATCCAGTTCTTTTTATGACTTACAAACAGTCCTAAGAAAATTTTCTCTCCCATAAGCTCTTGAATTTGCTGACGGGCTTGCTGACCAATTTTCTTTAAGTTGGCGCCACCTTTGCCAATCACAATACCTTTGTGATTTTCCTTTTCCACCAAGATGTTGGCTTCTATTCGCAAAAGTCCTTTCTGCTTTTTAAAGGATTTAATGATGACGCCTAAGCCGAACGGGATTTCTTGTTCAACATTTAAAAAACAGGCCTCTCGAATAAATTCGGCAACGATATCGCGAGAGTTATCTAAGGAGATCATCTCGGGATCATAAAGACTTTGCTTTTCTTGGGGCAAAGTCTGAGCTAATTTAAATAAAAAGTCATCAAGCAGAACCTGACTTTTATCGTGGATCGAGTAGGAGTCGACCACACGTCCCTCTTGCACCCACTCTTGTTTTAAATTTTGTACGAATTCAGATTCTCCTAAGTCTCTTTTTGTAAAAAGAACGGACCACGGCCGACCACTGTCTTTGATCTTGTTTATAAATTGCTCAAAAGCTTTGGTTTTTCGTTGATCCGATGCGATCAAGACTAAAAGATGCTCGCTCTTTTCAATAACTCGCTCGAACTCTGTGGCTAAAAACTCGAAGAGTCCCGCCTTGGGTTCGACAAATCCAGGAGCATCGATCAGAATCAATTGATATCGATCGGTCGTGACGAGTCCTGAAAAAGACTGGCGTGTGGTTTGGGGCTTGCTTGAAATAATTGAAATTTTCTCGCCCAATGCTTTATTTAAAAAGGTGCTTTTCCCGGCATTGGGAAGCCCTAATATGCCAACAAATCCGCAATGAATCATGATTTTATTTTCTCCAAAGCCTGTTTGGCCGCGTTTTGGGCCGCTGCTTTCTTACTGGTTCCGACAGCGCAACCCCAAGAGTCCTCGCCAACAAAAACTTCCATTTCAAAGGTTCGATCGTGATCGGGCCCCGACTGATTAATGACTTTATAACGAGGTGTTTGTTTGTGGTTTTCTTGCACCCATTCTTGAAATCGTGTTTTATAGTCTTTTTCAAAATCATGCTCCGAGAAAGCTTGATCTATAAGACCTTTGAAGTTGTCCTGAATCCAATCGTACACCACTTGATACCCAGAATCACGATAGATCGCACCAACCACAGCCTCGAAAACCGAGGCGACGATACGAGGATTCGTCGATAATTTATTATTGGACTCACGCTCACCAATCAGCAAAAACTTATCCATACTGCGATTTCTGGCCAGTTCACACAGTCGATCTTCGTTGACGACACTGGCTCGCTTTCGAGACAAACTGCCCTCTTGATCATCGGCATACTTTTGCATCAAAAGATCACTGATAACCAGATCCAAAACCGCATCTCCTAAAAATTCCAATTTCTCATTGTGTGGAAATTCGGGATGCTCTTTATGATAGCTTTTATGAGAAAAAGCCTCGATCAACCATTTTGGATCCTTGGCTTGGTAGCCAATCTGTTTTTCGACTTCTTTCTGCGGAAAATTCACAGCCACTCTCCGATTAAAAATCCGTTCATGCGCCCTTGGGAAGCGCGTTGATAACCGGTGACTTTAATCTCGGCCAACTCGCCTTTGTTAAAAGCCTTACCTTCGCTGACCAACACATCCCAATAATCATCACTGAGAGTTTGAATAACATCGTTTTTTTCTTTAATGACCATCACACGCTTAGTGGCTCCCACTTCATCGATGGCCCGTCGATCGTAGCGCTGATGACTCAGTTCTCGCAAAACCTTAGCCCGCCGTTTGCGCTCCTCCCAGGGCACGGGATCTTTGATCTCGGTCGCCCGGGTACCATTGCGCTCGCTGTACGGAAAAACGTGAATTCGTGACCAGGGCCATTTCTTAAGATTCTCGACAGTTTCTTCAAAAAGGGCCTCAGTTTCACCTGGAAACCCGACAATCACGTCAAGCCCGACAAAGGCTTTTGGAAAATCGCGCTCAATCCAGGAAAGAGCTTCTCCAACCTGTTCGGCTGTGTACTTCCTGCGCATCCCTTTCAGGACCGGTGTCGAAAGGGACTGCAAGCTCATGTGAAAATGGGGACACATCTTGGGATCTTTATAAAGACTCATGAGTTTTTCAGTCAGTTCTATAGGCTCCAATGAGGTCAATCGAATCCTTGGAATCGAGGTGTTGTTTAAAACCTGCTCGACCAGGTCATCCAAAGCAAAAGGACCGCCGTAAGTGCTATCGTCGTAGTAATCGCCAATGTGTACTCCTGTTAGAACAACTTCGTTGATTTCTTGTTTTTCTAAATCTCTAATTTTGTCAATAATCGTGGTCACCGGAAGACTCCGGCTTTTACCGCGCGCGAACGGAATCACACAGAAGCTGCAAAAACTATTGCAACCATCTTGAATTTTTAAGTAGGAGCGGGTGTGCCCCAACTCCTCGCCGCCACCTATACCCAGTTTTTCATTGCGAAAAATATTGGATCGCAAGACTTTGGATTTCAGCTCGCCACGAAAATGCTTTTTTAAAATCTCTTCGAGCTCGTTTTTATGTGAGTTGGCTATGACTAGATCGACAGCTGGAAAATCATCAATCAATGGACCATCCACCTGAGCGGCGCAACCGGTAAGAACCACTGTTGCCAGAGGATTTTTACTTTTGATTTTTCGAGCCTGGCGCAGGGCCTCTTTTGAAGCTTCAGCGGTAACCGCGCAAGAGTTGAGAATGTGTATGGAAGGCTGGTCGGGATCATGGATAAAACCCGCGGCATGCAGTCGTTTTTGCAGCAGACCCGTATCGTAAGTGTTTACTTTGCATCCAAAGGTTTGGATCTTGTAATTATTAGGACTCATCGAATCCAACCTCCGCCAACCAGGCGCTTGCCATCGTAGAAAACCGCAGCCTGCCCCGGAGTGATGGCTCTTTGCTTTTCCTGAAAAACGACGCGGACGCGACCATCCTGCATTTTTTCGACCTGAGCGGGAGCACCGTTATGAGAGTAGCGAATTTTAATGCGGTAGTCTGATTTCGACAAAGGCTCCAGCCAGTGACAGTCTTCGATATACATTTCTTGAGAGAATAAATACTCCTCTTCCCCAACCCAGACTTCGTGAGTTTCGGGGTCAACTTTTAAAACATACAGAGGACATTCAGCCGATATACCAAGACCTTTGCGCTGACCGTAGGTGAAGTGATGAATACCGTTATGCTCACGCAGGACTTCTCCACTAGGATAGCGTTTCATCAATCCGGTTTTTTTGCCGAGTTGGGAGTAATGGGTATTGATGAACTCGCCATAGCCGGCTTTATCGACAAAACAGATACCCACGGAGTCTTTTTTTCTGGCGACAATTAAGTCTTTTTCTTCAGCGTACTGGCGGACCTCTGGCTTGGTCATTTCGCCAACAGGAAATAAAAGTTTTGGAATCAGTTCAGGAGCTAAGGTGAAAAGAAAGTAGGTTTGGTCTTTCCAACTGTCAGCACTTGTTACGATCCCCCATTGTCCTTGATCGTTTTGGTTGAGAGTGGCGTAGTGACCCGTGGCCAAGTAATCACAGGACAGCTCTTTCATCTTTTTTATTAAATGGTCGAATTTCAAATAGGTATTGCAATTCACACAAGGTAGAGGTGTTTCACCAGCCATGTAGGAGTTTACAAAGGGATCAATCACTTTTTCTTTAAACTCATCCTCACAGTTCAGAACATAGAATGGGATTCCCAAGCGGTCGGCGACATCACGAGCGTCATCGACATCTTCACTGGAACAGCAGGTTCCTGTCCCCTCTTCGATGTTGCATGAGGTGTAGTCCCAAACCTGCATTGTCACACCAATGACTTCATAACCTTGCTCCACGAGCAATGCCGCTGCCACAGAGGAGTCCACTCCTCCGCTCATCGCAACCAAAACGCGCCCTTTGCTATCGTTAGCCATGCAGAACCTCCTCTTGGTCCAACTCTCTTAGGTGGGCCACGACCTCCTGCAAATTTTTTGCGAGAGCCTCGATCTCTTCTGAGGTCGTATCTTTACCTAAACTGATTCGAATCGACGACTGAGCCTGATCACGTGAAAGCCCCATACTTAACAAAACCGGACTTGGTTCGGGATTGCCAGAGCTACAAGCGGCTCCTGTCCCCACCGAAAATCCACGGATATCCAAATTCATTAACACACTTTCCGCATTGGTTTCGGCAATAGTGAAGCAAGAGGTGTTACAAAGGCGTGGCACTTTGTTGCCAAGAATTTCGACGCCTTCTATGGTTTCACACAACAACGCTTCCAACTGATCACGAAGTTCTGACACGCGCGACACCACCTCTTCGACTTGGATACTGTCGACCATCATTGCAAAACTAGCGATAGCTGCTAGGTTTTCTGTGCCCGCTCTTCGTCCCCGTTCTTGCGATCCACCCACAGTCAAACCCTGAAAAGGAGTCCCTTTTTTAATGTAAACCAAGCCGGCGCCTCTTAAGGCGTAAACTTTATGGGACGAAAAACTGGCCAAATCGACGGGGTAGGTTTTTAAATCCAACGGCAACTTTCCTAAGCCTTGAACCATATCGCTATGAAAAATGGCGCCTTGTTCATGGGCCCAATCAATCATTTTTTTTAAAGGAGCGATCGCACCCACTTCATTGTTCGCCAACATGACAGAGACCAGCGCCACTGTCTCATCAACCACATTTGTAAAAGTCTTCCAGTCATATTGGCCGTCTCGATCCACCGGTATCGTTGCAACTGTAAAACCCATGGCCTCAATTTGTGGTATTTGTTTTAAAACGCTGGGGTGTTCGATACCGCCGATCACAACCTTGGTTTTCTGAGGCTGCTTTTTACGAAGCTCGATCAAACTTCCTTTGATCGCCAAATTGTTCGATTCACTTCCGCCACTGGTAAAAACCAGTTCTAAGGGATGACACTTCAAATGGGTCGCTAAACTTCGACGAGACTCACGCAACATTTTTTTAGGACCGCGACCATGCCAGTGAATAGAACTTGGATTGCCCCACATAGAAAGCCATTGTGGGACCCGTTCAAGAACTAAAGGATCCACTGGAGTGGTGGCGTTAAAATCGAAGTATATATTGCCTTGTGTCATTCGCGGAAAACTAGCATCTTATTGAAATTAGGTCAATTCAGCAGTGCCTGCCTGATAGCAATGCTCGCAAATTTTAAGAAAGGCAAGGACCTTTCAGAATTCCGTACGACAGATTTCTCAGGATTTTTAAGAAGTCTCATTGAAAAAACACCTATTGCAATCCATTGCCCCTGTTAATACCGACCAGAGAGTCACAAAACTTTAGTGTTTTAGGTATTTTAACACCAAATAAAAAAACCTTCGATTTCTGACTGGCACAGGGGCCGACTCGATCCCCAACCTCCCATGAGGGCCACTGAAAAAGCTTGGCCCTTTTAACATTGGCTTCCTACCTGGTATGACGTGCACTTTTTACACGGGCTTCGGTCGATCCTGAATCTAAAACCTTTCACCGCAAACCTGGGGCAACCGAAAAAGGGCCTCTCGGTAAAACCCTATTACGGTGACTTTTGACTGGTCACGAACCGCCATGGCCCAGATTTCGTGCAATTGCGCGCGACCATGGTCCAGTTCCTGGCGCTATCATATTAAAAATTAAAATCCGCTATCAAAAAACCGATAAAGGGTTGATGTCTAAAAACATTTTTCCTTGGGTTAAACCTCTAGGACTCAGCAGTTCCGATTTTTCACAGAAGCCCGAGGGCGCCGATGCCCTGGTATGGGGTTTGAAAAACAATATCATCAATGCGGAAGAGTATTTAGCTTGGGCCTCTGAGTTTTATCAATGTCCGGCCATCAAACCCGAATTTTTTAGTATGGCTGTCGATTTTTCACTGATTGAGAAGTACATCAACCTCTACGATTGGTACGCTTACTGTTATCCGATTTACCAATGGGACGATACACTTTTCATTGCTTGCTTAGAACCTCCGCGTGCACCGATTAATTCAAAAGTTTGTTTTGTGATTGCTCCCTTTCACGCGTTGGAGTCGGCTTGGCAGAAGTATGAAAATAGCAAACCGGGTGTCAACATGGCCACAGAACAGTTGCCGATTGTACCGGACCCTGCTCCCCCATCGAATTTCGCCGAAATGGGTGAGGCTAACACCAGTCAACCACCACAAAACAGCGACCTTACAAAAACCGAAGTTCTTTCTGAAAATCAGGACAATGCTTTTCAGGGACTCGACGCAAATTTAGGCCTTGGGGACAATGACCAAACAAAAGAGCAAAGCACCGCTTCTGTCAGTCAACAGCCCTCTGAACCGATTATACCACCGCCTCCAGTACAAGAGACCAAGCCGGCCGAGCCGATCGTGCCACCGCCTCCTGTTGAGGACAAAAAACCCGATGTGATTATTCCGCCACCGCCTGTTGAGTCGAAACAAGAACCTGTGGTTCCCCCCCCGCCCGTTGAAGTCAATCAGACCGAGGCGGCTCCACCCCCACCACCAGAAAAAAAGAGGGATCTGCCACAGCCTCCTGATAGCACCGGTCTCGACTTTGGCGATCTAAAAAAAGAAATGGGTGTGGATGACAATGCCCCGTCATCTCCTTCTCAAGACAAAACTGAAGCTGGGAATTCAGAACAAGTCGGTGTTCTAGATTTCTCTAATATGGGAGATGATTCTTTCGCTCCGCCCGCACCGGCGCAAGAGGAAAGCCATGATTCGTCAGACGAGACCGACTCTGAAGACGATCGTCCCGCCAATGAAATCACTCACACCAAAGTTGACGGTGGCCTAAATAATTTAACTTCAGCCACTCAGACAATGCATGCAAGTCAACACACGATGACAGCAACCAGTGATGGCACCCAAACGCCATCTCTTCCTTTTGAAGAGGTCACTATTAAAGGGATTTCCCTTGAAGGTGAGAACACCGAAGTTAAAGAAGAGAAGAAAGAAGAAAAAACCAAAGTCAGTCCGGCGGCCCAACAACAACCACAACAGCAGCCCCCGGCAACGACGGCAAAACAATCAGAAAACGTCATCGTGCCGCCACCTCCACAACCTGAATTGAAGCAACAAACTCCACCGGCGCCGACAGAACCACAGCCGCCGATGATCAACGACGAAAACTCGATTCCCTCGCTGGATGATTTAAAGGTTCATAAGACCGACAATCCTAGGCAAGCTCCCGGACTTGAGCAAAGTGATATTGATTTAGCAAAAGAAAACCAAACTTTGAATCAAGAAGAGGAAGAGTTTGAAGACGATTACACACCGGTCCCCGTTTTGACAAAGGCACAACAAGAGGCCCAAGAAAGACGAAAAAAAGAGGCTCATCTAAAAGAAAAAAATCAAGAAAAAGCGAGATTGAGCGAAAACACAATCACCGACCACGCTCAGCCGATCTTGATACCGCCAGCGAACCTGGTATCAGATCAGGAGATCAAAGAGGCTGGAGATTTATCGAGTGCAAGCTCGATGAAACAGGTCATGGCCCATATGTTTGGTCACCTGAAGAGAGATTACGAAAAACTAATGTGGGTGGAACGGGACAAACAAGATTTGTATTTTACCAAATATGTCTACGGAGATTGGAAAATTACCGAATTGGCTTGGAAAATGCACATCAACTTAACCAATCCAAACATCTTTCGTGTGGCTTACAAATCGGGACACCCTTTTCACGGTGAGATTCACAGCAATCCTCATAATGAAAAGTACTTTGAATGGTGGACCCGTGGTAAGACACCTGACTTTGCGACAATTTACCCGGTCACAATCAATGAAACCATCGTTGGCTTCATCGCATGCTTCGGGAAGAACAGTGAGTTCGACGAATTGGGAAGTCTTAAAAAGATTGAGAATCTGTACACTATCTGCAGAAAATCCTTAAGTGCTTTTGCCTCATCGAAAGCCGCCTAACTCATCGACCTCAAAAATGGAGTCCGCTCGGCCATAGCTCTTATTAAGTGGCATCAGGATTCATTGGGATCAGCCTCGGATCAACATTTAAATTTTTCTTAGGGTGTAATGTCGAGTGTCCTGCTTGCGGCCTTTGTTGATTTCAATGGCCCATTTCGTCCACTGCAGAGGGTATAGGCTCTCATCGAGACGATCGGCCCACTCAATAATGATCAATCCTTTGGGGTTGGCAAAGAGTTCCCAAAATCCAGAACTTTCCAAATCTTCGTCATCCTCTAATCGATAAAGGTCGACATGAAAACAGGCTGGTAACGAGGCGACATTGTACTCATGAATAAGGCCGTAGGTGGGAGAGTTAGCTTCCTCACATCCCAAGGCTTGTAAAAGCTTGCGTGTGAACGCCGTTTTCCCAGCCCCCAAACCTCCCGACAGTAGGAGTATTTGGCGTTCTTCCAACTCAGTGATTAGCTCAGGGATCCACTGTTTGAGTCCCTGAAGGTCCAACTCATGGGTTTCCATTCAATTTAAATTTTTCTCTAGAAACGAGGCCATTTCTTGAGCGTGCTCAGAAATACTCCGCTTGTCTGGTCCTTCAACAAGAACCCGCGCCAAGTTTTCTGTTCCAGAGTAGCGAACCAAGATGCGTCCCTGACCTTTAAGACTCTTCTCTATTTTCTGTTTCAATTCAGAATAGCCGTCAAGCTCGCTTAAATTGGTTTTTGATTTAACTCGAGTGTTGATTAAAATTTGTGGAACCTCTTTCATAATATCGTTCAGTTCACTTAACTTCTTACCGGACTCTTTCATGACAGCGATCACATTGAGAGCCGCCACACACCCATCACCCGTTGTCGAATGCTCGAGGAAGATTATATGTCCCGACTGCTCTCCCCCAAGGGTGTATCCGTATTTTCGCATCTCTTGCACCACGTTTTTATCACCAACATCGGTGCGTATGACTTGAATACCGTTTTCTTTCATCAACTGATCCAATGCAAAATTACTCATGTGAGTGGCAACAATGGTATTTTTCGGTAAACGCCCCACTTCTTTTAAATGAATAGCCGCCATCGCCAGAATGTGATCACCATTGACGACTCGCCCTTTCTCATCGGCCATGATCACTCGATCGGCGTCGCCATCAAGACTGACACCGACATCGGCGCGGTACTTTGTCACGGCATCGGTCATTTTAACGGGATATAAGGCTCCGGACTTGTCATTCACGTTGAACCCATTGGGCTGATTTCCCAATACGATAACCTCAGCTCCCAGTTCTTCAAAGACCGCCGGGGCAACTTTATAAGCGGCTCCATTGGCACAGTCGAGAACCACACGCATTCCCTCTAAGGTGTACTCCAAAGGAAAGGTGTTTTTAATATCAACAATGTAGCGGCCGGCGGCATCATCAATCCGCTTCGATCGTCCAATCGAAGGTCCCTCGGCCAATAAAGGCTCCATGTCTGTGTCGAGAACTAATTTTTCAATTTCGGTTTCCGTTTCCGATGAAATTTTGAATCCATCCGAACCAAAAATTTTAATTCCATTGTCATGATAAGGGTTATGGGATGCAGAGATCACTATACCGGCATCAGCCCGCATATTTCGCGCCAAAAACCCAATTCCAGGTGTCGGCAGCGGCCCCACGAGCTGAACATGAACACCCATTGAATTCAATCCACTGGTCAAAGCCTGTTCCACCATATAACCAGAGAGACGCGTGTCTTTTCCAATAACCACCTTGGGGTGATGATTGTTTCTGGGAGGATATTTTTTAATAAGATATCCCAAAGCTTGCCCCACTTTTAAAATAATTGAGGGGGTCATGGGATAGGTGTTTGCCGTAGCGCGGATACCATCTGTTCCAAAAAGTCTTTTAGCCATAGGCCTTTTTTAACACAAATGCCGGGGCTTGAATAATACAAAAATATAAGAAAATTCGACGGGTTGGAAAGTCCTGGAACACCGAGGCTTCGGTCTTCCAGGATTTGTAGATTAAACTGTTACCGGATCGCCCATACCGCTGGTCAGCTTCTCGGACTCTTCCTTTTCTTCTTCTTTGGCCTTTTTTTCCATTTCTTCGCGAGCCTCTTTTTGCTCTTTGGCCATAGCTTTTTCTTTCTCGGAATAACGCTTTGAAAGATCATCCATGCTGCCACCGTCGATCAACATTTGAACGTCGTCACCATCGATGGTTTCAAACTCTAGGAGAGCCGTTGAAAGCGAATGAAGTATATCCAAATTGTCTTCAAGAATACGTCGGGCTTTGTTGTAGCCGTCCATAATAAAGCGATGAACCTCGGCATCGATCTCTTCTGCCTTGGAGTCCGAATATTCTTTGGTGTTGCTGTTTTGCATACCTAAGAAGACGGGGCCTTCGTTCTTTTCATAGGCCAACGGACCTAATCTCTCGCTCATTCCCCACTCGCAGACCATTTTACGAGCAATATCAGTGGCGCGTTCGATATCATTCCCAGCTCCTGTGGTGTAGTCCTCGAAGATCATCTCTTCGGCCACTCGCCCACCAAAAAGCATGGCAATCATATTTTCAGCACTCTTTTTTGACATATTTAAACGGTCTTTTTCTGGCAAGAACTGAGTCAGCCCCAAGGCCATTCCGCGTGGAATGATTGTGACTTTATGAAGTGGATCGGTCCCATCCAACATTTTCCCTACCAAGGCGTGCCCAGCTTCGTGATAGGCTGTGATTTTTTTATCTTCTTCACTGATCACCATGGATTTACGTTCAGATCCCATGATCACTTTGTCTTTAGCAAAATCAAAATCACTCATGGTCACAGTCGAATGGTTAAGGCGAGCCGCACTGAGTGCCGCTTCGTTAACCAAGTTGGCCAAATCGGCCCCTGAAAACCCCGGCGTGCCCTGCGCGACTTTACGCAGATTCACATCACTGGCCGTAGGCACTTTTTTAGCGTGAACAGTCAGGATTTTCTCACGCCCACCCAAATCAGGTTTATTAACAACCACACGACGATCAAATCGTCCTGGTCTTAATAAGGCTGGATCAAGAACATCAGGACGGTTGGTGGCAGCAATGATAATGACACCATCGTTACTTTCAAAACCATCCATTTCCACAAGCATTTGGTTGAGGGTTTGTTCACGCTCATCATGTCCACCGCCCATGCCGGCGCCACGATGGCGACCGACAGCATCGATCTCGTCGATGAAAATCAAACAAGGGGCATTCCGCTTTCCTTGCTCAAAAAGATCACGAACTCGACTGGCGCCCACGCCGACAAACAT
>CAXRIX010000058.1:0-3252 GCA_964230555.1 Bdellovibrionales bacterium
CTTCTTTTACCGCGAACCAATTCACTTTGAAATTTTAGAGCGAGAACTCCCTCGCTTAGTCAGTGAAATTCGCTCCCGTGGTGGCCGTCGACTTCGAGTCTTGTGTGCTGCCTGCAGTTACGGCCAAGAAGCCTATAGTCTTGCCATGGTTCTCTATCACCAACTCGCGGCACTCGGTAATCCTATCGATTTTGAAATTCTCGGTATTGATGTTGATAAAATGTCGGTGAACCGCGCGCGCGAGGGAATCTACAAAAAAACCGATTTGGATCAAACTCCACTCGTTTATATTAAAAACCACTGGGCGCCTGGCCGAGGAGCCGTGGCAAATCTGGTTAAGGCTAAGAAGAGTCTGCGCGAACGCTGTCGCTTTCGCCAGGTGAACCTCCTCAAGTTAGAAAATGATCGCTTCCTTGGTCAATTCGACATTGTTTTCTGTCGAAATGTTTTTATTTATTTTCAGAGTGCTCAAATTGAGAAAACAGTTACAGAGCTAAAAAAGCACCTCGATATTGGAGGACTTTTAATTACGGGTCTTTCCGAGCCTCTCGATTACCAAAAACTCGGACTTAAAAGTATGGGTTCAACAGCCTACCTAAACCTTGGTGAACCTGCAGAACTTACAAGTCCACCGCAAAAAGCAACGGCTGTTCCTCTTCCACAAGTAACAAAACCCATTCGGGTCTTTGCAATTGACGATTCAAAAACTGTATTGAAAATTTTAGAAAAAATCGTAAGGGGCAGCAATGATTTGGAGTGGGCTGGATCAGCTCTTTCAGCAAAAGAGGCTATAGAAACATTAAAAACTGTTGAAACCGATGTTGTCACACTCGATATTCATATGCCAGAAATGGATGGAATTACATTTCTAGAAAAACATCACAACTGTCGCAAAACTCCAGTCGTTATGATTTCATCAGCCCGCCGAGACGATGCTAAGTTAGCGCTCAAAGCCCTCGAACTCGGGGCCTCGGATTTTGTCGAAAAACCAACTATTCATAATCTCAACTCCAAGGCGGACGAGATCGTAACGAAGATTAAAGCGAGTCAAAGAGGACAAAAAAGAGATTCTATTTCTTACCTCTCCTACGACCGCAAACATAGTCGGGCTCAAAAGTTTGATGATCTCGATGAGAAAATTATTATTTTCACAGCCTCCCTCATGTCTAAAGAAAAAGTTCTCAAAGAACTTCGAAAGTTTTCAAGGCCTCACCCGCCAATTATGATTCTTATTGATGACGGGGGCTTTGTAATTCCTGAAATTATTGCTGATTGGGAAACGCGCCTTAGTCAAGAAATGGTAAAGTGGACCCCTCGAAACAAACCTCAACCCAATCAAATTTGCATTGCCAGCCTTGAGGATTTCACCAAGTATCCAAGTCGGGAAATAAGTCCCTGGCAAAAAGCAATCGCGATCTACGACGGAGTTCCCGACGCGAGTGCTAGAAAACTTCGTGGACTCAGAAATTGCTTCTATCTCCTAGAGGAATATGACAACAAGGCTGACGAAACTCGCCCACCATTTGCTCAATCAGAAGTGGTTCCCGCTACCAGCTTTGCCTACTTGGCCTCTGAAGTCCTAAACAAAAAAGCTGCCTAATTTCGAAAATCTAGAGCCAAAGTCGTTCTAAAAACTTTGGCCTGTGACTCGTTGACCTGTAGCATTATCGGCTAGAAAGCCTGGTAGAAGTGGATCGAGTGGTCTATTTTGATTCCTGTCACTCAACCGACAAAAAAAAGGAATGACTATGGAACAAAGCCAATCCGTTCAAGAATACTATGGAAAAGTTTTAAGCTCGAATAAAGATCTACAGACGACTGCCTGCTGTTCGCCCGAAGACATGAGTGATGAACTAAAAACGATGATCAAAAACATTCACCCTGAAGTTATTGAAAAATTTTATGGTTGCGGTGCCCCTCTACCTCCCGCTCTAAAAAACTGTACAGTGCTGGATCTCGGAAGTGGTTCTGGAAGAGATGTCTATTTAGCGTCACAACTTGTTGGCCCTGAAGGAAGAGTTATCGGAATTGATATGACCGATGAACAGCTTGAAGTTGCAAAACGCCATGAGAAGCACCACATGGACCAATTTGGCTACTCCCAATCTAATGTTGAATTCAGAAAAGGTTATATTGAAGATTTAAAAGCCGCTGGCATCGAGGACAATAGTGTTGATCTCATAATTTCAAATTGTGTTATCAATCTTTCTCCTGACAAAGAGGCGGTCTTTAGTGAAATGTTTCGCGTTTTAAAACCCGGTGGAGAAATTTACTTTTCTGATGTTTTCTGTGACCGAAGACTTCCTGCCAGTTTTCAAGAAGACCCCGTTCTTCTCGGGGAATGCCTTGGTGGAGCTCTTTACACTGAAGATTTTAGAAGAATGCTCATGAAAAATAACTGTCTCGACTACAGGGTCTGCGCTTCAAGCCCTATTGAAGTTACAAATAAAAAAATTGCCGACAAATTAGGTCCAGCAAAGTTCTTCTCTCTCACCATTCGGGCATTTAAAGTCGATGTTGAGGATCGTTGTGAAGATTACGGACAAGTTGCCTATTACAAAGGAACGATTGAGGGGTTTCCCCATATTTTTGATCTCGATGACCACCATCGATTTGAAACCAATCGCCCCCTTCTTGTTTGTAGTAATACGGCTAAGATGCTCAGTGAGACACGCTTTGCGCCCCATTTCAGAATTGAAGGCGATCTTACAACCCACTACGGTCTTTTTGATTGTGGTCCGGAAAGCATTCAAAGTGTAACAACGGATTCAAATGTTGGAGCCTGCTGCTAATAAACTGGCCCAGTTTCATGTGGAATCCAGATAGTCACGAATAGGTATCTTATGTGCAGTATCTCTTATTAATGAAGAGATACTGCCCCGCATGCCCCCACCAACACAGCGAAATTCGAAAACACGGATTTTTCAAGCGAAAGTCAGACTATAAATTCATCCAACGATTTAAATGTATTCGTTGCAATACCACTTTTTCTAAGGCTTCAACACAAAAGTGCATCCATCAAAACAAAAGGCACCTAAATTCAACCATCCTCAAACTCATCGCCAGCAAGAACTCCCAGAGACGAATCGCACTTCTTCTTGGCATTAGCAAAAATACCGTCGCTACAAAAATTAAATTTCTAGCCCGAATCGCCCGAGAAAAAAGTCAACAACAGTTAATTCAAAGTTCGAGGATCCAAGAAATTCTTTTCGATGACATGGAAACCTTCGAGCACAGTAAAATGAAACCCCT
>CAXRIX010000059.1:0-10820 GCA_964230555.1 Bdellovibrionales bacterium
CTTGGGAGATGTCGCGCAACTTGCCACAAAAAAGGTCAAAACAAAAAGTAGGCCATTCAATTGTCTTTTCGACACCAAGATGTCTCCCCCCAAAAAAAAAGCCGGTTTTAAAAACCGGCTTTTTTATACTTTATTTTAGCTTAGTGCTTAAACTCAGGGTCAGTCGCATCATCAGCGGCGTCTTCCATATCCTCAGCGGCGTCCTCAGCCCCATCTTTCATGTCATCCGCTGTTTCTTCGACAGCTTCACCCATGTCTTCCATTTTATTTTCAGTTTCACTTTCCCAACATGCTGTCAAAGAAAGAGCTACAAAACCTGCAAACAGCCATACTAATAACGATTTCATTCGAACTCCTTTTTGTTCTAAGTTGCTTTGGCCCATCATCTCCACCTTTTCCCTGATATTCAAGGATTCTGTCGCATCCTGTGGCGCTTAACAACACTGCGCATAAACTACGAAGGCAGCACCCGACCTTCGTAGTCACACATTCCCCACCCTTTTCGCCGACCATTGATTGATAATTTGTTCATGACCCTCTGACCCACCCCCCACCGCCTTTACCAAGCGCACTTTCTCGATTTGTTTAATTTTCTTTACAATTTTTCCCTTGCTGGCACTCAATCACAAAAGCGGTCATTTTCAGCAGCCACCGAATCCTCACAAGCCCCATCTGGTGGGCGCTTTATGGTTTTGCAATTGTCTCAGCAAAGGAGTGTGATACTGTCTTGGACATGCGAATTGCCGTCACCGGAGCGACTGGTTTTATAGGCTCCTACCTTATCGACTATCTCTTAAAAGAAACCGAGCATCAGGTTGTAGCGATCAGTCGCTCGGCGATGTCCTCTGATCATCCCCGATTGCAGTGCCGGCAAGCCGATCTTTTTTCACTTTTAGATTGTGAAAAAGCCCTTGCTGACTGCGATGTTGGCTTTTACCTGGTTCACTCAATGTCTCCTTCAGCACGCCTCAGCCAAGGTCACTTTAAAGATTTCGATTTTATTTTGGCTGATAATTTTGCTAAAGCTGCAAAAAAAAATAATCTGCAAAAACTCATCTACGTCAGTGGCTTAATTCCTGAAAGTGACGACCTTTCAGACCACCTTCTGAGTCGACTGGAGGTCGAAAAAACTTTATCCAGCAACGACGTTCCTACAGTCACTTTACGCTGTGGAATTGTGGTGGGCGCCGGCGGCTCGTCTTTTCAAATGGTGCGTAATTTGGTCAAGCGACTGCCCATCATTGGCCTTCCTTCATGGACGGGGTCGCAAACACAGGCGATCTACATCCGAGACCTTATCAAAATTATGGGAACACTCATCGGATACGACTTAAAACAATCACAAAGTTTTGATTTGGGGTCACCGGAGAAAGTTCAATATTTTGACCTATTGAAAATAGTATCGAAAGAACTCAATAAACGAAACCTGTACCTGCATCTACCTTGGATCCCCAGGGCCCTTTCCAAACTTTGGGTCACCCTTATCACCGGCCAATCACGAAGCCTGGTTTACCCTTTGGTGGACTCCTTAGTTCATCCCATGGTGGTGGAATCGGAAAGGCAAATTCCACCCAATCTGCGCCCTGATTTCCATTCCATTGACGTGGCCATTCACAATAGCATCAAAAACGACACACAGCCGCGCCCCCCCATGAAAAAGCAGACCTCAGAAAGACGGGCAATGTCTCTGGTGCGCTCGGTTCAGCGCTTGCCCTACCCCGAAAATTGGACCATGAAAGATGTGGCTCGCTACTACAATCAATGGCTACCAAAGTTCATGTGGCCTTACATAACCGCAAAGGCGACAAAAGATACCGTTTCGTTTGGATCGACCCTTCTAAAGAAACCATTACTTATTTTAGAGCTTTCCAGTGACCGCACCTTCCCGGGACGCCAACTTTTTTATATCACGGGAGGCATTCTTGACGGCCAAGGCCCCAGAGGTCGATTGGAATTTCGACTTGGCCCGGAAAAGCATTTTTTTATCGCTGCCATTCATAACTTCAAACCTCGGCTGCCCTGGTACATCTATCGCTACACCCAAGCCCTGATCCATGCCTTTGTGATGCAGGCCTTTGGCAAGCGCTTAAAATCTCTTAAGGGCACCCTCCCGCCTGATTCGGTAAAGTAGACGCCAGCCCTGACTCCGCAGGAGGAACTCCGGTTTTTTAAAATTGTATTTCTATTGCCGAAACAGCATTGTAGTATAAATCATGATCAATTTACTCTGGTTTCAATTCGGATGGTGGACTCTCGTGTTGACGGCGTCCCAAGGATACGACTGGTTGGGTTTTTTAGTCGCACTGATTTTACTAGGGGTGCACTTTCAGTGGCTCTCCGCTAACAAAAAGCGAGATCTGATTATCTTTGTCGCCTCCGCTTCCCTTGGAATTTCTGGCGACTTTCTGCTTATCCGTCTTGGAGTTTTTAACCTTCCGGACCCCGAAACCTTTTTTCCTCTTTGGTTGACCGGCCTGTGGCTTATTTTCCCCCTAACACTGCCTTACTCACTGAAACCTCTGCTCGAACGCACCCTGCTTTTACCTGGATTGGCCCTGGCCGCCGGCTTTTCATACTACGCTGGCACTTATTTTGGAATTTTGATAACTGCAGAACCTATTTTCCAAAACCTATTGATAGCCTCGGGCGCATGGCTGGTTTACCTAGGAAGTTTTCGAAATTTACTCAACAAACTTTAGTGGCTGGGTTTGTTATAGGCTTCTCCGACTTTTACAGAAGCTTTTACCATATCTTGCGGTAACGGGCAGTGAAACCCAGTGGAAACCGCACACGGAGGATTGTAACTGTAGTTAAAATCGATACTGACAGAGTCACCATTGTTAAGCTGTTTGATTTTTTTGGGAAACTCAACATTTAAAAACCGTCCGGCTCCGTAGGTTTTCTTGCCATTGCTGTAATCACGATAAAGCAGCATGGTGGCCGTTTCGTCTTTGTAGGAGTCATCGGAAGCAAAATTATACACCGACAATTCAACCGGCTTTTCGAGCAAGCGCCCTTTTAACAACGCCACTTTTTGCATTGTCTTACTGGAACCATCAGAGCGTTGAATGGTGACATCCTTGGGCTTATCAAGCCACTGCCACTGACTTTCAATCTTGTATTCTGGAGAGTAGTCGAAAAAATCTCGGTTTCTAATCTTTTCGATACCCGACTGTTTTAAATCATGCACAAAGACTCGCACGCGACCGTCATCTTTATAGTGATAGGCGGACAAAAAGAACTGATCATCGCTGAGTACTGATGTTGGTTTTTCCATTGGCAGCTCAACCGGATCTTTTTGCCCTGGTAAATGAATAAAAACTTTGGCGTCCTCTTGAAGACTGATTGCTAAAGGACAATCTTCACATTGACGTTGAAACCGGGCATAACTGCCACTGGTATTCAAGAACACCTTTTCCCCCGGATTTTTCAGGTAAATATGGTGGGTGATTGATGGAGATGAGAAGGGCTCTTTATACTTTTTAGAAAGACTTTTCGTCCATTGTCGCCATTGTTTAGGAGACCCCTCCGATTCAGCACTTGAATCAGGTCCCTTGGGAGTGCAACTGACACCAATCATCAACAATATTAGAAATACCAACTTCATAGCCATTTTCTACCACCCCCCACTCCCTTGGGCAACACGTTAAGACTCAACATCATCGAAGATTTTGGTAGGATATCCTTTTCAAAAGTGAGGACTTATGCGCACACTCGGTTTATTCATTGTGTTTCTTTTTTTGACATCGACCAGTTGGGGTGTGAATGAGCTGGCCTATGTCAAAACCGACTCACCCCGCGATACCATGGAAACATTTATGTCGGCTATGAATGACTATCGCCAAGGTGTCATCGAAAACAAGCCCGCCAAACGTCATCGCATCTACGACGCCATTCGCTGTTTCGCCGAAAAAGACACCAGCGTCATCACCTCACAGCGAGAAAAGGAATTGGCGGCTATTTTTTTGAAGGAAGTGATCGATCGAGTCATCGTCGTCGACCTTAGTAAAGTACCAGAAAGCCTTCAAAAAAATAGATGGCGAATGGCAAAAACTGAGATTGTTTTAAAGCTTCAGACCGAAGGCGACCGCGAGGGCGAGTGGTTGATAACTGAAAGCACCTGGAAACGAGCCAGTCAGTTTTATCAAAGAGTGAAAGATCATCCCTACCTTGAGGGCAGTGGCAAAGGAGCCGCTTACATTCAACCTTGGATGGAACAGTATCTACCAGAGTGGTCAAAAAAGGAAACCTTGCGATTGAAGAACTGGCAATGGTTGGGTCTCCTGCTGGGCCTGTTTATTGGCTTGCTGTTTCGTCTTCTTACAATTTTAATTTTGGCAATCTATAAGAATCTGGATTTCACTCAGAAATTTGAATGGAAGAAACAACTTCTTGAACAAATTGAACGTCCGATCTCCCTGCTAGTTGCTGCTGTGTTTTGGTACTTCTGGATGCATTATTTAAAATTAGAAGGACTTTCGTTCAGTATTGTTAATGGTCTAATCCAGGTCGTCTTTGGCTTTGCCTTCACCTGGGCCGCCTACATTGGCGTCAGTGTTCTAGGAACTTATTTTAAAGAAAGAGCCTTACACACTGAATCCACTCTCGATGATCAATTGATCCCGTTTTTAGAGAAGGCTCTTAAACTCACAATTATCTTATTGGGAATTTTAGTGGTGCTACAGAATATGGGCGTCAATGTTTTCTCTTTGCTTGCTGGCTTGGGACTGGGTGGTTTAGCTTTTGCCTTAGCGGCTAAAGATACGGCTGCCAACCTGTTTGGCTCGATAATGATCTTGGTCGATCGGCCATTTAAAATTGGCGATTGGGTGGCCCTTGATGGAGTCGAAGGCACAGTCGAAGAGATTGGGTTTCGCTCGACTCGGGTGCGCACCTTCTATAATTCACTGATAACAGTACCCAATGCCAATGTAGCCAATGTGCAAATTGATAACCTCGGTGTCCGACAGTATCGAAGAACCACGGCCACCTTAGGGGTGACTTACGACACTCCAATGGACAAATTGAATAGCTTTGTCGAAGGAATTCGAGAAATAATTTTAACCAACCCAATCTCTCGAAAAGACTATTTCCATGTTTATTTTTCCGGTTATGGAGACTCAAGCCTAAACATCCTGGTTTATTTCTTTTTAATCACCAATGACTGGGGTGAAGAATTAAAACAACGTCACCATATCTACGAGGCGATTTATAAGCTAGCTGAAGACACTGGAGTCGAGTTTGCCTTTCCAACCCGCACTCTTCATCTGCAAGGAAATCTGACACCACCTCCGGGCGACGCGCCGACGGCTTAATCTGACAACGCGTGCTTGGGCCACCTCGCAGCGCCTGGCTGAGGCTTACTGCAAGGACCTGACTGACACCCTTGAGCGGAGACTGAGCTTAAAAAAATAGGAACCTTGTCAGGTTCCTATCGCTTGTCAGTATAATTTATAAAAAAAAAGACGACTTCTGGAAAGCCGTCTTTGGATCAAAAAGAGATTATTCAAAATCACTTTTTATTGGAAACACCCGGCTCCCATAAAAGCTTTTTGACCATTGTGAATCACTGAATACCAACCGCGGTTGTATTTTTTCACGCGCAGTGAAGAACCACGGGATGTTTTTCCGAGCACCTTCGAAGAAAGGCTTGGGTAGTTACGAATGTTACAACCAGAAGTCATCACTTTTGCAACTTTACCGTTAGTTTGAGCAACCGTCGAACCAAGAGTTCGAGTTAAACGTTTGCGTCTTTGTTTGTCATAAAAAGACTTATCGGTTTCAACTTCGATTTCCAGCTCGTCTAGCTTTTTCGAGATTTGGCGAAGAGTGTCTCTGTGACTGGTCACAGCACTTAAGAAAAGCGCGCGATCTTTATCAGCCGTCTTATAAGAAATTTGAGCTTTGGCTTGCAAGTCCTTTAAACCTGTTTCCGCACGACGAAGGGCTTTCACTGCCATCAGTTCTTCCTTCTTGGCTTCACTCAACTTCTCTTTCATTTCTTCCATCTCTTTTTTAACATCAGCGAAAGTCTCCATGACACGCTTCTGCTCTTCAATAGCTTTCTCTCTTTCAATCTTAGAGTCTTCAAGACGTAAATTGAGATCATTGATTTCATCTTTTGCCATCAATGTTTGTTGTTTGGCTTGTTCGGTTTCAACTCGAGCTTTTTCGGCCTCTTCAATAGCACGAGCTCGATCTCTTTCGGCACGAGCAATTGCTCTTTTGGCTTGAGCCTCTTGTTGCCTTGCTCTCTCTAATTCACGCTTTGCTTTACGTATAGAAAGTTGACTGCTGCGTTGCTCTTCGAGAGCGACTTTCTCAGCCTCTTTCGCCTCTTGCATAGCGGCCTCAGAGTCGGCAATCGCTGTTTCAGCTTCTATCATGAGTTCATCTTCTAAGGACTGTGCTCCCACAGGTCCCGATATGGCTAACGTCAATACAAACGTCAATAATGGTTTACCTAACATTCTTAACCCCTTTGTTAATCACTGTCATATTCGGAGACCCCGCCCTAAGGTTTAAGGCAATGGTCTAAAAACAGGGGATTTCTCCACTTTTTTGATCATAATGAGACGTTTTTGGTCGTTTTGTTTAATAATTCAACGAAAGTCTGGAAATCCCCAACTTCTGTCGATTCCTCTAACCGACTGGTAACGTTAATGATTTTTCACCATTTTTTATGGTGCCAATGTGGTACCAGTTTTGCTGTTTCAATTGTCAAACTCAACACAGAGGCGGATTGAAAATGAATTCCAATTTGAAACAAATCAAACTATTTGAAATCAAACTTATGTTAGCCTTGTTTGGCTTTATTTTTTTTATTGTTAGCATCCTATAAATCGGTAAAAATCTCGCTTCAGACTTGCCAATTATTTTGGTTCCCCCTATGAATATTTTATGGATACAATGCAGAGTCGCCGACAGTTCCTTAGGTTCGTTTCCAGTCAAACTACTTTAATTGGATTGAGCCCCCTTCTCCTCAACACCATAAGCGGTTGCACAAGTACGCCGCCCGTTTCAGAAGTCAAAGGCATCGCCCCTTCGTTTGAAGACAAGCTTTTATTAGCCGACGGCTTAAACTATAAAGTTTTGGCTCGATGGGGTGATAAAATAAATAAAAATGGTGAACCTTTCGGTTTTAATAACGACTTCACTTGCTACCTGCCTTTTGCCGGTAAAACCAATGAAGGCCTGCTTTGGGTGAATCATGAATCCGTTATTCCTCAATTCATTCACGGAAAAAACTCGGACCAACTGACTCGATCGATCAATGAGATTATTAAAGAGCAAGAAGCGGTCGGAGGTTCAATCCTCCATGTAAAGAAAATCTCTGATGAGTGGGCAGTACAAATAAACTCAAAGTATAACCGTCGGGTGCATGGACGAACCAAGATACCGTTCAGTCATGGCAAGACAATCCAAGGCAGCCAAGCGGCCGTGGGCACTTTGGCGAATTGCGCCGGCGGCCTCACTCCCTGGGGAACCTTTTTAACCAGTGAAGAGAACTATGATGGCTTCTATGGTGAAGCCAAGATGGTAAAGGGTCAGCGCACGGTTCATACTTTTGAAAAATTCAATTGGTGGAAACAATTCCCATTACCGCCGGAGCACTATGGCTGGATCGTCGAAATTGATCCAACTACGGGGGCTGCAGAAAAACAGATCCTTTTGGGTCGTGCACCTCACGAGGGCGCCACCGTGGCAGTGACTCGCGATAAAAAAGCGGCCGTTTACATGGGAGAAGACCGCGAAGGTGGCTATATCTATAAATTCGTTTCAACAGGAATGAACTTTAAAGATGGAACCTTGTACGCCGCCGATACCAAGAATGGCAAGTGGTTGCCTCTTGATATCGAAAAAAGTCCAGAGCTCAAAAATAATTTTCGAAACCAACTTGAGGTGGTGACCTATGCTCATCAGTCGGCCGCAATTGTTGGTGCCACCCCGCAAGACCGCCCCGAAGATGTGGCCATCCATCCGCAGACCGGCGACATTTTTATCACCCTGACCAAAAACAGTCAGACCGGCAATCTTTATGGCAGCCTCCTAAAAATAACTGAAGATCAAGATCATGACTCTGTTTCTTTCAAAGCTGACACTTGGATTAGCGGTGGCCTGGAAACCGGATTGGCCTGCCCCGACAACCTGTGTTTTGATAAAAATGGCAATCTGTGGATGACCACTGACATGTCAGAAAAAGATATCGGCAACAAGAATTACAAACAATTTGGCAACAACGGTTTGTTTTTTATCCCGATGTCAGGAAAAAAGGCTGGCCTGCCGATTCAGGTCGCTTCGGCTCCTGTGGACGCCGAACTCACGGGCCCCTGGTTTACCCCCGATTACAAAACCTTGTTCCTATCGGTGCAACACCCCGGTTCCTCTGGGCGCAACAACCTCGCTCACCCGACCAGTGCCTGGCCCGATGGGAAGGGGCAGCTTCCTAAGCCGGCCGTCGTCGCCATCGAGGGTCCCTTGTTTGACCAATTGATGGGATAAAGTCGCGCCGATTCCATCGAGAGGTTTTCTCCCTCCGTTGAGTCATATCAGAATTTCCATAGCCCCAAAAATCTGGAATATTGACCCTTGAGAACTAGATCTGAGTTTACAAGGAGGTCTCATGTCGTTGATACTCGTAGTGTTTAGCTTTCTTGCTAATGGGTCATTCGCCGACACCCTGGTCCCCGCCCCTGAGGACTATGTCAAAGCGGAACAATCTTACTTTATCGAAAATGAAAAGAACACCATGGAGGTTTTTGCCGATGCTTCGCCCTTGGTGGTTTCTGTCGACTCGACTCGCATGAGTCATTTCTTTTTTTCTTCCCACGCAGAAGAGGTTCCGGCCGGCTCCGGCTCGGGCTTTGTGTGGGACAAAGAGGGGCATATCATCACCAACTTTCATGTTATCGGCGCTGCTCTGAATTCTTCGAGCCAAATCTGGGTCACCAGCAAAGATGGTGAACGCTACAAAGCCAAAGTCGTCGGCACAGAACCACGCAAAGATATTGCAGTTTTAAAAGTCTCCGGACTTAAGCTCAACTCTTCCGGGTTTTCAGAAAAGGTTGCAGATTCCGAAAAAATGCGTGTCGGTCAGAAGGTTTTGGCGATCGGTAGCCCGTTTGGCTTCGAGCAAAGCTTGACCGTCGGTATTGTTTCCGCCCTCAACCGCGCAATGCCGTCTGTGCTCAGCACCGTCACCATTCGAGATATGATTCAAACGGACGCCAGTATCAACCCGGGAAATTCGGGAGGCCCCTTATTAGATAGTCGCGGCTATTTGGCTGGAATGAATACGGCGATCGTTTCAGGCTCTGGATCGTCGGCCGGTATTGGTTTCGCTGTTCCATCGGCTGCTATCAAACGGATTGCCAACCAAATTATTAAATTCGGCGAAGTTCGGCAACCCGGCCTGGGCATTCGCCCCCTCTCCGGCGTGCGCAAACGTCTGCTTGGGCGCTATGGCTATGATATCAACGGAGGCGTGGTCATTGAATCAATTGTGCCCGGCAGCCCTGCGGCTCGCGCTGGCCTACGAGGTTTGCAAGAGCATCCTCAACTGGGCGTGAGAATTGGCGATGTTATTACCGATATCGACGAAACTAAAATCGAAAATTTTGACGACCTCTACAACACTCTTAGTGAAAAGAAGGTTGGCGATCGCATTAAAATTAAATTTCGTCGAATGGGTCGGGTTTTAACAAAGTCGGTGAAACTTGAAGTGCTGGATATGACGAGCTAGCGATGACAGGAAAAAAGCGGCTTCTCGGAGGCTCCCCCACCGACAAAGAAAAATTGAAACTGATCATAGATCACGCCTCCGGAGCCATCTTTTTGCTGTTCATAGTTCAATCCGTAGGACGGCGTCACCTGCTCCGGCGCCGCCTTTTGACCTCGACACCCCATAGCCTGAGCCTGTTGCGGAATCACAAATCCTTCGTTAAAAAAACACGAAACCTGGATGTCGCCGCTGGCTAGTGTTTGGATCGATAAAGTGCCGAACTCATCGCTCTCTATCGCAAAATTTCCAGGTCGCCCATAAAATTCGAAGCAAGACTTCTGACCATCGTAGACTTTAAAATGCAAGGGATGGTCATCATAGGCAAGAAAGGCATCTAGGGAATCATCGATAAAATTGATTTGTTTTCCCTGGCTCGACTTACAACTCTCATTGTCAGCGGTTAACAGCTCTTCGGCCTCGGCGACAATTGGCGCGCAATGCTGGATGAGTTTCAAAGACTGAGACCAACAGTTGTTTGCCACTTCAAATTCACAAACCGGCCTTTTCAGCGTCTTTGCGTCCTCGATATGAGCTGTGTCCAGCTCAGAACTCCACCCACTGCAAGAGGCCACCAGAAGTCCCAGAAGTCCAATGCTGACAGAGTCCTTCAGCATTTAAACCTCATCATCGTCTTCGTCTTCATCGGAAATCGAGCCCAGATTGTATTTTTCAACACGATAGCGCATCGAGCGAAAAGAAATATCCAAAAGAGCGGCGGCGCGTTTTTTGACTCCACCGGCGGCATGAATCGCTTTAATGATTAACTCTTTTTCAATTTGTCCTAAAACTTTCTCTAAATCGATCCCCTCTTCGGTGATCTCAATGCCTTCACTAGAAACCAGTTGGCGCGAGCCACTTGTGGTTTTGACAAAAGGAGGTAAACTTTCAGGTAAAATCGAAGCACCCGCTTCGAGAGCGACGGTTCGTTCGATTATATTTTCCAGTTCTCGAACGTTCCCGGGATAATCGTACTTCTTAAGAATATTCATGGCGTCGGAACTGATACTGTTAACAGCCTTACCTAATCTTTCGTTGTACT
>CAXRIX010000060.1:0-19496 GCA_964230555.1 Bdellovibrionales bacterium
GGAGCCTCAAGAAAAAAGGGCATCTCTCAGATCGATGTTATGAGCGCCGATACCGACGATGGTCAAAAAGTTCATTTTGCTTTGGTGAACCGAAAAGACAAAAAAGGCAGTTACGTTTTCGTGTACACAGCGCCGCCAGGAAGGTTGGATAGCAACGACGGGTATCTAGATAAGATTTTTAGTCAAATTGAAGCCATGGACCCTCCTCAGAAATCCAAGAAATAATGACTTCAAAAATGCAAAAACCGATTATTTTGTTGATCACACTTTTGTGCGCTGGCAACGGCTTTTTAGTTGAAACCAATATCACCCAAACCATCGCAGCCAGTTTAGGGGGAACGCTTCTCCAGTATCAATTGGGAATCGGTCTTTTTATTTTTTCCTTGGGAATGGGTTCCCTGCTTTATTTACGATTGGGAAGTCTTTTTAATCATACAAAGATATTAATTTTCTCCACCTTCAGCTTGGTGACTCTATCCGTGGTGGGACCGGCTCTGATCTATTCCATCGGCGAAACTTGGCAATTGACACTGGCCGACCCGCTGGCATGGATGGCCTACGGGCCGCTCATTCTTGTCGGCCTCATCACCGGGCTCGACCTGCCTGTGTTGATTTTTTTGGGACAAACAACAGCCGGATCGAAAGAATCCCATATCTTAGGTTTTGACTATTTGGGAATGTTTGTCGCTTGCATCGCGTTCCCCCTGATGTTTCAAAAATTTGGCGTTTTTAATTTGATCTATGTGAATGTGATCATCGGTGCATTAACACTTGTTCCGCTCACTTTTATTTCCTCTCCCAACAAAGTCTCTAGCAAACACAGACACCAACACCTCTCAAAAGGTCGAATCCTGTTTCTAAGCTTTATGTTTTCCTTCTGTAGCCTGTCTTATGAGCTTTTAATGGCTCGCTGGGTGGTGGATTTTTTTGATAATGAAGTTTATGCCATGACTTACGGCATTGGATTTTTTCTTATGGGGATGGCATTAGGATCCTTTGCGGTTAAAGAAAAAAATCTTGGTAGTCAGTTGATCAAAATTGAAACATTACTCATTACAAGCGCTTTGCTGATTCCATTGCTTGGCTACATTCTTGCCACGCTATGGAAAACCTATTTTGTCACACCGGAAAGTCAGACCGCTCTGCAATTCTTGTTTTTACTTTTGATCGGTTGGATAGGATTTCTTTCTGGGCATGAGCTTCCAATTCTTATGAAATCGCTATCAAAGGACGACCAAAAAGCCTGGCCAACCCTGTTCTTTTGGAATTACTTAGGAGCACTGGTTGCCAGTGTTGCCGTCAGTCTTTTTTTGTTACCAGCCTTTGGCTTACAGATCAGTTTAATTCTGATCGTTGCAACAAATGTTCTATTGTTTCTCGTTTTTTTCAAAGTTTTTGATGTCCCGCGACTGCGACTGTCTTTTGGATTAGCCGTCATCACTCTCGCCTTGGCATTTGTTCCAAATTTGACTCGGCAATGGGAGCAAATTTTTTTAAAAGCCACATACAACAAAGTGAAAGTCGCCAAACTCTCTCTGCAGACCTACACCAGCTACCAAACATTGGATCGCGAACTTTCTGATATCCGAAGAATTGTCACCCCTTACCAAAATATCGACTTGGTTCGCACCGAGATTCCCAATACTGGCACCGGATATGATGATTTACACCTCTATATTAACCAGCAGCCGCAGTTTTCTTTATTCTACCATTCTCTCTACCACGACTCCTTCAGCATCGGTGCTTTGAACCTGGCACAAATCAAACCCAAAAAAATCCTGATCCTCGGAGGAGGAGATGGCCTGCTCGCTCACAAACTGCGTCAGCAACAAGGCATTGAGTCTATGACTCTGATCGAGTTAGATCCCGCCATGATTGAATTGGCAAAAACTCACTGGCGAATCAAAAAAGCCAATGGCAATATCTTCGCAAGCCGACGACTTCAAGTTTATACCGAAGACGCCTTCTCTTGGCTGAAATCCCATCAGCAGGTTTTTGATGCAATCTTTGTCGACTTTCCCTACCCCACTAACTACGAACTTTCACGTCTGTACTCTAAGGAGTTCTATAGCCTGGTGGCCCGTCGACTCAGTGACCAAGGTTTTTTAATTATGAACGCTCCGATTTCTTTTCGTTTTAATGACAATTCATCGGACCATTTACAACCCACAGCCACCCTTCTTAACACTCTTAGGTTTTCTGGTTTCCAAACGATCTTACCTTTTGGCGCCATCGAGCCGTTTATTTATGCCGAAAAAGATCAAAGACCAGTGGCTTTCAATTATCAGTCTTTGCCTCAAACCTTACCCAACTCCAGTTTTGTTAACCTAGTCCCCATTCAAGAAGTTTTACAATTGCCGACCTCAAAGCAGGTAAACAGTGTCTATAGGCCTCAAAAGGTGGTGAGCTGGTGATGTGTCGACGGACCTTTTTAGTCAATTTGGCACAATGGGCGCTTGTCTCTCGCGCCGCCCTTGCTTATCCCTTGGATCGGGTCTTAGGAAGACCGCCACAACCTTATGTCCAAGCCTACCTGCGCCGATATTGGAATTGGTACAAAAAGCAATGGTTTGATTTTGAAAACCATATGAATAGTGAAGAGAAAGCACTATTTTCCTATTGGCTTAAAAATGTAGAAACATTCGGTCAGACTTTGCAGGGCGACAGTTATATTGAAAACTTTTTAACCCGACATCACCTTATCGGAAAGCAAAAGAACCCGAGCCGCTACTATGCGGGGCTGCCCCAGTGGACTGAGCAAGGAAAAAACCATGTCGAGGCGTTTATAAAAACAAAAATCAAAAATTTTTCTTTATCTCAATGGACAGCCGGAGAGTTTTTCGGCTGGTCCCATGATCTGCAAAATGACGCTCTTAAAATTTGGTTTAAAAATCCAAAGCCAGAAGCCTTTTTACAGACCGATGAACCTCTTTCACCGATTCTTGGATTTGCAGAATTTAACAAGGGTGTCGAAAAACGACGAGGTCTGGTTTTCCCCGTTATAGAGTTTGCCGATCACTTGCCAAACGAATTGGATGTCCGTTTGGTGATAGCCGCTTTTCATTTGATTGATTCGCAGGGGCACAAAACCTGGAAGTTTCGTACCAAAGGAACATTTCTGCCAGCTTTAAAGCCGGGGGTTGCCTGGATTGCGGCCAAACATGACTCTGAATTTAAGCAGATCGCTGACTTCATCGACACCCAAGGTGTCGATGAACTGAAGGTCTACTACCCTTAGAATCCGCGCACTTCATCCATAAAAACAATGACAGACTCATCAATACCAAAATCAGTGACCAACTGAGTTTTTACGGCTTCAATTGGGTTCAAAAAGTCGACAACGGATTGACCCGTGGAAGTCGTCATTGCGTCTCTAGCCGCTATCGCCTCTGCAAGTTCAGCTTCTAATTGTGCCAACTCGGACTTGGCTGTCGAAAGTTGTGCTTTGGCGGTGGCCAGTTGAGTTTTAATAGTGTTTTCTATATCTGGATCCTCATACATCGCTTTGACCGACTCATAATCGCCTTTGGCATCATTGTAGGCAATCTCATTGGCTGCTGTTGGATCGGCATCATAGGTGGCCTTAGCAGTATCCATTGTTGCCTTGGCTGCATCGACATCCGACTGCTTCACTCCACCACCAAACGCCATCTTGATTTTAGCTAACTTTACTGCTTCAAGCTCGTCCTCTAAATCCTCAACTTCCATTTCTAAATTGATCACTTCCGCTTTCTTGGTAAAGATTTCGTTTTGAATGGCGACCACGGCGTCTTGCAGCGCACGTGCCTGTTTGTACTCATCACTTGAAGTGTCTTGAGCGTAACCACTCTCCTTGGTCAACTCTTCTAAGTAAGTCCACTCGGTGGCTAATTTATAAATGTCATTGGCGTAAGCCGGTGGAGGGTTCAGTGGATCAGGCACATTTGGCATCAAAGATTGTGCCAGCTGCGCTAAACGCAACCACTCTTGCTCCAGCCATTCTAAAGTTTTTTTAGTCAATCCACCACCACTCTCATCAAGGCCCAATTTGTCGTAAGGCCATGGATGGCACCAGTTACAAAGATATTTGTCTCCCGAGCCGGCGACACCAATCTTGTCGGCAAATAAGTATTCGCCATCTTTTCCTTTTTGATTAAAAGGATCAGGACATTGATTGGGACTATCGACCAAACCATCTGGGGATTGAAAACACTTTTTCCATGGCTTGCATTTAATTTCTGGATGAGGATCCGTAGGATCCTCTTTGTACTGGTAAGTCCCACCCGAACCGGCACAAATTGAAGCGGCGCTGTTGTAGCCATAGCAGCTTCGAATAATCCCCTGGCCCGTACCTGTCATTTGAACGTTCAAAAAGACACGTACGTCAATACGTCCACGCTCTAAACTGTCGGTATTGGCATCTTCAAATTGCAAAAGTTTTTTAGCATTCTCAACCGCGGTGTCCGCATCTTCAAAACGCTCATCATACATTTCTGATTCACGTAATGTTTTTGATTTGATACCTGAAGGGTGAAAAATAAATCGCGCTGGAAAGGCTTCATGAACAGTTGGCTTTAAGGCCGGATTATCCAATTGCATGTAGTGGCTATCAACAAAAGGTCGTTGTGATCGGTCGGGAACATCACGACCTAAAATCTCAATTTCCATACGGTCAATTCCGAAGGACTTTTCTGGATCCTCCCAACCTCGACGGATATTATCGGCATCACTGGTAAAGAGACTGCTGGCTAATGCTGGCGCCTCATCGAAATCTGAATCTATGGCGTCAACAGCCGTGGTACTGGCCATCCCTGTATTGACCTGAATTCCTTCTAACATTTCAGTACAAGCGGCTGGATCCTCCATCACGTTGCGAATATTCTCAACGAAGCTCTCATAGGCCACAACTTTGTTCCGGTCCGACATGAGCCCTGCAGCACTGACAATCGTTTCCGACATAGTGAGTACGACAATAGCGCCCACGGCTCCAAGAACCATAACTAATGGAAAGCTCATTCCTTGTTGGTTTGATATAAATGCCAAATATGACTTCTTAGCCATACTTTCCCCCTTTAAATACCCACCTCCATTATATGAGAAAATTCAATAAATTGCCGAGATTTCAGGGATTCAATCTCGTTTTCAAACAGTTTTTCCGTTACAATTTTCTTGATGATGCCTCAAAATGAAACATTCAGTGACAGGGAAAGTTCATCTTCCCGGCCACGACTTTTTTTTGTCGATGTCCTGCGATTGTTATCGATGATTGCCATTGCCCACTTTCACATTCACGAAGCAACATTTTATTCAAATCAACACCATCTCTTAAATCATGGCTTTCTAGAACTACCGCTTGAACATTACTCTCGGTTTATGGCTTTTAGCGGTTTCACGATAGTTTTTGTCTCTTACTTTTTAATTGGTTGGATTGGCCTATCCATTCAAAAATTAAAACAACTGCTGAGCGTGGTTGTCTTGGGAATTTTCACATTGTTTATTGTCTATTTCGAAGAAAGTCACTTGGCGTTGGAATGGGATATTTACCATTTTATTGGCGTCGCCAGTCTTTGCCTGGCCGTATTAACTCGCATTCCGTTGGGACTTCTCGTCGGTTCTTTAGTCAGTGTAGTATTGATTGCGCTGCCCCCTGAAACCTGGATTTTTCCAAGTTTGCAAGACCGGTGGTTTTATTCTGGGGTTTTTGGCAGTTATCATTTACATGGTGGTGGCAGTTGGCCGCTGGTGCCTTGGGTGGGTCTACCGATCATCGGCTTTAGCTTAGGCAAAATGCTCCGCTTGCACCCGCATTGGGAAAAGTACTTATATAGAATCCATCCTTTTGAAGTTGGATTATGGACCCTTTCTTTCTTGGTCAGTTTGCCTTTTTTAGGAGCTTATTACCCAGTGCCCATTGGACCTGATTTCTATCAGTTTGTGCAAAACGTCGACCGTCCGGCCTGGGTGGCTCACATGCTCTTTGTTTTGTTCTTCATTCGCCTTGGCTTTGTTCAATCTCTCAATCAATGGGCTTTGTCTCGCCCCGCCTTGGCCTGGATTTCTAACCTTTACCTCAATCGACGTTTCTTCTTTTTTTATATCGTTAGCTGGATTCTGATTGGAATTTTTAGCAACTTCGAAGCCTTTTATATCAACCACTGGCCGGTGTTTGATTGGGTGGTTTTTGGGCTGTTTCCCCTCACTGAGTTCGTTTGTCATTGTCTCCTCAAAGCCTCTAGAGAAATCCTGGGCTTTCTAAGGACTCATTTGCGCGCCGCCCCCTAAGATTTCTTGTCGCCGTGCCTTAGCTCCATTAGAACGGATTTGTTAGGAAATTCTCGGGCTTTATGCCTTTTTTGGGGACGGGAAAGGAACCACAGATGATAGTTGTAACAGGTGCCACAGGCTTCATTGGAAGCGCCATTGTTTGGGAACTTAACAATAAAGGAATCACCGACATTCTTTGTGTCGATTCTGTGCCCGTGCAAGCAAGGCCCGGTATCTTAGACAAGCGACAGTATAAAGACTTTATGGATCACAACCAGTTTCTTGAAGAACTGGAAAAGGGTCCCTCCGAAAAAATTGACTGGATTATTCACATGGGAGCCTGTTCATCAACCACCGAAATGAACGTTGAATTCTTAAGAGAAAACAACACCCTTTACACCCAGAAACTTTTTGAGTTCTGCCGCGACAACGATGCCCGTTTTATCTATGCCAGCAGTGGTGCTTGCTACGGCGATGGCAGCCAAGGCTTTGATGACCAAACCGATCCGGACATTCTTCAACCGCTCAATCCCTATGGTGATTCGAAGGTGAACTTTGACCGTTGGGTTTTAAAACAAGATAAATTTCCACCGTTCTGGATGGGTTTACGATTCTTCAATGTTTACGGACCCAACGAATATTATAAAAAAGATATGAGCAGTGTTGTTTTTAAAGCCTACCGACAAATTAAAGTGAATGGTTCCCTGAAACTTTTTAAATCCCATCACCCTGACTACAAAGACGGAGAGCAGTTGCGAGACTTTGTTTATGTAAAAGACATCACTCGCTGGATCAGTGAGATCATGGATGGCAAAGGCTACTCTGGAATATACAATATGGGATACGGTCAGGCCCGTACTTGGCTTGATCTAGCGTCCGCCACTTTTTCAAACATGAATCGTGAAATGGAAATTGAATGGGTTGATGTTCCCGAGGACATTCGCCCGCGATACCAATATTTTACTGAAGCCAAAATGGAACGTTTTCTGAGTCAAGGTTTCAGCCAACCCCAGTGGAGGCTCGAAGATGGAATTCGTGACTACATCCAGTATCTCGACAAAGAGGACCCCTTTCTATGAGGAATTACCTGTGGAAAATATTGAAAAACTAAAGCAAACTATTCCTGACCACCTTAAAGAGTTTATTGTCGAACAAGACACTACTCAGTACCAACCCATTGATCACGCCGTTTGGCGATACACCCTTCGCCAATTAAAGAATTTCTTAAGCGTTAATGCCCATGACTGCTATCTTGATGGACTACAAAAGACTGGAATCACCGTTGATGAAATTCCCAGTATTGATAGCATTTGCAAAAAGCTCAAAGAATTTGGATGGTCGGCCGTTCCCGTCAGTGGCTTTATTCCGCCGGCGGCATTTATGGAAATGCAAAGCTTGGGAATTTTACCTATCGCCTCGGATATGCGAAGCCTTGAACACATTCTTTATACGCCGGCTCCCGACATTGTTCACGAAGCCGCTGGCCACGCGCCCATTCTTATTCATCCTGATTTTGCGAAGTATTTAAAGCAGTACGCCGCCGTTGCAAAAAATGCTATTGTCTCCAGCGAAGACTTGGCCCTGTATGAAGCCATCCGAGAGCTTTCCGACATTAAAGAACATCCCGACTCCACAGACGAAGAGATTCAACAAGCCAATAAAAAGTTAGAGGATATTGCAAACAACATGACGGTGACCTCGGAAGCCACACTGCTGGGGCGTATGAACTGGTGGACCGCTGAGTATGGATTGATTGGCTCACTCGATGATCCAAAAATTTACGGTGCTGGCCTGCTGTCTTCCTATGGAGAGGCCAAAGAGTGCTTGAAAGACAAAGTGAAAAAACTTCCTTTGTCGGTTGATTGTGTGAACTTCACTTACGATATCACAGAGCCCCAACCACAATTGTTTGTTGCCAAATCTTTCGAAGACCTAACACGTGTCTTACACGAGCTAGCCAAAACTTTAGCGTATAAAAAAGGTGGAACTTTTGGTTTGGATCGTGCCATTGAAGCCAAAACTGTGAACACCGTACAATTGAATTCTGGGTTGCAAGTTTCCGGTAAGGTTGTCGATTATATCGCCGAAAATGGCGACTGCCTCTACTTCCGCTTGGAAGGCCCCACTCAGCTTTGCGTCGGTGGTCATCAATTGAAAGGTCACGATAAAGAGTATCACACCCATGGCTTCAGCTCTCCGTTGGGATATGTCGAAGGCTTTGAAGACTGTCTGTCCTGGGCTTCCACCGAAGATCTTGAAAATCTGGGCATTCAACCCGGCCAAAAAGCTCAGCTTCAGTTTGAGTCTGGTGTGCTTGTGGAAGGTGTCGTTAAAAGCACCGAAAGAACCCCCCGGAAAGAACTTTGCTTGATTTCATGGGAAGATTGCACTGTTACATTCAATGGTAAAACTTTGTTCATGCCCGATTGGGGAACTTTTGACATGGCGGTTGGCTCCAGTATTGAGTCTGTCTTTGCCGGTCCCGCCGACCGCAAAAGTTATGGCCACACCGACTCGTTTCCCAAAAAGATGGTTCCACGTAAGAAACCGACTGAAGAGGCCAGTGCCCTCAATAAAACCTATCAGGAGATTCGCGACCTCAGAAACAAAGGCCGTTTTACCGCCGACCAACTTCAAGGAATTTTCGAAAACCTTGAAGCTAACCACACAATGGACTGGTTGACCCGTGTTGAGCTGGTGGAAATGACCTATCGAACGACGGGAGCTGAAGCTGTACGAAGCTCGATCACTGAAAGCTTGATGGCCATCAAGTCAAAAGACCCTTCCAAGACAACAGTGATAGAAGATGGGCTCACCCTAGCCGATAAAGACCTATGAACTTTTTGCGAGTGGTTCTTGTTGCTTCAAAATATCCTCGTAACGTCGGGATGGTCTCAAGAATCTTGTGCAATTTCGCTGTTGAGCAATTGATCCTAGTGGCCCCGCAGTGCGAGCTGAATGAAGAGGCCAAGCAAGGAGCCGCTCAAGGGCAAAGACCTTTGCAGAACGTACAGATTTATCCGTCTTGGAGTGAGTTTATCGAGCAAGAGCCCGAAGGCTTGCGAATTGCATTTAGTCGCCGCCAAGGTAAACGCCGTCCCAGTATGCCTTTGGATAGACTCCTTGAGGATCCGATTTTAAATGTCGATCGTCCCACTTATTTAATTTTTGGTGCCGAAGATCATGGCCTGGCTGCTGAAGACCTGGATCTGGTTCATCGATTAGCCCACTTTAGCTTGCCCGGGGACTTGCAAAGCATGAACCTGTCACACTCAGTGCTTGTAGCCCTGCAAAGTTTTCACCAAAAATTCGGCCTCAACAAACTGGAAGAATTTAATGAAGAACCCATTAAAGACCCCGAAGCGGCTCTAAGACTGTGGTTGGAAGCTCTTGATTTCGATTTAGACAGTCAACCACGGTGGAATATGTTAACAATGCTCAAGCAATTGATCTTGCGAGCCGCTCCAAGCAATGACGAACTTCACAAGCTTGAAATGGTGATCCAACAAACCGTGCGCAAACTTAAAGACTAGTTATATTCCGAGTCGAAAAATACCTTTTTAAGTACACAGACACGCTCTAAGCCTCTATCATGGGGGCTTAAAAAGGTGTGTGCGTCAGTGATCGATATTGAAAAAGAACTGAAAAAAAGAATTCTCTATTTTGATGGTGGAATCGGAACCAGCTTTCAGAAAATGCATTTGGAGGAAGAGGACTTTCGTGGTGAACGATTTAAAGACCACAAAGTCAAATTAAAGGGAAATAATGACTTTCTGACCCTTAGCGCACCAGAAAAAGTTAAGGCCATGCACAGAGAGTTTCTTAAAGCCGGCTCTGATATTATTTCGACCAACACCTTCAGTGGCACCCGAGTCTCACAATCCGATTTTGCCTGTGAAGAATATACCTATGAGCTTAACAAAACATCCGCTTTGCTGGCACGGGATGTCGCCAGTGAGTTCGATCGCCCCATATGGATCGCCGGATCCATCGGTCCGACCACAAAAATTTCTTCGATTTCCTCGGAAGTCAGCGATCCCGCCTTTCGCGATATCTCTTTTGATCAGTTAACCGAAGAGTATGAAGAACAGATTACGGCCTTGATGGATGGCGGAGTGCACCTGCTATTGGCAGAGACTTTCATCGACACCTTGAACCTGAAGGCCTGCATCAAAGCTTCCGACAATGTTTTTAAAAGACAAAACAAGAAGCTCCCCATGATTTTATCAGCCACCATCACCGATAAATCGGGGCGCACGTTGTCGGGTCAAACCATTGAAGCGTTTTGGAATTCTGTTCGCCACGCCAAGCCTTTGGCTGTGGGTATGAACTGCGCTTTTGGTGCCAACGAGCTGAAACCCTATATCAGAGAACTGAGCGACCTTGCCGACTGCTACGTCAGTTGTTATCCCAACGCTGGCCTGCCAAATCCCTTAAGCGAAACGGGCTATGATGAAGACCCTGAGTACACCTCCAATGCTCTGTTGGACATGGTCAATGAAGGCTACGTCAACCTGGTGGGTGGATGCTGCGGGACCACTCCTGAACATATCCGCGCCACCATTGAGAAAACCAAGGACAAGCCGCCGCGCACTTTGGTGTCTCCGCCGAAACGCACCCGCCTTAGCGGTCTTGAGAAATTTAATTTTGATACCATTGAAAACAGCCAATCCTTTGTCATGGTTGGTGAAAGAACCAACGTCACAGGCTCTCCTAAATTTCGTCGTCTGGTCGCCGAAAATAAATTTGAAGAGGCTTTGGATGTGGCTCGACAACAGGTCGAAAACGGCGCCAACATTCTTGATGTCAATTTTGACGAAGGCATGCTCGATGGTGAAGCCTCGATGGAGCACTTTTTACGCCTTATAGGTTCTGAACCAGACATCTCAAGAATTCCAATAATGATCGATAGTTCAAAGTGGACTGTCCTGGTGCAGGGGCTGAAAAACACTCAAGGGAAATCCGTCGTTAATTCAATCTCACTGAAAGAGGGAGAAGAGGTCTTTAAGGAACAGGCTCGTGAGCTTATGACCTATGGCGCTGCTGTGGTCGTCATGGCCTTTGATGAAAAAGGGCAAGCCGCCACTAAGGATGACAAAGTTCGAATCTGCCAACGCGCTTATAAGATTTTAACTGAAGATGTCGGCTTCCCGCCTGAAGATATTATTTTTGACCCCAACGTTCTAACTGTCGCCACGGGAATTGACGAGCACAACAATTACGCTGTCGATTTTATTGAAGCCGTCCGTGAAATTAAAAAAACCTGCCCGCTTGCAAAAACGAGTGGCGGCATTAGTAATGTTTCATTTTCATTTCGAGGTAACAATGTGGTTCGCGAGGCCATGCACTCGGTCTTTTTATTCCACGCCACCCGAGCCGGGCTCGACATGGGAATTGTCAACGCTGGCATGCTGACGGTTTACGAAGACATACCCCCCGAACTCTTGACCCGTGTTGAGGATGTGATTCTGAATCGACGAGACGATGCAACCGAACGTCTGACCGATTACGCGGCTCGGTTTAAAGGTGAAAAGGGCAACGTACAAAAGCAAGATCTCAGTTGGAGAAAAGCGTCCTACGAAGATCGCATGCGCCATGCACTGGTTCACGGCATTACCGAATTTGTTGAAAAAGACACCGAAGAGGCACGCAAAGACTTAAAGACGCCGTTAAAAGTTATTGAGGGCCCGTTAATGAACGGCATGAAGCAGGTGGGCGACTTGTTTGGAGCCGGCAAAATGTTCTTACCACAAGTGGTAAAAAGCGCCCGAGTAATGAAAAAAGCTGTGGCTTATCTAGAGCCTTACATGGAAGAAGAAAAAAAGGAAACCGACACCCAGAAGACTTTTGTTATTGCTACCGTTAAAGGTGACGTTCACGACATCGGAAAAAATATCGTCGGTGTGGTTTTGGCCTGCAATGGGTATAAAGTTGTGGATTTAGGGGTTATGGTTAGTTGCGAAGCGATTATCGAAGCGGCTAAAGAACACAACGCTGAGATTGTCGGCATGAGTGGACTGATCACTCCAAGCCTTGATGAAATGATCCAAAATGCCAAAGAGTTTGAGAAGCAGGGATTGAATGTTCCTTTGTTGGTCGGAGGTGCTACCACCAGCCGCATTCACACCGCCGTAAAAATTGATCCCGAGTATTCGGGTTTGATTGGTCATGTTAGTGACGCGTCGTTGGTGGTTGATGTGTGCAATCGTGTTTTAGGCGAAGAAACCGCCAAGCCCACTATGGATGAGTACAAAACCAAGTACAAAAAGCTTCGTGAAAATTACCTGGGTCGCAAAGACAACGGTGCTGACTTGGTGCCCTACACCTATGCCAACACCAACAACTGGATTCGCAAGAATCCCAACCCCACTCCTGTTCCCAAAGATTTCGGTGTTTTCCCTGCCCATATGAGCGTTGAAGAATTGATTCCCTATATCGACTGGTCTCCATTTTTCTGGGCCTGGCAGATCAAGGGTGTGTTTCCGAAAATATTTGAAAGTGAAAAATATGGGGTGGAAGCTCGCAAGCTTTATGATGAGGCGCAGACGATGCTTAAAACCATTATCAATGATGGCCGAGTTCAACCCAAAGGGGTTTTTGGAGTTTGGCCCGCCTTTCGCGACACCAATGATGTTGTGGTTCTTGACCCTAACGACCCCAGTAAAGAAATGGCTCGTTTGCATTTTCTAAGACAGCAAGCCAAAAAGAAGGAGGGAGCTTTCCATCACTGCCTTGCTGATTTTGTGGCCGGAGACAGCAGTGGTGTCGCCGATTCTATTGGGGCCTTTGCTGTGACAGCCGGAAAAGAAATTGATGAGATGGCCAGAGAATACGAAAAAGACAATGATGATTACTCTTCAATTATGATGAAGGCTGTCGGTGATCGAATTGCAGAAGCCTTTGCCGAGCGTCTTCACGAGAAAGTTCGCAAAGAGTTTTATGGAATTGAAGAATCTTTTTCAAACCAAGAGCTGATCGAAGAAAAATATCAAGGAATTCGCCCAGCCATGGGTTACCCCTCTTGTCCCGATCACACAGAAAAGCAAACAATTTGGAATTTAATGGATGTCGAAAATCTAACGGGTGTCAGCCTGACTGAAACCTTTGCCATGAATCCGCCAAGCTCGGTGTCTGGCTACTACTTTTTGCACCCTGAAGCCAAATACTTCCACGTCGGGCAATTGGATCCATCACAGATCAAGGATTACGCCAAACGCAAAGGGATGACCAAAGAACGTATCGAAAAATGGTTATCTCCCCACTTGGGATATCACAACTAAGCCTTTTTAAAGACAACGGGAGACTTTCTCCCGGGATTGACTTCCCTGCAAATGGGGCACTGTAATCCATGGCAGGCGCGAGCCTGGCAGTGCTCTCGACCATAGTAAATGATTTGCAAGTGTAATTCGTTCCAGCTGTCTTCTGGAAACAGTTTTTTAAGGTCTTTTTCGGTCTGAACCACATTCTTGCCATTGGTTAAACGCCAGCGCTGGGCCAAACGATGTATGTGGGTGTCGACCGGAAAAGCCGGGTAACCAAAGGCTTGGCTCATGACAACACTGGCCGTTTTATGTCCCACCCCAGGGAGGGCTTCCAGATCTTCAAAATTATCTGGAACTTTGCCTCCATGCTTTTCAATCAATATCTTCGAAAGTTCATGGATGGCTTTTGATTTACGAGGACTCAGTCCGCAGGGCTTGATGATCTCTCGAATTTTCTCAGGACTTTTCTTCGCCATTTTTCGCGGGGTATCGGCCATTTTGAACAAAGCGGGAGTGACTTGGTTCACTCGCTCATCAGTGCACTGGGCCGACAATAAAACTGCCACCAACAAAGTATAAGGGTCCTTATGGTCCAAGGGTATTGGAGTCTTGGGATAAAGCTTTCTTAATCGTTTGCGGACAACATCGGCCCGCTCTTGCTTTGTCATTCTGGCTACTAAATTATTTCAACAGCGTCGGCTTCGAACTCATATTGAATTCGACCTGTTTTGACTTTTTTGATCTCTTCCATCTTCTTGCCTTCATCTTTCATAAAGTGCCTGATGGTTGCGGCCGAGACTTTTTTACGTTTCATGGTGCCTTGAACTCGCACTTTTTTGCCAACGATCGTTTTGGGGACAAAGAATCCATAGTCTTTAAAAAGAGTCCGCACCTCTTTGTTTCCATCCTCTAAAACCATCCAGCAGCCTTTTTGCTTACAAACTTTTTTGGCTTTGGCTTCAAACACCACGGCTTCGCCTTTGTACTTGTCATAGTTATCTATCACTTGTCCCAGATCAGTGACTTTTTCAGAAGTGATCTTTCCACCAAATTCTTTGGCGGCCGTTTCGCTTGGGTTCATCTTCTTGCTGTCCTTTGGTCCAGCAACGGCCATGAACGGCAGGCTCACCAGTATCAGTACTAAGATTGTATTTTTCATATTTTCCTCCATCAGCGATCGTCCAAGCTCTCCAGGACTCCTCAAACTGAGGCCAACCATACAAAATCCTTAGTCTTTTGGCAATTGGCAAGACCCCTTGGCAGATGCGTCTATTTTTCGGCTTTTCGACCTTTGGCGAGTCAACTTTCTAAACCTATAAACCGATAGAATTCTTAGAGAACTTAACAAAAGAGGGTTCAAGTGGATATAGCAACACTCATAGGGTTATTTGGCGCGGTCGTAATTATTCTGGCCACGATCATGATGGGTAACAAGCCAGCGATGTTTTTCAACGTCCCTTCAATACTTGTGGTTGTGGGCGGTTCTTTGTTCGTGGTCGCCGTTAAGTTCAGTCTAAAGCAGCTTCTGAACACACTTAAAGTCACGATCAAAGCCTTCTCCTCTAAAGTGGATAAGCCCGAGGACCTTATTGACCAGGTTTACGAACTGGCAAAAGCTTCAAAGAAAAGTGGAATTCTTGCCTTGGAATCATTTGATATCAGCAATGGATTTCTTGAAAGAGGAATCATGATGTTGGTGGACGGCTACGATCCGGATGTGATTCGCGAAATCCTTACCAAAGACAAAGAACTTACTATTGATCGACACCAAAAAGGACGCAAAGTCTTCGAAGCCTTTGCCGATGTGGCTCCAGCGATGGGGATGATCGGTACCTTGATTGGTCTGGTCGACATGTTATCAAACATGAAGGATCCCAAATCCATTGGTCCGGCGATGGCCGTTGCCTTGTTAACCACACTTTACGGTGCGGTGATTGCCAACGTGATTGCGCAACCGATTGCTGACAAACTGGCTCTTCGCAGTGAAGAGGAAGAAAAGAATTACAATCTGTGTATTGATGCCGTTATGGGAATTTCCTCTGGTCTCAATGCAAAAATTATTAAAGATTCCCTTAGAGAATATCTACCGGCCCATCTTAAACGGGACTCCGAAGATATTACGAAGGCGGCGTAACCGATGGCCAAGAAACAGGAACCAAAAAAGGGCGCACCAGCCTGGATGGCAACCTTCGCGGATATGATGTCACTTCTGCTGACGTTCTTTGTTCTGTTGCTTTCAATGGCTGAGATTGACGCGACCAAATTTCGCAAGGTCTCGGGTTCCTTAAAAATGGCTTTTGGGGTGCAAAGAAAGAATATCTTTGATGAACCTCCAAAAGGATCCAGCTTTATCAAACAAGAGCACAGTCAGGGCTCACCCTCGCGAGCGCCTTTAAGTGTTGGTGGTGCGACGGCAAACATACTTGATCCACAACTTCAGCAAATTAAAAATAAGATGAAAAAGCAGAATGCCATTGCTGAATTGAATCGTCAGAAACGTTTGAAACAGAACATCGTTAAAGTGATGAATAAATTCGAAAGCGAATGGAAAAAAGGCGAAATCGAAATCGAAGAGAAAGATGGCAATCTGGTGATTCGAATTGCTGAGAAAGCAGCTTTCCCGAAGCATAGAACCAAACTTTCAGGTCGATTCAATCCGATGTTGGAAAAACTTTCAGATGTTGTTCAAGATGTGGATGGTGACATCACCATATCAGGTCATTCCGATGACAAGATTATTAAGACACCAAAGTTTAAATCAAACTGGGAGTTTTCAGCAGCACGAGCCAACACACTGGCTCAGGCACTGATGAAAAAAGGCGATATTGATCCAAAAAGAGTGACAGTTCAGTTCCACGGACCCACTCAGCCCCTTGTCCGCAACAACTCTGAAATCAATCGTAGTAAAAACCGACGAATTGAAATTCTTATTAAGCATTAGTCTTAAAAAAGTAACAAGACATTAACAGGCAAACTTGATACAGTTTCGACATGGAGACTTTTGTCGGTATATTGGCTATAGGAAACGAAGTTGTTGAAGGACAAATCATCAACCGCAACGCTGCTTGGCTGTCTGAACAACTAGGAACTCTAGGCGCCTCGCCGCTTTATCATCTTTCTTGCCGAGACCAACGCGAAGAAATCCTTACAAGTCTTAATTTTCTGTCTCAACACTGCCATCTTATTTTAGTCAGTGGTGGACTTGGTCCAACAAAAGACGATACCACTCGCCAATGCCTGAGTGACTGGTTATCTCTTCCCTTAAAGCACGATAAAGAGCAGTGGCAAATTATCGAAGACAAGTTAAAATCAAGAAATCTAGTTATTCGTGATGGTCATAAACAGCAAGCTCTGATTCCAGCCTCGGCGACCGCACTTGCCAATGAAAAAGGGGTCGCCCCCGGATTCTTCGTAAAAGGAAGCAATTGCTTTTTAGCCTCGCTGCCAGGCCCACCGGATGAACTTCAACCCATGTTCACCAATAAGCTTCAACCACTGATTATAAAAAATCTTTCGCCACAAAAAGGAAAAGTTTTAAATACCTGGATATGCCTTGGTGCTCCTGAATCGGAAGTCGCCCATATTGTAGAAAGCATCTTAGGCGAGGAATTGGAAATCGGTTACCGTCTTCATAAACCTTATGTTGAAGTGAAAGTCTGGCTCCCCCTTCAACCCGACCCACAAACTCAGAATCGCTTAAAAACAATGGAGCAAAAGCTCAGTCCCTGGTTGGTGGGTCGATCGATTGCCGAAATCCGTGAAGCCTTTCATCGCTATCTGCAGTCCTACAATCATGTTTTTATTATCGATCATCTCACATCGGGTCTTTTCTTAGAGATACTAAAAGAACATCGATGGGCTGATCACTTACGCTATCAATGTTTTGAGCACAAGTCTTTTCGGTTCTTTAAACTCGAGGAAATCGCTATGATATTGAATGTCATGGAAAAGGAAAAATCGGACAACGACCTTTTTATCAGCCTATTCCCTGCCTCTGAAAACAGTGCCTATGTCGCCTTTGAAAAAGATATTAAACGCATTGAATTGCCTCGAAAGATTAATGTACGCTCCAAGCTCGGCCAGCTTTATATTATTGAAAAGTGCTTTTTAACTAAAACTTTAGAAGAAAAATGACGTCATCAACGTCCAGCGATCCACATACTCACCGTAAAATGTGAATTCCCAATTTTTAAACGGACGCGCACTGACTCCCACCCAAACCTGATCGGCATATTGATTTTGAGTGTCACTAATATGGGCATCATAGTTTAAAGATAAAGTGAATATATCGACCCGGACCACAAAGCCGGGGGTGACGACAATGGTATCATCAGCCAGCTGATTGTTTTCAAAAAATTGGTAGGACATATCCAAGGCAAAAGTGAACTGAGGCAAGACATAAGAATAACCGAAACCAACGGAGCTGCGGTCGTTGTTGATACCATTGGGCTCGTTGAACTCACCCACCAACCCAATACGGTGACTGCTTTCGGGGTCGATCATGATTCCAAGCGTGTACAAGTCTTCTTGCACACCAAAGCCCAATGCAAACCAGCCCCAAATCGCGCTCATGGTGCCGCGAATATAGGCCTCACATCCATCACAGGCATTTGAATAGGCCCCCAATGCAAAGCCGTACTTGGTGTCACCCACTCCGAATTCAGTTCCAAAGCTTGAGGAGTCGGCACCATCGATAGACGCTGTCAGACGGTATTGATCTTGGTATGAAACTCCCACCGGGTTTTCGTAGGTGAATCCATTGGAAAACAAAGCTGTGTTTGTAAGGGCGGGTGAAGAGATTCCCTGCCCAACGGCCACCTGATTCAACTTCGCCCCACTTTGTTGCGCACAACAAAAAAGTGGGAAAGCAAAGATCACCGAGAACAATAACAGCTTCATTTTACTAGTTTATTAAGTTTTATAGAGCGGGGCAACGAAGTCCCTGACTAGACAATCCTCCTGAATATAACAGATTCAATGGATCAGCTCTGTTAAGGTCTAGGAATTCCACGGCTTTGAGTTGCTCCCGGTTTCTTCCTATAGGAAAATTACGGTATGAAACTCATCTTGATTTTACTTATTTCGTCTTTGACTCAATTGGCTCACAGCAAAACCATATTTGAGCCCGGATTAACTCTCGGAATGGGCTCAGGCGAAGCAAAAGTCGAAGGCTTTTCAGCCTCACAGAACCCTAAAGGTGATGGCACCGTTGCCTCCTTTGGATTTCGCTATGGAATTACAAGACGTTACATTCATGTCACAGGTCTTATCGAGGGAACCATTTTTGCGGGCGAAGACGTGGATGCTCAATTTTTAGGTTTCGGTGGTATCGGAATCGGTTACGAATGGAACATCCCCATTCGAACCTACTTGATCGCTGGCGCTTATGACTTTGATACCGATTTTATTGGGACCGGGGTCGAATTGGCTTATTTTGTTAACGAAAGTTTTTGGATCGGCGTTCGTTATATTAACTTTTCTACCGAGCTCACCCAAGAGTTTGGCAGTACCGAAATTTCGGCCGAGCTGGATTTGAACACTGTGAGTCTAACCGTCTCGTTTCCATTTGAATTCAGCTACCCCGATCATTGGTTTCGAAAAACCGACTGGCAATAAAAACTTCTTTTATACAAAAAGTTATGTCTGAAAATGGCCCCACCTGTTTGTGAGACTGAGTCAGACAACTGTTTGCAGCTGTCAACACTTCCAGCTAGGGCTTAAAGCACATCCTTCATGAGTTTTAAGAATTTCCGATGATCTGAACAAATCCGTTTGATATAGAAATATGTTTCGCTATACTGCCGATCCATGAATTTTTCTGAGTACCGTAAATTAGATTTGTTAGATATCGCCAAGCTTTTAAAATCAAAAGAACTGAGTGCTCATGAAGTCTGCGAAACAGCAAAGCAGGCCTGTGATAGAATCAATCCCATTATTAACGCTGTTAGCTTTTCATTTTTTGACGAGCCGAGACCAGAGATCCCCCTTAGC
>CAXRIX010000061.1:0-57220 GCA_964230555.1 Bdellovibrionales bacterium
TTGCTCTTCACCATCAAGGGTTTGGTAAACAAGGCTGATTCGACCGGTGCGAAGGAAGTCGACCGTCAATTCCTTACCGTCAACTTTCTGAAGACCGCGGTAGGCTTCGATCGTTCGACCATACTCATTCTCGATTTGATAAGCTTCGATGACTCGACGGAATTTCTCTGAAGTTGAGACTTTCGCCTTATCCATCAACTTTTTAATCGATGACAAACGACGTGATCTTTCTTCAGGTAAAAACGGAACATCCAACTCAATAAACTTTTCCAGGTTTGTGATCATACGATGCATAAGTGGAAAAATTTCTTTGTTGGTGGTTTTGATTTCCTCGATTTGCTCACGCATGGAAACCATTTCTTTATTTTGTGACTCGATGAGTTTGCGGAGCTGCTCATTGTAAACTTTTGTGTTTTCAATTTTTCTGAGCGTGGCTCGATATTCATCGATGATGTCTTTGGTTTTATCAGCTGTCGAAGACACTCTTTTTTGGTGAGCGCGCGCAGCATCATCGACCTTCACTTGCTCTCCTTGAGTGTTTTTAAGCTTTTTTTCCTGTGCATTGGCTTTTTGTAGTGTCCCTAAAAAGGCCAAAACGAACATTGCTGTGAACGCCAGAAGCGCCAGCCTCACCGTCTTTAACATTTGTTTTTTTTGTAAACTATTCATAGTACCCCTCGAAATTTCGCAAGTGCCATCCTACCCCCCAAAGGTCTAGGGAATCAAGGATTTGCATAAATCCCAAGAAAGGATTAACCGAAATTCATGGTCGACTATTTCTTGAGAAATTACAGACTCTTACAGCTCTAAAAATAAAAAAAGCCACTGATTTATGCATCAGTGGCTTTGACAGTTTCTTAAAAAGGTGTCAGACGCCTAAAAATTCTGCGTATAATTCACGTAATAAGCCCTTCCGACGGGATCGTAAATCTCAGCATTGAGATAGCCGCCTCCGGTCGTGCCATTGTCCACCGACAGGGGCCGCTTAACACCAAATATATTCAAAGCACCAACGGCCACAGAACCGTCCCAAGGGAGTCGGTGACTGTATCGAAAATCAACTTCGGTGTGATCGCGAGTCTTTCCAAAGGCTCCTGGATCAATCGATTCAACCGATGCGTTTTGCTCACCTATAGTTTTAACAATGAAGTTTATAGAGTGAATCGGATTGTTGACCCCAAGGGTTATATAGTTTTTCCAAAACGGATACCCTTGAAAGCCCGAGCGGTTTTCTTTTCCCAAGCCAGGAAATGGTTCTTCGATAACTTCTAACAAAATCGAGTGGTCGACCACGATATTGAAATTCCAAGAGCCCGCGATACGGGGTGAATAGGCGGCACGGAAATCCATCCCCTTTATTTCACGCTTCGATAAGTTCACGTTAGGAGCGACAATTGTGGATACAGGTCCACCAGGCGTCACCCGTCGAACGTCGATACCAAAACTATTGAGGTAAGGGTTGCCAAATTGTTGCTCGGCTCGAAAAATATCTCGGAGTCCACCGCCTGTTGCCAAGCTGGAAACAATACTGTCTTGCTTCACAATGTAATGGTCTACAGTAAACGAAAACCGATTGAAGGGCTCAATCACAGCTCCGATGTTGAGAGACTCTGAAGTCTCTTCTTTAAGATTAGGATTCCCACCACCGACAGTCGGAAACTGCTTTGACTCACTAGCAATGGGATCGGTCGCTTGTGGAAAGGTTAAAAAAGAATCGCCATATAGGTTACTCAGCGCTGGAGCTTTAAATCCTGTTCCCCACGAACCACGAAACATGAGAGCACTCGCTGGTTTGTATCGAAAAGCCAACTTCGGGTTCACTGTAGAACCAAAGTCGCTGAAGTTATCGAAGCGACCAGCGGCTTGCACTTCCATCCCTTTAAATGGTGGAATCGAAAATTCCATGTAGGCCGATTGAAAATCACGATTTCCTCCGCCCGTGCTGGCCGTACCACCACCCCATTGATCTTGACTGGCGGTAATGGCATCGGCTCCTTCCTCATAGGTTTGCCAATTCGACATAACTCCCACAGCCAAGGCAAGAGGACCCGCTGGCATGTCCATCAACTCACCAGTCGCACTGGCGACAACGCCCCCTATCGTGGACTGAACTTCTTCCAAAGGCTGATAGAATGCAGAACTGATATCGTCTTTATTTCCTGGCGCTGCAAATGGATTAAAATTTCCAGCGTTAGCCAAGGCCAGTAGCTCTGAGCGAACGGCAAATCCACTCGTCCCTTTGTTTCCGGTTTGCGAAAACCCGTAGTTTGATGAAACGTCCCACTCCCATGAATCCAAAAAATAACCGCTGGTACCGACATCAACAGAGTAAGTATCAGTCGTGACCTTGCTGATTCTGGGTCCAGCCTCATCGACCAACCGATAAAAAACTGTGACAGGACCACCGGCCGTTCCAGCGTTCCAAATGTTGTTAAATGTATTTTGCGGTACACGAGAATCTTGGATGTTACTAGGGTCGGCATCATTGAGAAAAAATCGATCTGGCGGAGGCGCCAATTGACCGTTCACTTCTCTATGAACATAGACCATACGAGCATAAAGTTTTAATGACTCGCTGATATCGTAAGTCCCGTTCAACAAACCACTGAATTGCTCTGTGTCGGGAATGATTTGCATGTAGGGACCGTAGTCAAAGGTACAAATACCTCCCCGATCACGCCCCGAAGGACACGGATCAGCATTCCCTCCAGCATTAAAAGTGGCTCCATTATCATCACTCCAACTACCTGGCGATCCAAAGGCACTGTAATCTTCTGGTCGAGGCTGGGCAAACTCCCGATCTCGAACCCATATTTTTTCATTTTTCTTATACTGAAGAACACTTAAGAAAGAGTATTTGCTCCCTGTCTTCCCATACGTTCCAACAATATCAGTCTTCTTTCCGCCTGCTTGTTCAGGAATCGAATGTTGAACCATGATGCTGGCGCCGTCGTAATTCTTTTTTGTGATAAAGTTTATCACTCCACCCAAGGCATCAGAACCATAAATTGCAGAAGCTCCATCTTTTAAGATTTCGATTCGCTCGATAGCCGACATAGGAATTAAGTTTAAATCGACGGATGTTCCTCCACCTATATTTGGTAGACGTTTTCCATCAAGCAGAACGAGAATATCACCGGACCCAAATCCTCGAAGTGAGGTTGTCGAAGCACCGGTATTGGCACCACCTGATAGGGCCGATTCACGCTGTCCACCTAAAGAGGCGACCGTTGTATCACGAAGCACATCACCAACAGAGTTATAACCTGTGTTATCGAGGAACTCTCGGTCCAACGTTAAAACCGGCGATGGACCTTCAACATCAATGCGCTTGATGTGTGAACCCGTCACTTGAATCTTTTCAACCCGGCCCCCAGGAGATGCCTGCGCACTGTCTTCGGTCTCGGCTGCGTCTTGGCTTGTGGTTAAATCAGCGGATGACTCGGCGCTGGTATTGGCTTCCGATCCTGTGTCTTCTTGGGCCAACGCAAACATTGGCATGACAAGAAGAGCCACGATAAGTGTCCCTAACTTTTTCATATTCCTACCCCATTGAAAAATGATGAATCCCTAACGATCTTCTGAAAGACCTTTAAAAGGGGGTTTCTAGCGAGCCCCCCTACGACACTCAAGTTAAAATAACTGATACCTGGCGTTATTCATCGCTCCACGTCGTCACATTCTGCCATTGTCGAGATTTGATTTTTTTTAATTGGGTGCGTTGACCGGAGACTCTCCTTTACAGTATCCGTGGGGCATTCATCCGAATTGATCGGTTGTTTATCGAGTCTCGACAACAATCGTCACAGGATCTAGCAGGAGATTTTATGCTTAAAAAAATATCACTTATTATTTTAACAAGTCTGATGGGGGTGGCGAGTGCTCACGCCAACATTCTGTTTAGTCCGTCCATTACCTATATGGAACAATCTCAACAACTGGCCGCCAATCCTGAGAACAATGCCAAATTGACTATTATTGATTTGAAATTGGGATATGTTTTCGATTTTGGTTTGTATGTCGGTGGACTTTACTCCATCCAAGATCATGATTTTCTTTCCGACTCTTCTGACTCTTATCTGGGCCCGAGTGTTGGTTATTACAACTCAGGGTTTTTGGCTGTTGGTACCTACTATATATTCGGTGAAAAAGATTTTACCGATGGCAGTGGAAAAATGACGGGAGTCAATGGCTATCAAATTGATGTGGCCTATGCGATTCCGGTGACTGATAAATTTCGTATCGGCCCGCAGCTGACTTACCAATCGGTGAAATACGACACGCTTGAAGTCAATGGCTTCGATTCAACCATTGATTATGAGTTCTCGAGTATCACCCCTTACTTCAACTTAATGTTTCTTTTCTGATCATTGAACTGCACGGCCTGTGACACACAGGCCCATTGTTGGTGACCCATGACAACCGATTTGTAAGAGTCTGATCACTCAATCGCCTGCAATTCTAGCAATAAGCCATTAGAATCACCGCAGAAGGCCTTTTAAAGAGCCATTCAGCGCGTTGACAGAATTTTAACATTGCTGTGAATGTCTTTTACTTTACCAACATCTTTCAATCCGATAAGTTCCCTCCCAATGATCATTAGCGGGCTCTTGTTTAAGCCTTCTACATTGGGGGATGGGGAATGTATCAACTTTTGCTTTTAGCAGTTCTTTTTGTATTTTCATTAACAGTCTGGGGACAGGACAGTGATGTCGTCGAAGCGGGCCAAGAGGCTCAATTGACTGTTACTGAGGAAGTCAAAAAAGACCAAGACCAACAGAAGAACGAAGACAAGGCCAATCAAAACGTCGAGAAAATTGAGGTCACTGGATCTTACGTTCGACGTATTGATATTGAGGGCCCCACACCAGTTGTCACCATTGAAAAAGAAGATTTTGAAGTGGCAGGTGTTGATACCGTGACAGACTACATGCGCGAGAGCCCTATGTTCAGCAGCACAGCCGACAGTGGCGACCGCGACGGCTATTTTAATTTTCGCGGCCAACACGCGGGTAGCACCTTGGTCCTTATCAATGGGATGCGCATTCCCAAACTGGGAGGCGGCGGCTCCAATCCCATGCGTGGTTTTTTCACCGGTGTTGAAAACATCCCAACCAACATCATCGAACGTGTTGAAGTCTTAAAAGACGGAAGCTCGGCCCTGTACGGATCCGACGCAATGGCAGGCGTGATGAATTTTATCACCAAAAAAGATTACGACGGTGCCGAGTACTCGACTCGTGTTAACGTTCCCGAAATTGGCGAGGGCCTGCAACAAAATCATACTTTGGCGTTTGGCCAAAGCTACAATCGCGGCAGTTGGTTTTTAACCACACAATTTGTCGAGCAACGAGGCTACACTCAAGCCGACATCGGCAACTACACCCAAAGTGGTGATACGGTGGCCTTTGCTTCCGACTACGAATTCACACAAGTGACCCAAAACGCTGATGGCACCACCAACACCGGGGACTCGCAGTTTTTTCGCGCCGATTGCTCGGCTGAAAGCAGTCGCGACTGCCCACGTAACGACACTCGTGGCATCGACTATGTCCGAGACCCTCGTCAAAACATTGGAACAATGATGAGTGGCCGCTTTGATGTCACCAGTGATATCAACGTCTCGGTCATCGGTATGTACAACCGTCGTAAGCGCACCGACTACGGACGCCCGGGGTTTATGAACTTCACCCAGCAGAACAACCAAGACCTTTTTGCCACTTCAAGTTTCAATTCGACAGTGGTTCAGCAACAGCTTGGTGGAGCTGAGTTTGGAGAGCTTACGATCATGCCCCTTGAAGAGGTTGGCACACGTGAAGTTGAGGTCTTGCAAAACTCTTACTCGGCACAGGCCAAAATGGAAGGTTTCTACGGTGACACTTGGAAATGGGACCTGACCGGGAGCTATGCCTATTCTCTAGAAGAAAGAGATCATCGCAATGGCCTAGTCAACATGAACCAGGCGCGAGACATTATTACCAGTTCTTCAGATTGGCAGTTTGGTGGCCGCAACACCGGAGCCTTTTCGGGCGCCGGAGTCAACGCCACTGAAGCCTATGAGGCCTCGATGACCACAGCCCGCCTGATGACGACTGGCGAGCTTTTTGACATGAACAGCATTCTGGGAACGGGTGGCCCCGTATCCATGGCCGTGGGTGTTGAGGGGCAATGGGAAATGACAGCCGATGCCCACGACTCCGTACTTTACGAAGACCCACTGAACGTTCAGTTTTTTCCGAACCAAAGAGGAACTCGCACCGTCAACTCCGCATTCATGGAGATTGTGGCTTATCCGTTAAACTCATTGGAAGTTCAATTGGCCGGCCGCAGTGATACCTACTCTGATTTTGGTAGCACTTTCAATCCCAAGTTGTCTGTCGGCTACCGCCCCAATAACACGATCTTACTTCGATCATCTGTCGGAACCAACTTCAACGCTCCCAGTGTTCGAAACATGATCCAACAAGACTTCATCGACTACGAAGAGATTCGCATCTGTCCTCCAGGCCAAAGCCAGTGTGACAGTAAGTTTATTCCAGTCACCCGATACCGTGACCCCACTCTTCGACCTGAGGAGGGCGTGAATTACAATTTTGGAACTGTGATTCAGCCTAATAAAAACTGGACGTTCACGTTTGATCAGTGGAATTTTGAAGGCGACGGCATGTTGGCGGCCCGTAGTGGTCGTGACTACACCGAACTACTCAATGCTCTAGGCAATGATGAACAGGCGTTGGAAGATCAAGCCGGTGTCACCTTCGACAAGAATGCCTCTGGAGAGATTATCTCCGGTCGCTTCCCTGCTGTTCGAAACATGGGCACTCGAATCATCCGAGGGATTGATTTTAATATTGCCTTCAAAAGCCCCATTCGACTTTTTGGTCGAGTGATGAGATTTGGCGCGCGCTCTGATCACACCCATATGCTGGTTCGGAAAACCAAATACACAGAGTTTTCTGACTTTCGAAACTATGGAGATATCGAGTGGAAAAACACTTCGAGCATGAGTTTGTCGACCCAACGTCATTCCTATCGCCTAGCAGCCCGCACCTTACCTGGAGACACCAGTACTTTCGGAGCGACCCGCACCCAGACTCTGTATGATTTCAACTATGGTTACAACATCCCATGGTGGTCGGCACGACTATCTTTCGGTGTTAAAAACTTATTGAATGATCGCCCTAATGTGACGCGCAACCAACCCTTTGTTGATTTCACTAGCGGTTTCAACGCCAGTCAGTTTCAGCCCTTGGGGCGCCGGTATTACGTCGGCTATCGTCACAGCTTTTAAATTAATCGGGATACTTAATTTTTAAAGGCCTCAGAACCGAGGCCTTTTTTTTTAAGCCGAAACTTCTGTCGATTGACCTTTTTTCGACATATTCAGAAGGCTTAAGTTAAAAAGAACTAAATCTTCAGACTCGCCCTTACTGAATTCTCGACTGGATTCTTTGATCACTTTTTTCAGCTTTGCTATCTGCGAGTCGACCACTTTACGGGAGGTGACCACCAACGAGGAATAGCAAACTTCATCTTCGTGAACACCATCGATAATGCGATTGATTTCTAGATTCTTTAAATTCATATGATGATTCATCACGTGCTCGGAGTCTTTGGGCACATGCAAGTTTTTATCGGACACATGATAAGATCCATTTAAACCTTTAGAAACCAAATTGGCTTCAACTAAAAAGTCGAGAATCGGTTGAATTGTAGAAACCGGAAAACCCAAAAAACGAGAGATATCATTAGCCGTGTCGACACCGGTTTTCATAAGACTGAGTCGGGTCGCACTGTACAACCAAGACGAGTAATAAACTTTTTGAAATTCCTTAGAAACCACATCTTTTCGATCCAATTGATTTTCTATCAGCTCAATTTTGATGCGACCCAAACGGGCCATTAAAAACTTTTTGTGTTCCTCGCCGGTGGCGACATTGGCTTCATAGAGAGTCATGAAAAAGTCTGTTTCCAATTCATTCATTTTAAAGAACAAACATAAACTAAACGCCTTGTCCCTAACAAAATTGCGATCGCCATTTAAAACCTGGGAAACTAAAACGTTGGAGACACCTAAAAATTTCGCGATCTTAGAATAGGTCCCTCGACCTCGGTTTTTCTGTGAGCGAATTCGATCGTTGATATATTCTTTGTAGTCTTGATAACTATAAATAGGATCCATATTAAATCTCGTCGTATAATGAAAGAAGGTTAATCACTTTGCTAAGAAAGCGAACATCATCAACGCGACCCTGCTCTAGAGCATGAGAGCGCATTTCTGATAAAAGAAATTTAACGTTGCTTCTAACCTCGAAAGGGATTCCTTGACCATTTTGACAGCTTAATAGCTCAAGGACGTCGAAAGTCGTATCAGTGTAAAGCATACCGTCTGGGACCATTGGCATATTCACATCGACAAACTCTTTATCCAAAAATCTCTCAAACCTCTGTTCCCAAGGCTCGTGTTTTTTCTTGCCGCCATCGTCTTGGGGTGGTGCTTTGGGCATCTGTAGATTTCTAACAATACCGCCTCCCGAATCACCGCCACCAGAGCGTGACAATATACAGAAGCTGTTATCCTCTTCAACTAAGACGATCGCTCCTTCAATATTCCACCCTTTGATTAGAGAAAGTTGCTTTTGTTGAAACCCAATAATTTCGTTTGAAAAATCAGCGAGTGATTGAAAGGCAATGAACACAATTGATAAACTGAGAATAAATCGAATCATTTTCTTTTTCCTTGGTTAGACGCGCCTTTTCTTCCCTCGATGTGAACTTAAAAGCAATATGTAAAGTTTTTAATTTATTTCTTTTTAGTCCCTTACAGATCACCATTAACCAATATCAAACAAATTTTCCGTTTTTTTAGCACACCCATTTTATAAAAAACTGTTTAGTTTTTTCACAAAAGTCCAGTTTGTGTAAGGGCTACACACCTTTTTATGTCTCAAACTTGGAAGCGTCTTAAGACATTGATCCCTATGACCGAAGACGAGGTGTCAGCAAGGAGAGTCCATCATGATCAGGTTCCCATATTTAAGCTCAAGTTTTTACAAACTCAGTCGACTTCTAAAAGCATTAGTATTTGTGACCATCTTGACATCAGGAGCCCAGGGGTTGGCTAAGGACCTTTGCCCGCAAGCTGACTCCCATGAACTTTCAGCTGTCAGGTACCAGATGTTCACCGCCTTTCAAATGGCCTATGATGGCTACCAGGCTCCCTGTGAATTAAAATGCTTCGAAAAAGAGTCTTGTGTTCAGTCCTGTCGCCAGGACAAAGCCCTTCTTTCCTTAGCTCAACACATGGAAAAAGAACTGCAGTCTCGTGGTTTGGCGAGCTGCCAGACTCTCTCTGAAGTTTGTGTTGATGAGTGTAAAGCCGAAGATGCTCGATGCCAGAACAGCTGCCAGCTTCAATCAACCTAATTGAAAGGGACGTTGGGATTCGACCTCGATATTTTGACCAGCCAAGGTAAATTGCAGGCGATAGGCCTGCAGCATCATTCGCTCGGCTGAGGATTTTGTCCCATAGACAGCATCACCCAGAATCGGATGACCCTTATGAGCCAGATGCACTCGCAACTGGTGAGTCCTTCCAGTCTTTGGAAAACAGGAGAGATGATAAAACCGCCCAGCCTCTTCTCCGATAACTTCAAACTCTGAATGAGCCGAACTACCCTTGGCATCAACAGCGAAGAAAAACTTTTTCTTCTTGGCATTGACCCTTTTTATGGGGTCTTTCATAACCCAACGCTGAGGCAATTCGCCTTTTCCCCACTCGACATAGGCCTGATAATGTTTCTTTATCTTTCGATTTTTAAATAAATCTGCGACTTCTTTATTAACTTGCCGCTGCTTGGTCATAAGTACCAAGCCTGAGGTATCGCGATCCAAACGATGGTGCAGCCCCACGTAGGGCAGCCCTGCCGGGAAACCCTTTTTTTGCAGAAAATGCAATCGGACGCGGTCATAAAGATTGTCCTCAAAGGCTTTTAAAGTTTTTTGAGTCGGCAACCCGAATGGCTTATCAAACACCACTATTTTACTATCTTCATAGGCCATCAGGACATCAGCGGCCGGAGCAAACTTAGCGGCTATCACCATTTTAGTTCGAGGCAGGAGTTTTTTATTCCAATTTTCGATACGGCGATCCCGACAATAGACGGCCCAAGACTGAGGATTCCGGCGTTCGGGAGGCTCATTGATTTTCTCTAATTTTTTGAGGACCAAAGATTCTAAACTGACTTTTTGGTCAGGACTTCGATCCTCTAAAAAATAAACCGGGCGATTCACTAATAGATCGTTTTGAATAGAAATTCATAGGTAAGAGCTCGCATTCGGGCACGTTGCTGCAAATTGGCTGTAGCGGCGTGCCCGCCTTCCGTATTCTCATAGTACCGAATGTTGTTATGACCCAGCTTCATCATTTTGGCGGCAAATTTACGGGCGTGCCCAGGATGAACCCGATCATCTTTTGTAGAAGTTAACAAGAAGAGCTCGGGGTACTGTTTGTCTGCTGAGACATTATGATAGGGTGAATAGGTGAGAAGATACTCACGCATATCGGGTTTCTTAGGATCACCATACTCCCCGACCCAAGAGGCTCCGGCAAGAAGTTGCGAGTACCTCACCATGTCCAAAAGCGGTACATGGCAAAGCACAGCTTTAAACAGATCTGGTCTCTGTGTCATCACCGCTCCGACCAACAGACCGCCATTGCTGCCGCCTTGAATGGCCAGTTTTTCCTTGGTGGTGACTCCTTCACTGACCAAATTCTCTCCCACTGCAATAAAATCATCGTAAGCGCGTTGACGGTTTTTCTTTAGGGCCGCTTGGTGCCAACGAGGACCAAACTCCCCTCCGCCCCGAATATTGGCCATGACGTAAAGTCCACCTTTCTCTAGCCAAAGCTTTCCGACCACGGCTTTGTAAGTGGGCGTTAATGAAACCTCAAAGCCCCCATATCCGTAAAGTAATGTCGGCGCTTTGCCTTTCTTTAAAACATCTTTCTTACCGATGATAAAATAGGGAACCTTGGTTCCATCTTTACTGACCGCCCACTTTTGTTGTACGTCCATCCCTTTGCTATCGAACTTTGCTGGCAAGGTTTTGATTTTGGCAAATTGTTTGGACTTTCCAGAATAATGGTAAAGTGCATCCGGGCTTAAAAACCCACTGACGCGAAAAAAGAAATCGTCCTTAAAAGGGCTGGTTTCGGTTAATACGACATGGGTGTTCTTTTTAAACGGAATCTCTTTGGCTTTGCCAAAAGCCTTTCCTTGAAAAGGCACTTCGTATATTTTTCCAGTCACGTTTTCTAAAACATTGATTAAGAGACTGCTTTTTGTCACACCCGTGGTTAGAATTGAAGTGGCTTCGGTTTGCTTAAACAGAAGATTCACATCAGCAAGAGTCACCTTTTTGTTTTTTGCCACACCTTGCTTCACACTTAAAAGACTGCCTTGGCCAAACTCTTTGCCTTCTACCTTCCACGGCTTACGTAGCTCAACCACAAAGTGGTTCTTATAAACTTGCAGAATCTTTGCACTCTTTGGCAGCGGGATAGGATAGAGCTTGCCGTTTTCAAAAAGAGCGTTTGAGGTTGTGAAGAATGTCTCCCAGGTGGCAACAATGGCTGCTTTACCAGACTCATCGACAAAAGATTCACCAAAGACGGACATTTCAGTGGGTTGGGCCTCTCGCAAGGTGGTGGCTGAGGATAGAGGCGTCCCTCGACGCCAAAGCTTGACCAGTCGCGGATACCCCGACTCTGTCAATGTGTCTTTGCCAAAATCTGTGGCCACAAAAATTTGGTTTCGATCAAACCAACCCACCCAAGATTTCGCCTCTTTCAGGTTGAAGCCATTTTTTACAAACTTCTTTTTAAACAAGTCGAACTCACGAACCACCGACGCGTCTTTACCGCCACGAGACAAACGAATCAAACAACGGTCATAGGCCGGGGCGCGACACTTGGAGCCTTTGTAAACCCAGTTTTCATTTTCAACTTTAGCCAACTTGTCGACATCAAGAACTGTTTCCCATCGCGGATTGGACTGGCGGTAACTTTCAAGAGTTGTTCTTCGCAATAAACCTCGAACGTGATCATCATCTTGCCAGAAGTTATATAAATACTTGCCACGAAAAGCGACCTCGGGAATTTTGTCTTTGGCTTGCAGAATTTCTAAAGCATTTTTTTGCAATTGCTCGTAGCGTTCGCTTTTAGTGATTTCTTTTAAGGTTTTTTTATTTTGTTCTTCCACCCAATTAAGAGCCTTTTCGCCTTCGACATTTTCAAGCCAAAGATTGGGATCATCCTTTCCATCAATTCGAACGTCCGAAGTTGTACAGGATGCCATAGAAAATAGGATAATAAGAACTGAGAGTAATCTCATGAAAGACCTCCAAAAGGTTAGAGCCTTGATACCTTCCTGAATTCTAAGAATGAGGTCAATACTTTACGCGGATATGGCAAAAAAAAGCACAGGAACAAAGCCTGTGCTTTTTAAAAGTTCAATATTGCGGCCGGTTAGTTCGGCGCCATGATGTAATCGTAGGCTGTTTTAAAAGCCGTTTGAAATCCTTTTTCCCGGTCGGCAACCATATCAACCAAGGCATCTGGCGTCACACCGGCATCTTCGATATACTGACCACCGCTGGTGATCATCAAAGATTCGGTCAATGCCATTCCTATTTTGCTGACTGGGGACAATCCGTGCTGGGCCACGTTTCCGCCACCGCCCATCGTCCGCTGCCCGACGACTAAGCCCATTTCGTTCTCTTGAAAAACACTGGCAAAGATATCGCACATTGAAACACACATCTCATTGACCATAACCGCAATTTTAACATCGTCACTGAGACCAATGGTTGGATTCTGCAAGAAAAACGGATCCAATACTTTCACCGAAAACGGGCGAGAGATTTTTTTGCCATTGTCCTGATCCTCTTCAAGTTGCTTCACAATGCGACCAGCGATTGCTTTTTGATAATCACTTTCTGCAAAAGCCGCCTGGGTTTTAAAAGAATTTACCCAATTGTTGTTCAATCGGACTTGCATGGAAGGAAAGTCGATGGGTTTTTTCCGAAGCATATTCAGCATCCGCATGCCGTGGACCAACGACCCACCGCCGTTGTCGACAAGATCAATGATCAAGGCTTTGATCCCCTTGTCTTCCATAGCTGTGATCATGCGAAACCATTCGGTTAGAATTTTGTCTTCTGCCGGAAAGTTTTTAAGTTGTACGTAGGCATAGGTTTCACCCGCATCAGTAGTCACAGCCTTAGCTGTGAACAAAGGCTCTGCCATTAAGTCCGCCACCGTGTTGGACATCGGAAGTTGTCGCGAGCGCAATGCCATATCCAACTGCTGGTCTTGATCGAGGTCACCATCAAACAAGGACTTCATCACAGGATTGAATTTCACCCACTGATACCCAGTCAATCCGATCAATTTCAATCGATTGGTTGCAAACTCTAAAGGCGTTTCGAAGTATTTTAAAATCCCTTTCAGCTCTGAGTACCCCAAAAAGGTATGAGCCAAGGGGTTCTTATCCATGACCGAGACATTCTGAGGATGCAAGCCGGATTCAAAATCACTAATCACATCTTCAACACTTTCCATAGAAGGTGGAGCCACAATTTGTGCGGCCGGTGGCGCATCAACGGGCGCCGGAGTGGCCTCTTCTGGAGGGTTTTGTTTTAGCTGGAAAGCCAACATGTCTTCTTTGATCCATGGAATAACGATCGTAAAAACCATGGGGCCACGAGCCACCACCAATTCAATTTCATCTTGCTCAGGTAAAGCCATATCAATTGAGGTTCTAAGTCCAAAACGAAATGAGGCCACAGTTAAGCTGGTTTCGTTTTGACCAACATCAATAAACGGGACCACTTCTTCCATTAAATAGCTGGCAACCTTTTTACCATCGGCTTGAATAATAAGATCACCGGGAACCAACGGCGCTCCGGGGCCTTCGCTTCCCTTCAGTGGTGAAACAATTCGAAGCGCATCCATTTTTTGCCCATCAACCATGGTTTTGGTCCGCATAGTCACAAATCCCAAATGGGCCACTTGAGCATATTCGGGAAGCACACCATTGTTCATTTGTTGGGCGCCGACGTGAGCATCTTTAAAGCTGTGAATGCATTTTTGAAAAAGATTAAGAAAGGCTTGGTTGTCCATTTCTTCTTGAGCCATGGTCACACAGTCCGCTTCGACTTGACTGATTTCGACCCCAAAATTGCTTTTTTTCAATTCAGCAGGCGCGTAGTTATGGTTAAAGATTGTGAAAGCCCACTCCATGTCGGCTTTGCGCTCTTTGGCTGTCAGTTGATTTGTTGGTAACCCACAGGCCGTTAAAGCCAGTAGACATGCAGCAAAAGTCACTTTTGCAAGTTTGTTCATCATCCCCCCTCAATTGAAACACTTTCCAATTCCCCGCGGAAAGTCTGTCAAAAATTACAGAACAATGAAAAAATAACAAGTCTTTTTTATTCAAGGGTTTATAAGAATTTCTGAAAGGGCTCACCGGCGTGGCTGACAGCCCTGTAAGATTTTTTTTGTTTACCTAAACGCTCATGATGGCTGTTGAATTTCTTGCTCAAGGAAATCGACCATCAATTGCACAACCTGACCAGACCCACCCGCTGACGCAAAGGGTCCTTTGGGACCCTCATTCCAGGCGTAGATATCAAAATGGGCCCAAGGAACTTGATCGGTGAACATTTCCAAAAACAGAGCCGCTGTTATCGCTCCGCCGTACCCATTTGTACAGTTGGCCACATCGGCAACATCCGATCGCAGACGAGCCCGCTCTTCTGGCACGAGAGGCATCCGCCAACAGATATCGCCTCGACGTTGCCCAGAGCGCAAAAGGCATTCCGCCAAGTTATCGCGGTTTGAAAAAAGGCCGGGCGTGTCGCCACCCAAACCATATTTTATGGCCCCAGTTAGAGTCGCGATATCAATTAAAAACTTGGGTTTTTGCTCACTCGCCACAGTCAAAGAGTCCGCCATAACCAGCCGACCTTCGGCATCGGTATTATGAATCTCAACGGTTTTACCATTGCGGGCGGTTAGCACATCACCCGGGCGAAAGGACTCTTTTGAAACCGAGTTCTCGGCAATCGAAAAATAAAAGTCACAGTTGATCTTGGCCCCTGAGTTGACAACCCAATACGCGATTCCAGCCACAGTGGCTGATCCACCCATGTCTTTTTTCATCAAGCGCATACCGGCGGCCGGCTTGATATCGACGCCCCCGGTATCAAATGTAATACCTTTTCCAACAAACGCGATGGGTTTGTCTTTACCGGCGCCCCGATAACGAATATGAACCATATGCGGTTCTTGCACTGAGCCTTGGCCGACGGCTATGTGAAGCCCCATCCCTTCTTTTTGCAAACGGGCTTGATTCCAAACATCGACTTTCACACCTTTGCGTCCAGTGAACAAACCTTTAAGAGCCATGGCGTAATCTTGGGGTTGCAAAAGATTGGGGGGCAAATCCACCAAAAACCGAGCCAGATTCGTCGCCTCGCCAAGAGTGGCGGCGGCTTGCACTGCATGCTTTTGATTTTTAAGCTTTGATTTTAAACTGACTTTTAAACGCGGAGCTTTGTTTTTTGGCCACACCTCTTTAAAGCGGTACTGGGCCAATTCCAGACCCACGCAGGCGCCCTGAAATTCCTCTTCAGAGTCTCCAACATAGTCCAAGGAAAAGTTTTTCGGGTTATCTTTAAGTATCTGTCGAAAACAGGTTCCAACCAAATCTCTGGCCATTGCATAAGGTGAGGGCACAAAGAGACCATAATGATCATGAGGCTCTACTGTTTTGCATTGTACAAGCCAAAGCGTTGCGTTTGAAGATTTCCAAGAGACCACCGAATTTTTACTGCGGATCTCGTGTTTGGTTGAAGTTGGTGCCGATTTTATAAAAGACGCGGGGACTTTTTGATCGCGCCCGACAACCACCATACGGTGCACAGAGCCCTTTCCAGAGCTGCCACTTTTTTGAGCTTTTATTAACCACGGTAAACTTTTTAAGTATTTTGTCATTTCGTTCATAGTGGGCAAGTCTACACAAGCCCCCTTGAGCCGACAAGATCTCTTCGTTTTTTTTAGGGCAGCACGCGTTTGATATGAGCTCTCCTGTCCTGTGGCAAAAAGATCATTATAAAATCGTCGTACAATTTATAATCCTGCGCAAAAACCTCCGCTCCCTGGTTAATAACCTGAACTGAGATCTGTCTTTGCTGGCTTGGAAAGTTCAAGAATCCGGAGCCCGAAATTCCCGTCGCATACCCGTTGACCAAAATTTGTCCGTCAACCCATGGGTTGTAAAAAAACACGGTTTTCTGCCCCGTCTCATCGAAATGTGAGAAACCGGCCTTGTGTTGTTTTTTAGCAAACAATATTAGAATTATAAAAAAAAGTTCCATACCTGGCTTGCGTCCTTTGCGGTGGGTTCAAAAGCTTCCGGCAACCTACCAAGTTTTGACTGAAACTCCAGAACTTCTGGATAGAACTAGACCTTTAGCTGGAAAGCCCATAATGCCCACCCAAAAGGCATTTGCAGGTGCCCGCAGGTCCAAAATGACTCCTTAACGATCGTGACACAGCCAACAAGCGGGTCTATTATGGCGACCTAAAAAGAGGTGTCTTATGTTGAAAATACTCAGTGCATTGTTTGTTTTGGGATGCTCCCCGGCCGCCTTGGCCGCCAATATTTATGTGGCCCCAGTGCAGGGAACCAATATTTCACCGGGTGAAAGCAAGACACTTCGAGAACTGATCAAGGCCGAAGTGCAAAGCCAGTCGAACTTTCAGCTTGTGGACGTCTTGGATCAAGCCGAATTCTATATTCAAACCAAAGTTATAAAATTTGATAGTTACAATATTTCTATGGTGCGCTGGCAAGGCAACAAGAAAGTCAGCACAGGGCAATGGCGAGCCTCCGATTCGTCTGACTTAGAAAAGCAATTGGCGACCGCGGTGAACGAAATATTGAATTCCGAAACCAGCTCGGGAACGGCGGTTCTGTTTGAAGATAAAAAGTCTTTAGGGGAACAAGCGGCTGAGAAGAGAAGCAAACAAAACAACGAACGCGTCCCCGCCCGTCGCCAAGTCTTGGTGGGTTTCGGCCCGGCCTACTTCAACAATATGAACACCTCGCAAGCCGGTATTGGCTTTCAAGCAGGATATCTCTGGAGCATTGATGATCATTTTGATTTAGGTCTGCAGTCTGATTTTGCAATCTCCACAGAACACACTGACGCCTACATGCTCAGTGGTCGCATTCTGACCAATTACTATTTTTCTTCCAACGACATCAGCCCCTATATAGGTGCTGGCTTTGGTTACGGCTGGGCCAGTGTTCACGACTCAGATACCAATCTGATCAGTGATGATTCCGCTGGCGGGTTTGCTTTGAGTCTGCAGGGTGGAATCAAGTTTTTTCGAACGTCGACAGTTAATTTTGCAGTCGGTGGTGAGTTCACTCACGTTTTTGACAAAAGCTCATTAGGGACACCCGGAGCCTTTCTAGTGAAAGTGGCGTTGCTCTACTAAGCGTTTTTATTGTCACTCATGTCGAAAGTTTGCGGCGAGCCTTTGGTCATCTCCCAAAGTTTAAAATAGCGGAGCATCCAACCAATGCCGTCAAAGACGGCCGCAAACAAACCGGGAATTCCATCACGGAAACCGCCCTTTAAAACATAGCGGCGAAAGATTCTACTTTTTGGTTTGAACCACAAGAACTTAAAAGAGTTTTTCAGTGAGGGTCGAACACCTTTTTCATAAAGGTGGCGAGCCTCAAAAGTTGAATAAAAATCCATCTTCTTTAAGAACTGTGAAATTGTCAGATAGGGGTAGTGCAACATGGGGTTTTGCAACATTTCGATGGTTCCATCGATTTTTAAAGACTCGTGAACATGCTCATTGGGAAAATGGCCTTTACCTCGACGGAACAAACGCAATTGGGTATCCGGATATTGCCCACCATGCTGAAGCCACTGACCAAAAAAATGGTTGCGACGAGGCAACTTAAAAGCGGCTGCCGTCGACACCGCAATCCTATCATTGACCTCAGCCATTAAGGATTTTCCAAAACGTTCGTCAGGATCGACATAAAAAATCCAGTCTCCCGAGGCCTGCTCCATAGCGAACGATTTATTGACATTCAAATTCATGTTGTTGGGACGCTGAAAGGCGCGACAGCCAAGAGACTGTGCCAATTCAAAAGAACCATCGTCACTTTCACAATCGACATAGATCACTTCGTCTCCCCATTTTAATAATTCAGGAAGTAGCTCTTTTAAATGATAGGCTTCATTGTGACCAATGCAGGTGATGGAAAGTTTCATTTATAAATCCTATTGAAAGCGAACCAGACAGTAACTCTTTTTTCCTCGCCGCAAAATCAACACAGATTCGTGTAATAACGGCAGTTCATTGCCAGAAAGATTTTCGCCTTGGAATTTTTCGTTATTCAAATAAATAGCGCCGGCTTTGATATCTTTGCGAGCCGCTCCTTTTGAAGAACAGAGCTTCGCCTCAACCAATATTTCAACCAAGTCGATGTCACTACGGCGATCGGCGGCTATCTGCACCGACGGCGCATCACTGAATATGTCCTTGATTGTTCCAAGGTCCAAAGAACCAAACTCTCCGGAAAAGAGAGCTTCAGTGGCTTTTTTAGCTTTTGAGAGCTCAGAGGCTCCATGCACAATCTCGGTTAATTCAGAGGCCAGAGCCAATTGCGCTTCACGTTTATGGGGTTCGGCTTTAAAGCGTTTCTCAAGCTCTAAAATTTCGTCCATAGGTTTCAAACTAAAAAGGCGCATCAGTTTAATCACCTCTTCATCAGGAAGACGCACAAAAAACTGATAGAATTGATAGGGACTGGTGCGCTCCGGATCTAACCACAGATTGCCCTGCTCGGTTTTGCCAAACTTAGAGCCATCGGGACGAGTCACCAAAGGAAAGGTCATTCCAAAAACAGAGTCTTTGTCTTGGCTATCGCCTTGCATGCGACGAATAAGATCCACTCCCGCCGTGATATTCCCCCACTGATCGGAACCGCCGATTTGCATTTGGCAGCTCATTTCTTTGTTGAGGTGATAAAAATCATAAGACTGCAGAAGCATGTAAGAAAACTCAGTGTAGGAGATTCCCTGGTCACGATTTTCAATGCGGCTTTTGACAGAGTCTTTACCCAACATGGCGTTGACCGAAAAATGCTTACCGACGTCGCGTAGAAAATCGATATAACTAAAAGTCCCCATCCAATCCAAGTTGTTCACCATAACAGCGGCACTGGGGCCATCAAAACGTAGAATTTTCTTGGCATCTGAGTAGATACCCTCGGCATTGTTTTGAATTGCCTCTGCCGTCAGTAATTGACGCTCACTGCTTTTTCCACTGGGATCGCCAATCATACCAGTGGCGCCTCCAAGAAGCAGAATTGGCTTATGCCCACGATCCTGAAGGCGGCGCATGGTCATCAAAGGCAACAAGGAGCCGACGTGCAAACAGTCAGCGGTTGGATCAATACCACAATAGAATGTTGTTGGTTTTTCAAGGACTTGCGCCAACTCGTCGGAAGTTTGCTGGTAGATCAAACCTCGCTCTTTCAGCTCGTTGTAGAGCATAAAATGCCTCCATTTTGATCCTTCAAACTTTAACCTTAGCTGTTGATTTTTACAAGAAATTCAGTAATATGGCGTTCAAACAGGGAGAATTATGGCGAAGGACGACCTCATACAAGTTGATGGTACAGTGAAAGATGTTACCGGTGGTGGTAACTATAGAATAGAACTCGAAAATGGGGTCGAGATCTCTGCACGCCTTTGCGGTAAAATGAAGCGTTTTAAAATCCGAGTGATTGTTGGCGACAAAGTGACGGTTGGCCTGTCTCCTTACGACCCCACCCATGGATTGATCACCTTCCGTCATAAAGGTTAAATCAACAAGCGGTCGGGGCTTTCCGCTTTCTCACCAGCCCCCTTCCAATCAATGAAATAAATTCAGCCTGAGGGGCGAAAAATCCACCATTCAGTGTGGCTTTGTTTCTTATTGGTCAAATCTCTCTGGCCAAAGCTGACAGAGCCCCCAAAATGAAGTAACCAACGCTTAGCTATTCTTGGGGGAAGAGTTGTCATCCACGTCACCTTTTTTAATTGCATTAGTTTTACTGGGTCTTAGTCAACCCACGGCTGCGGCCACCCCGACAATAAGCTTTAACGCCTTTCTTAAAAATTATCTTCAACAGAGTGTTGAAAGCCTGGGAGCTCGTCGACAACTGTCATCGGCCCAACGACTGAAAGTGGAACGTCAAGACCAATGGACTTCTCGACTGGAGGCCACGGAAAACTTATCCTTTGAAAAACAAAGCTTTGAAAGTGGTGGCCGCCCGGACAACTCGAACCGCACCAATAGTCTTTCAGGACAGTTTATTCAAAATATGCCAACGGGAACACGCTTGGAAATTGGCGGCCAAAAGTTTATCGAAACCCAAAACCCTCTTTTTAACTCCATTGACCGTCGTTACTCAGCAAAACTCACACAAGACCTGATTCAAAATTCGTTTGGAAAAAGCCAAAGGGCTTTAATGAAACAAGGAAAAATGGATTATAAAGTTGCTGAACTGGAATACCGTCAATCCATCGTTAACTCCTGCGAAGATGCTTTTTCACTTTATGCTGACGCCTATATCCAGCAAGAAATTGCCGACGTTTTACAAGCGCAACTCAAGGACGCGCAAAAAGCGGTCAACGTCTCGCGCAAACTTTTTCGAGATCGCTTAATCAACAAAGTCGACCAATTGACTTCTGAAAATGATTTTATAGACACCCGTCTGCAAGTGGAACAGGCCAAACAAAAACTTGTTAACACCAAAAGGCAAATTCAAGCCTTTATTGAGTCACAGAGTTCCCTGGAATTTACCCTTCAAGATCCTTCAAATTTCCTTCCCAAATCCCCTGAAGTGACCGCATCCACCCTTCCAGAAGAGATCATTAATTTGCGTCTGAAAAGCCAAAATTTTAATGTCGAAAAAGCTCGTTCGGATCGCTGGACAGAATTGCAGTTTGGAGTTGAGGTCGGTGAAAACTTCGGACGTTTAGCCCTCAATGGCCCCCTTGTGAACTATAACGAGCAATTCTTAAGAGCCAATCTTACAGTCGGCTTTGATTTACTGAACAACACCGAAGATGCCGAACTGAAAAATGCGGTTTATCAAAAAAACAGCCTAGAAAAAGAACGGCACACTCTTAATAAAACTCAGAAAAACAAAATTGAGAGTTTGATCGCCATGAACAACCTTCTAAACCAGCAGGTCACCAGCAGCGAGAAACAGGTGCAACTGCTTGAAGAGAAAATGCGAATCGCCTTCAACCAAATGAAGAGAGCCAAACTGGACTTTCAGAACTACCTTCTGCATCGCAATGCCTACCTTAACCAACAACGCACTTTTCTTAACTTAAAGAAAGATCTTTGGCTCAATCAGTTTGCCTTACAAAAAGAATATGCCCACCAGTCTCCACAGCTCTGTGAGGTGGCCTCTTGAAATCATTGATCGATTATTTTATTTCTCGACCATTTGTCGTCAACCTGATTTCAGCCTTCATCATTATCGGCGGTATCACTTTGGGATCGATGATCAAACGCGATACTATCCCACCCTTTGAATTTAAGTCAGTGGAAGTCAACATTAGTCTTCCTGGGGCTTCAGCCACTGAGGTTGAAAAATATTTGGCCTACCCCATCGAGCAGGCCCTGCAAGGCCTGCCCCATGCCAAGGAAATCGAGACGCGCTCGACCTCCAGCGGGCTTTACGCCAAAATTTATTTCAATGCTGGATATAATAAAATCAATGAGTCGGTGGAGCAAATCCGCAGTCGCATTAGCGCCATTTCATGGCAGCTGCCCGAGCAGTCGCGAGACGTGAAAGTTGAACAGAATAAGGTGAATGAAGTTTTTCATATGGGCATTGCCCTTGAAGGCTTTGATGAAACCAACAGTCTGCATCGCAGTTTAACAAAAAAATTATCGGATAAAATTCGCAACGTCACCGGAATCATTCGGGTCTCGGAAGAGATGAGCAGCCAGAATGTTTATATTAAAATTAATCCGCAAGCCATTGCTCGCAACGAAATTTCCATTGCCGATATTCGAAACAGCGTTCAGCAGGCCCTTAACTACTCGCCCATCGGTCGGGTTGATTTTGACGAAAAGACCTACTCGGTTGAGGTTGAGCGTCCGGCCGAAGCTCTTGAGGCTCTCCGCAATTTAGCGGTCCGAGGCAACGCCACCGGCGACATCCTTTACCTGAAAGACCTTGCCGTCATTTCTCTAGAGATCGACACCATCAAACAACACCATCGCTACAATGGTCGCTCGGTTATCAATATATACACCCGCAAAGACACCACATCTGATTCGATTTCTTTAAAAGGAGAAGTCGTTAAAATCATCGATGAATTTAACAAAAACCTTCCTGACGGCTTACAGGCGAGTATATTTGCCGATGGCCCTAAATTTATTCAACAGCAACTGAACACCCTAACCTACAATGGTCTTTTCGGATTGATTTTGGTGTTGATAATCCTAACTTTGTTTTTCAACTGGAAAGTCTCTTTGGCCGCCTCATTTGGAATTCCCATTGCTTATTGCGGAACCCTGGTGGCACTTTACGCCTTTGGAATTTCCATCGACATCATTTCTGTTGTCGGCATGATCTTAGTTTTGGGAATCTTGGTCGACGACGCCATCATTATCGCCGAGCGCTACGTCGAAAATTTAGAAGAAGGCATGACTCCCAAACAAGCCGCGCGAGCCGCCAGCTCGGACCTTATGCTACCTGTGACTGGAACAGTTTTAACGACTATTTTTGCTTTCAGCCCCATGATTCTAATTGAAAGTGAAATCGCAGTGATCTTTTACGCCATCCCTGTGGTTATTATTACATCCCTGGCGATGAGTTGGTTGGAAAGCTTTTTTATCCTCCCCAATCACATGCAGCATTTTATTAAAACCGTTCCAAAGCACTCGGCTGACACCAGTTTTTTTCTTAAAACCAAAGCCGCCTACCGAAGACTTCTGTCACAAATTCTGCGTTTTCGCTACGTCGCTGTGGTTCTACTGATTGCTTTCTTTGCCGTGTCGGCGTGGGTGGCGAAAAACAAGATCCAGCAACAGTTTTGGTTTGGTGCCAACCAAGAAAGAATTGGAATCACGATCACTCTAAAAGAGAGCCCCTCTTTGGCTTACACCGAAAAAATCATAAAACCCATTGAAGACTACTTGATGACTTTACCGAAAGACAAAATTCAAGGAGTTGGGGCTAGTATTGGTGAAATGTGGAAGCATGGTCGAAATTATGTTGGTTATCGTTATGCTCGGATCACATTACATATTAACGAGAACCTGACCCATCCCGGAAGCGTCAAATCAGAGTACACTGAAAAACTGAAAGACTATTTTAAGAAAAACACACCTGAATCCATTGAAAACATCCAGGTCGGCTGGGAGATGAACGACCAAGATGACAAAAAGAAGAAAATGATTTCTATCGATGTCACTGGCAACGAGGACGTCGAATATCTTGATCTCAAAGGCACCATCACCCAACAGCTTAAAGCTAACAATATGGATTTGGAGCTGGTCAAAGAAGTGAACGAGTTTGATGAAAAATGGGTTTTTTCTCCCAACACCAAACGTTTGGCGCGCCACCAAATGTCAGTCGGGCAAATCACTTCACAGCTGCGGTCTTTTTTCGTGCCTCACGAACTGACCCAGGTGCGCATGAATGGTGAATCGAAATGGATTTACACTCAGGTCGATCGTGACAACGCGGTCACGCAAAAACAACTGAATCAACTCACCGTCCTTAACAACAAGGGCCTAGCCGTTCCTCTTCGCACGCTGGGTGAATGGTCTAAAAAGAAACAACTTGGCACCATCCGACACAAGGATGGAAAGCGGCAGTTTACCTTTGATTTATCTTTTGAGCCCACCGATGACGTCAATATCACTGTCGCCAAAGACCAGGGCCAGAAAATCACGGATGCTTTAGCAAAAAATTTTCCAACCTACGACATTGAACTTCGCGATGCCGACCGTGCTGAAGCCAGCAGTCGAGCCTGGGCCCTGAAAGTGGCTTTGCTTTGTATCATGCTGGTGATGTTCACACTGTCCTTGGTTCTCGGCTCCTTGTCTCTTCCGTTCATCGTCGGTCTCCCTATCCCCTTTGGTTTGATGGGTATCGTATGGGCGCTTTATCTGCATGACATGCCTATGGGAATTATGTCCTTAATTGGCTTAATTGGAACAGTGGGCGTGTCGGTGAATGACTCTTTGATCATGGTGGATCAAATTATGAAACGCGGGCAAAAGAACCTAAAAGGTCTCACCCGTATGAATATCATCGACGGAGCTTCCAGTCGCTTGCGAGCTATTATCTTAACGACAGTGACCACCCTCGGAGGTGTTTTTCCAATGGCCTATGCTTTGGGTGGTGAATCCGGGTTCACCGAACCATTAGCCTTTTCTCTTGGCTGGGGCCTTTTCTTTTCGACATTCCTGACTCTTTTTGCACTTCCAGCCTTTATTGAAATCCGTCGTGATTTTGGCAAAGGATTTCGATTTCTAAAAAAACGACTCACTGGTAAAAATAAGGCGACGAACGAGATCGCTAAGCAAACTCAGCAGGATCGGCAACCGCAGCCCCCGCAGGATAGTTTTGAAGAACCAGACCCACAACCCAAGCCCCGCCCCGTGGTTCAAAGACCCCAATCTCCTGAAACAGACCTCTAAGTTTATTTGAAAAATGTTAATTTAAGAAACTGACTTATAATAAATAAAATTTCATTTAAGATGATTCTAAGAATATTTTTAGTGACTTACCTCAATCATCTTACAAAAAACTGAAATACTGTCAGTTTTTTTCATTTCCTCTCGATGGGTTTCGAGACTATCCAAAGACTCTAACTCAAACAATCCGAGGGGGATTTTATGAAAACTATTTTAATGATCGCAATTTCAACATTGATGCTGTCACCGGCGATGGCTTTTGAGCAAACCGACCTTGACCAAATCAATTCATTTCAGGAATTACAAACTGTGCCTGAATTTGACCTTGAAGGCTTCAAAGGTGGAAAAGCCGTAGACGACATCTTTTTTGGCCACAGAGACTTTACTTGTGTTGCAAAAAACCGACGTGGTCGTCGCTTTCAAACACAAGGTCCAAATCGAGTTCGCGTTCGTCGTCGCGCTCTTCGCCAGTGTCGCCGCCACTCTTTGCGTCCAGCCACTTGCCAAATTGTTCGTTGCGAGCGCCGCAATGGAAAGTTGGATGTTCTTATCGATTTCATCGACTTGATTGATAAACTCCAGAACCAATAAGTTCGCTTTTATTTTTTGTTGTTGTTGAGGCAAGGGCTTGCCCTTGCCTTTTTTTATTTTGATCCCAGCTCACCACTCAGCCAATTCTCTACACGAATCAGTGATAAAACCCTACAGTCTTGATCGGAAACCTTTTATTCCTAAGAGAATCAATCCTGATTCTAGACAAGGAGGATTCATGAAATTACTGGTCGCAATTTTAACGATTCTAACCGCCTACGAAGTCAGCGCCTGTGGAGACAGTCAAGCCGCTCAAGACTTAAACGCCGCTCACGCCAGTTTTCAAAAAGTCGCCTCATTGATTCGCGAACACCATCCCGACGCATCTTTAGTAAAACTCGAAATGAAAATAAAATCCTCTCAAGAAGGTGCCAGCCACTATCTCGCCGTTCTAAAAGATCAAGAAACCGAACAGTGTCACGCTTATTACATCAGTGCCGTCGCTAGAGACAATTGCCAACACAGAGCCATTTTGGGACCCAAACTTAACATTGGTGATCGCTGCCACCTTTTGTAGTGGATTGGCTATTCGCGGAAGGTCTTTACTTACCTCTGCTTTTTCAAGAGCGGGCTCCTGCCCTCGCCGGCATCTCACCCTGCGGGCGAGAACGCTTCACGTTTGCCGGAGTCTTGAAAAGACCAAAAATCCGCCTATATGAATCGATTGGGTTTTTAATTCAAGCTGATACGCCATTATTGAGTTGGCTGTTTTTATAATTTTTGAAAATCGTCGGTTCTTGGAAGTTGGTTCATTTTGGATTTTAGAATTTCTGGAGGTTCTTGTAGTTTTCTTTTTACCAAACTAAACCAAGCGCCTGAAATATCCAGTGTTGCTGCCAGCTTGCCGTCGGATTCTTTGAAAATCTCTTGGTGCATCTTCCACTTGCGGCCATCTTCGCTGAGCCCGGCGATACGAACATTGACGCGAACTTTGTCGCCAGCCAGAACTTCACTTTTATACTGGATATATTCACTAAATATGACGGGTCCGACTTGCAGTTCAGAAAACTTTCTCATATCGAAGCCCAGGTTTTCTAGGTAACTAAATCGAGTGGCGGCACAGACGTCAAGATAAGCGGTGTGGCGCATATGAAGATTCGGGTCAAGATCGGACCATCGGACGTGAAAACTTTGACTGAACACTTCACTCATTCGCAAACTCCTATAAAACGCAAGGTCGACGCCCCTGCTCTTTAAGATACATCGCCACGCCATAGGCCCATTGCGAATTAGGGCTATAGATTCGCAGGCGCATGGATTTGGGGTACCGGTACTTTTTAAGCTTCAATTCTTGGGTAAAAAAGGTTTCAGGTCCCCCACCCTTTTCCATAAATTTTTTACTGATCACCACATCCGCACTTTTCATAGCCTGGGCCACCTCGGAAGCGGGTTCATCGCCACAGTTCATTGAACTGCGCAAAGGACGCGACCACAAAGGGGCATTGGCGACCTCTGGTAGGTTCCTTGCCATAAAAGCTTTTTTCGCTTGCTTCTCTGTCATAAATCGCAAGCGATCAATACCCAATCTATAAAGAGTGCTCGCCATAAAGAACTCTTCACCTTGCCCCGCCAGTCCCTTGCCAAGAATTACCACCTCAGTCAACGGCTCCACTCCATGCAGAGCTAAAAGTCTTTGCAGCTCTTGGCGTTTTTTTTCTAATCGCTGCCCCTGCAATCCTTGCAGCTGCCAATCCTTCCAGTAGGCATGAAAACTACGAGGGGGCCGCGACATCTGATGATCAAAGGACGAGCGGACATCCATAATAATGGCCCGCTTTAACTCTTTGGGTTGACCATATTCGATTTTGGAAAATGCACGGCCTTCTAAGTCTAAATCTTTCTCGGAGACTTGGGTTGGCGTTTGACAGCCATTCACTATTATCAAAACAATGACGCCATAGCCGATGGCTCTTATTTTCTTTAACATAGCGTCAAGTTAACCCAATTTACCGACATTGGCCTCCATAGGTGCTCTGTCCCAAAGTCAGAATTTAACAAGAACTCCCTATTTTCCCACTGAAACGCATCCACAGGCCCCGTCGCTGAACGATCATTGTCAATTGACAGACGAGCCACCCCATTTCAAAATAAACTATGAATATTAAAAGACTTCTTATACTCGCTATTTTTACAATCTCTGTCAGCCAAACCGCTGAGGCCTGTCGGCAATCAGCTCTGCATAGGTCACGTTCCTTGATTGAAGCCATGCTTGCGGACCTTAACTCGTTTTACTCCCATGCCGGAGGCGGAGGTATTAGCAAAATTTCGCAAGTTCGCACAGACACCTACAAAATATCAATTCTGCAAGAAGAAAAGGTCGATGAATACATCTACGAAATGACCACAAGAACAGATTGCAGCGTGGTCATTAAAAGTCGTAAAGAATCGGTTCAGTCCAAAGGTGTGCGAGCCTCTGGATCGGCCAAACGCACCGGCTCTTAAACTCCTCTTTGCTTGATGACCCCAGCCTTAATAACCTTTACACAAGGATGAACCATGGGTGCCACAATCATCACCGCAAAGATGGACGTCCAATCTTTTGAAAAACTTAATTTGCTGAGAGAAAAATATTTTCCGAAAGATCGTAATTTTCTACAAGCTCATATTACTTTGTTCCACAAACTGCCTGAGTCTTTTGATCTCAAATTTATGACTCTTCCGACAACTCCCCTGCCTATTGAGTTTACCCAGCCTTACTTTATGGGTTTTGGCACCGCCATTGAAGCCCGCTCTCCCGAGCTCTCCCAACTGAGAACACAAATAAAGAACCAAGTTTCGGATGTCTTAACTCGCCAAGACCATCAACTTAAAAAATTTCATGTCACTATTCAAAATAAAGTTCCAGCTGATCAGGCCAAGACCTTTTTTCATGATTTTAAAAATCAATGGACACCCTTCTCAGGAGAAATTGTTGGCTTGTTGATCCACGAGTATCTCGACGGACCTTGGCGTCTTAAGGAAGAACTTTTATTTGAGAAGTAAAACATCTGAAGACAGAAAGCCTGAAAACAAGGTTTCCCAACAAATCACTCACCGGAGCCTACGACCATCGATGAAACCACAGTGGTCAAAGAAAGACCTATAAAATTACGATCACAAGAAACGCGCCCCTGTCGGCGGCATCAGCAACAGTTTGGTTATTTGTTTTTATGCTTCATGGTTGGGAAAAGCAAAATGTCGCGAATGCTGTGCTGATCGGTCAAAAGCATAACAATACGCTCAACACCCAATCCCACACCACCGGTTGGCGGCATTCCCACTTCAATGGCATGCATAAAATCTTTGTCCATAGGCTGAGCCTCTTCGTCGACAACACGCTTGGCCTCTTGCTGCTTCAAACGGTTCATCTGATCTTCGGGATCGTTAAGCTCCGTGTAAGCATTGCCAATCTCCATGGCGGCACAGATGGGCTCAAAACGCTCCACAAGATTCTTTTTATCTCGATGCATTTTCGTCAGTGGTGAAACCTCGACCGGAAAATCAATAACAAAGGTGGGTTGAATCAATTCACTTTCAGCTGCCAACTCAAAAAGCTCCATGACCATTTCTCCATGACTGGCGGCTTTTTCTAGATGCGTTCCCAACTCTTTGGCTTTTGCAAACATTTCGTCAGCGCTGGCTTTTTCGGGGTCAATACCGGCGTACTCTCGAACACCGTCGTACACAGACAGACGGCGCCAAGGAGGAGCGAAGTCAATCTCTTGTCCTTGATAAGAAACCTTGGTGTCACCTGTTACTTTCTTCGCCAAATGCGCAACCAAGTCTTCAAACTGTTTCATCTGGTCATTGTAGTCGGTGTATGCTTCATACCACTCAAGCATTGTAAATTCTGGATTGTGAGAGCGATCGATACCTTCGTTACGAAAGTTTTTACCCACCTCGTAAACTTTTTCGAATCCACCGACGATCAACCTTTTTAGATAAAGCTCAGGACTGATTTTAAGATACAGCTTCATATCAAGAGCGCGGTGATGAGTTGAAAAAGGATAAGCCGCCGCACCACCATAGAGAGGTTGCAAGACAGGCGTTTCCACTTCAAGAAAGCCTCGCTCATTCAGAAAATTGCGGATCTCGGCAATGATTTTTGAGCGTGTTTCAAAAACCTTGCGACTGTTGGGATCCATAATCAAGTCCAAGTGCCGATGACGGTACTTGATTTCCACGTCCTGCACACCATGGTATTTTTCAGGCAATGGTTCTAATGTTTTACAAAGAATTTCAAATTTTTGGGTATGCAGAGACAACTCGCCTTTTTTACTTTTAAAAACAAACCCCTCTATTCCAATGAAATCACCAATATCGATATTTTCAAAGGACGCTAAACCGGTCTCATCCAGCTCGGCTTTTTTTAAGTAGCACTGCAGACTCCCCGACTGATCTTGGATATTAAAGAAGGCCGCTTTACCCATGGGTCGCTTGGTCATCAAACGGCCGGCGATTCGAAAGACATCGCCTTCGCGCTTTTCTCCCGCTTCGATGGCGCTCTCAAACTTCGAGCGAATCTCTGTGATCATGGCGTCGCGCTTGTAGTTGTGAGGAAAGGGATCAATTCCCTTTTCTCTCAAAGCTTTTAACTTAGCTCGTTTTTCGGCGCGGATTGGGTTGTCTTGATTTTCGCTCATGTCACAGTCCTTTTGGTTCGCTTTAAGCTTGTCCGGTGTATACGTCCATCACAGCCTGAAGAAGTTCGATGGCTTCTTTTTTGGGACGTTGAAACGCATTGCGACCCATGATGCTTCCAAAAGCTCCACCCTGGGCCAGTTCTTTGACCTCATCTAAAACTTCATCGGTTCCTTTGGCCGGGCCTCCACTAAAAATAACCACGCGACGGCCATTAAAGCACGATTCCACAACATGCTTGGCTCGATCCGCCAGCTTAGCCACCGGTATACCTTGCTCTTCATAGACTTTACGAGCGGCATCCTGTTCAATATGTGAAGTCGGCGGCTTCACCTTAATGAAGTGCGCCCCCAGTTGCGCCGCGATCTGCGCCGCGTAGGCAATCACATCAATTCCAGTCTCACCTTCTTTAGAAAGCTGCTCGCCTCGAGCATAAGACCATATGACAACCAACAACCCGGCCTCTTTCGCCATTTGAGCGGCTTGCTGAATCTCTTCATACATTTGCTTTCGCATGCTACTGCCAGGATAAATTGTGAAACCAATTCCCACGCAACCTAAGCGAAGGGCATCATCCACAGAGGATGTGACTGCTGAACAGGGTCCTTCTGGAGAGTACAAAGAGTCGGAGTTGTTCACTTTCAAAATAAGAGGAATATCACCCGCAAAATCTCGCGCCACCGCTTCAATAAAACCAAGAGGCGCGGCATAGGCGCTGCATCCCGATTCGACAGCCAAAGCCGCGTGGTAGGTGGGGTCGTAACCATTGGGGTTTTTCGCAAAACTGCGGGCCGGACCATGCTCAAATCCCTGATCGACAGGCAAAATCACCATCTTTCCCGTTCCAGCCAGACGGCCATGATTCAATACACGGGCCATATTGGTTAACACTCCAGGGTTATCAGCCCCGTACCAGCTAAGAATCTCTCTTACTCTTGGCGTCATCAGATCGTCTCCTTAATAAATATCACCAATCATCAGCAGCCAAAGGAGTCTCCCAAGGGGCTTCCAGATGCTGAGAAGGACCAGTGAACCGCATCTCTTTAGGCCGTCTACACTAGTCATATCAACTACTGAAATCAAGACTTTATAGCAATGACAAGCTCTTCAGAGGGTGACGGCCAAGGTGGTTTAAAAACTACGCACTTTCACCATGGCGCGCTTCAGAGAGATAACTTCATTCTTGCAGGCATCCATAAACTCTTGGGCAAAAGCTTCCGGGTCAGTGATTCCAAAATCTTGCAACGCGCAGGTTTCAACCGGTGTCCCCTTGTTGCTAATATTGACCCCATAGTGGATTAAGGAGGAGGTTTGAGAGCATGTGGCAATACTGATATTAAGTTTTTTCTTCTGCCAATAAACATCATCGCCGTGGCGAACCATATCCCACTTTTTCCCCGAAATTTTTTGGATCAGCAAAATTAAAGTTTCTCCAAATAAGCGTTGAATGAGAACGGCTGTCGAAAGAGGAAACTGAAACAGTTCCACCACAAAGTGAAGCATTTCTTCGCCTTCAATCACACTATTGGCTCGCAAGTCTTCACCATCTATCATGTGTTTTTTAGGAATATTGCAAGGACCTTGCCAGCTGACGATCGAGTCACCCAGCACTCCGTGCTGCAAGTAATTGTACAAGGGCGCTAATTGTTGACCGTCATAAGTTTTAACTTCATCAATCCAGAATGTTTGCATCGAATTCCACTCCTATTGTTGTGTGGATTGAAGAGCTCGCCGAAATCGCTGACAAGACTCACACTTTTGGCAGGGCTGTTCTCCGGCAAAGTAGCAAGACCAAATTTGCTCCATCGCCACCCCTTTTTCAACTAAATACTGGGCCATTTCGCCTTTATAAAGACTTTGCGAGAAGCAGCGGATTTGCACTCCATTGGCGGTCGATAATTTTAGGCACGCATTCATCTTTTCGATGAAATCCACACTGTTGTCTGGAAAGGTGGCTGCCTCTTCAGCATTGAACCCCGGAACAATCCACTGAGCTCCAACCATTTCGGCGCGACAGGCCGCCACATTCAACAAAACGCCATTTCTATTGGAGACCCAAACCTGCTGAGCGGTTTGCTGTGAAGTGGTTAGACTTTCGATATCCACCTGAGTGGTCGGCACCTCTTGCTCACCTGAGGTCAAGGAGCTGCGATCACCAATAAAGATTTCAGAAAGCTGCAAACTCTGAAAGGGTACGTTCAGCTCTCGACTAAAGTTTTTTGCCGCTTTCTCTTCAGACGGCCACGCTCTTTGCCCATAATTGATGCTAAGAGCCGCAACTTCTCCGGGCCAAAGCTCACAAGCCTTGTAGAGATTAAAAACAGAATCCAGCCCTCCGGAAAGAAGGACAATGGCTTGAGTCGACATAGTTCAGGTTTAGCGATGGTGTTATGAAATCTCAAGCTTTTATTCCGCCCTCCGTTAGCAAAGCCTCTCAAGAGACCCAACCACCCTCTGGGCAAGGCCGCCCGAGCCCTGAGCTGAGACAAGAGAAAATGAAATCCTTGCTAAAACCTCGGCACAACAGCCCTTTATAGATTAAAATATATGCATTCCGGCAAAATCCCTAGACTCCATGGGGGATTGATTTTAAGGTTTGCCGATGGATAAAAGCCCAAATGGTTTCAAGGAGTTCGTGAAAGCGGCCTTCCGTGACCCCAAAAATGTATCAACCATTTTTCCGAGCCTTAAATATTTGGCGCAGGCCTTAATTCGTCATGCTGATGTTGGACCCGGAGATCATGTTCTTGAATTGGGTTGCGGTAGCGGAGCGATCACCCGGCAGATCTTAAAGCAACGATCACAGTTGGGCTCTTATCTGGGCGTTGAAATTGATACGGATTTGGTGAATTTTCTTAAACACAGCTATCCGAACGAACAATTTTTGGATATTTCGGCTGATCAACTGGGAGACCATATTAAAGATGAGTCCATTGATGCTGTCATCTGTTCGCTGCCCTGGACAATGTTTGCCGGAGATTTGCAAGAATCTATCACCCAAGAGATTTTACGCATCCTGAAGCCTGGCGGAAAATTTACCACCTTTCTTTGTATTCACGCCTTGTCCTACCCGGGAGCTCCGCGTGCTAAAAAGGTATTTCAAGAGGCGTTTTCGGAGTTTGAAAAATGCGAGTCCATCGCTCGCAATATTCCTCCAGCCAATGTTTATCGTGGAATAAAATAGCCGATATTAACGAATCTCTTTAAGGACCTGGTCGATCTCGCTGTAGCGATCCGTCATCCCATAGTAACTTTCCAAATAAAGTTTTTTGAATTTCTGCAATCCTTCTTTTTGTTCCGGCCAAGCTTTTTGAGCTCGGTCTAAAAAGTCTGAAGGCCCCTCATAGGATTCTTTTTCAATACCTTTTTTCGCTAAACGAGTGCGCAATCGAAGATAGGATTTTTGAGCGGGATTCTGTTTTTTCCTGTTTTTCCGACTGGCTAGACGCACCCACAAAAAGAAACTCAGCAATATAAGAAGCGAAACCGACAACAAAAGGTTTTGATTGATGTTTTTAAATCCCAGTTTGGCAAAGAAATCTTTTTGTCCGGTGCGATCAAAATTGAGGAGGAACATATTCCAATTGGTGGCAAGGGCGTCCAGTGCAAAATAGGTTTGCTTGATCCACCCCGGTTGATACTTAGATAGAAAATCATCACCCGACTGAGCTTGCGCCAACTGTTCCTCAGACATCGAGTGATACAAGTCTCCGCCCAGTTCAAAACGCAACGGAGCCACCATGGTGGTCGGGTCAAAACGGATCCACTGCTTTTTTTCTTCCGACCAGATTTCGGTCCAGGCATGGGCATCTTTACTGGTGACCAAGTAATAATCGCTGAGACTGTTCTTACGACCTCCTTGAAAACCAACCACCACTCGCGACGGCACACCAGCCAATCGCATAAGGGCCGCAAAACTGACAGCGAAATGCTCGCAAAACCCCTGTTTCTTCTCGAATAAGAATTCACTGAGTTCTAGAGTTTTCATTGCACCCGGTTCAAGAGTATAGCGGAACTGACTTTGATAGAATCGCATCAGGCGGAAGGCTTTGGCTTCATTGGTTTTTGTATTTTGACTGATACGAGAAATCAGCTCGATAATTCTTGGATCAGAGTTTTCTGGAGCCTGCAGATAGACGCGTCTGTCTTTTTTGCCAAGCTCCTCTTTCACCGCCGGCTTGGAGTACGCCTCGTAAAGATACTTGCTATCATGGGGTTTTTTAAGAATAAAAATGCCGCCATCCATAACCATCGTGTTCATTTGTAAAAAACGATTACGGTGCTCCACCCATATCCCTCTATCCAAAGTGAAGATCCAATCATTGAAGACAGGCTCTAATAGAATTTCGTAGTGGGTGGCGCCCTTTAATAGAGACCCCGGCTTGGTCGGCTTTGACTTGTCGAAGGTTCCACGCTCCCATTTCATATTCAAGTTGGTGGCGAGAATACCACCACGCCAATACATCTCACCCTGCACGGGAACCTCAGCGGGAAATCGAACTCGAAACGCCGGCTGATTGGTTTGTGCCAGTCGCGACATGGAGCCGGGCTGCATGGTTTCTTTAAACCCGTCCAAGGCAGGACGATTGGAGCGGGCGTTTAGAAAACCCGTGGAGAATCGAGGAAAAACAAAAAACAAAAGGATCATAAATGGGGCAATCTGTAGAAACAGCTTGGTACCCGTTTTAAAAAGAGTCACAAAGTTAAACTTGACTCGTGAACTGTTATGCAATTGTACCAGCAATGCGGTGGTGATTATCAGATCAAAACCAGCAAATATGGTTATCCCCAAAGATTGTGACTCTAAAAAGCGCGCCAACAACAGCATAAAGTTTAGAAACAATAAAATCATAGCGGCCCGATAGCCAACACCATCGATCAATTTTAATCCCACCGCGCAGATCAGCAAAGCCGAGCCCGCTTCAAGCCCCAGAAGCTGCCCGAAGTTTTGATAGACCAAATAAAAGGCCACGATCACCATTCCTAATTTGGTCAAAAAGTTGGGCAGTGGCACCACTTGATATTCATAAAGAAGACGCCAAATCAGACACAGTCCTCCGACTCCGAGCACTGGCACTGTAAAATCACTGAAATGGGGAACCATATTTAATGCGACCAGGAAGACAAGGCTTAAATGAAAGAATCGATTGGGAGTCGGACTCATTCCACCTCCCGCAAACTGGCAAGGAGCTTCAAACAGGCCACTTTGTGTCGTTCCCCCGAGCCGATGGATATCGATTTATTCTTCACCACCAACCCATAATTATTTAAATCGTCTTCGCAATCGTGGATCCATTTCGATAATTGGCGGACACGCCTTTCTTCGTTACCAAGGGCTTTTTCATAATCAATAATATAAGTTTGACGTTGCCCTTCTTCAAATTTTTTGGTCAACAAAGGACGGCCTCGGGCATAAGCTTTCCAATCAATATGCTTCTGAGAATCTCCCAAAACATACTTTTTATGCTCTGAAAAATCATCACCATTAAGCTGCCGATTGACGCCCTCGTTGATACCTTCGTGGGCCGAATGTTCAAGAGGCCGATCGCCACTGGGCTTAGGGAAAACATGATACTCTGTGGGAATATCAAAGTGACGCCAAACATAGAAAAACCCAAAAGGATAACGAGTCGACATTTTCAATCGCTTGAGTTTTTTCTTTCCCCACTGCCCTGTCGAAAAATCGAAGTATTGGGGGTGCAGAGACTTTTTGAAGATTTCATCAATGCGAATATCAAACTTATCGTCACCACCTTTACTTTGCAGCCTCAGTTGACTGTGACCTTCGGCATTGTTGCTTTTCAACCAAACAACGCCATGACCGACACCCTCACTGGGAGATAAAAAGATGATCAGCTTTTCAATTTGGATATTTCTCAAATTGGCGTGAGTCTGCACCATACCGATAAGAAAAAGAGCGACTAAAAAGAAACACAAGATAAAAGCCAAATTGTTATTGTATATCGCACCAGCGATAAGACTGACAAAAATCCCAGCCCCATACATAAAGCCGTACTCTGTTGGAACAATATATATTTTCTCGCGCTTCACGTCTCCCCCCTTAAGGAATCGGAACGGAGTGGATAATTTCTTGGGCCAATTGCTCTGGATTTTTGTCTCCAAAGTCCTCGTGACTACGCAAACGATGGTTCATAACGGCGACACCGACAGCTTGGTAATCTTCAGGAATGACGAAACTGCGACCTTGGATAAACGCGTGTGACTTTGCCGCCTTGTTATAGTCACGAGCCGCTCGTGGAGACAGGCCCCATGAAAGGGTGCGACTTTTCTCTACAATATCCTGCAGGTAATCCAAGGCACTATCAGAGACGGTGACACTTTCTTCGATCGCTTGAATGATTTTTACAACTTCATCGGGACTCATGATAGGCTCCAACTCTTGAATCCAAACATTGCGGTCTCTTCCTTTTAAGATCCCCTTTTCGGCCTCGCGACTGGGAAAACCCAAATTCAACTTCATTAAAAACCGATCCAACTGGGACTCCGGCAATGGAAATGTTCCAATGTTTTCCTGTGGATTTTGGGTGGCAATTAAAAAGAAAGGTCGGGGCAATTCATAGATCTTTCCATCCATGGCAACCCTATTCTCTTCCATCGCTTGTAAGCAGGCACTTTGAGTTTTGGGTGTGGCTCGATTGAGCTCATCGGCCAGAACAAAATTGGAAAATAAGGGGCCTTTATGAAATTCGAAGGTCTGAGTATTCTTATTGAAAATCGAAGTTCCCAGAATATCCGCTGGCAAAAGGTCATTGGTAAACTGAATGCGCTGTTCTTTGAGGCCCAAAAGCTTCGATATGGTCTTAACCAGCGAAGTCTTCCCCATTCCCGGACGATCCTCCAACAGAAAGTGTCCACCGGCAAACAAGCAGGTCACACATAATTTGACGGTCTCATCTTTATCGACGATAACCTCGCCAATTTGCTTTAATAATTGATCAATTTTCTTGGTTGATTCCTCTACGAACTTGCTATCCATGGTGTCTCGCTTCAATATGTGTTTTCGTATCGTTGATATTCCAACAACCCTATCGGTAAAAAAGCACAAAGCCTCAATTTAAAAAGACTTTTTCACATTTTTTTTTGAGACACCCCGACTTAAAGACAGTGAGGGTAAAGACTTGATTTAAGGCTTTGCCAAGAGTTCGTCGAGCACGTGAGCATCTTGTTGACGAAGACGAGACTTTAGGGCGGCCAAATCCCCTTTCGACTCCACTTCCACTTTCGAATTGAACTGTTCGGTGAGATCTTTGTTGGGACTATCACCGGGGATTGAAACCGTTTTAAAGTAAAATTCGACATTCTGAGGGCGATCGACCAAAAAATGAATCACGCCTTCAAATTCAATGGGCATCTGCCCTCTTGCAAACAAAGGAGCTTCATCAGGCTTCACCATAATTTTATAGTTTTTTTCTATTTGTTGACTCTTGTACTGAGTCTGGAGATTGATTTTAGTCATTTTCGGAGTCACGGCCAGAGGCCCCTCCAAAGTGGCCTCACAAGGGACGTACTGAAACGACCGCGCATAGCTTAGATACTGCTTTTTAAATTTGCTGGATCCTGACTGTCGCTCTTCCGCTTTCTTCCAATCTTGATTGAGAAGACGTGCCTCAAGGGAGCGACATTTTTCGAAGGTGTTTTTTCCTAGGGAGCCGATCAACAATCGGTGCTCTTTCCAATCCGCCAATTCAAAGCCACAGCCCGTAGGCTTGTCGCTGACGCCATCAAATTCTTCGAAAAACTGCAAGGTGAGGTCTTCTAGGCGCAAAGTGGTGCCTGGCTTCTTATAGGGTTCTATTATATCCAAACCCATCGCCCCGCTGAGGAATATTTGAAATATTATTATCCATTGCATTTACTTATATTCCACTTTCAGTTCTCGAACAAAAGTCTGCAAACTTTCTTTTCCCAGATAAAAATTAATCGACGGTTCGACGATCACACTGACTCTTTTTGAGGTCAGTTTTTTCTTTTCCTCGATATTGTCGACAAAAAACCACAGGCCATCTATTCGATTTCCTTGCATATCTTTAAAAACAAACTTTAGATGTTTATCTTTTAAAACTTTCGTGGATGCAACAAAAAGATGATTGATACGAATTCGAGGCGTCTGGAAACCGACCCCATAAGGCTCCAGCTTTTTAAACCATGTTTTAAAGGTGGAATTCAGTTCAGCCAACTCGGCTTCAAAATCATAAGTTATCTTAACGGGTTCGGCTTCGATGCCTTGATAGTAATCAGACAAACGTTGACGGAACTCATCGGCTTTATCTATGGATAGTTCGAATCCCGCCGCTTGATGGTGCCCCCCAAATTTATTCAACGCTGGGGAACAAGCGTCAAACGCAGCAAGTAAATTGACACCTTTTGGGGCACGCGCTGAACCGACAATCTTATCGTCAATCACGGCTCCAATAAAACTTGGACAATGGGACGCTTTCACCACCTTGGTCGCCAATAAACCAACAATGCCTTTGTAAAACTCTTGCGAGTAAGCAAAAACAAAAGCCGGGCTTTCATTCCCAGCCAACTCTTGAAACAACAGATTCTCACATTTTTTTTGAATATCGGTGCGTTGCTGTTGAGCCTCTAATGTCGAGTCGACCAATTCATTGGCTTGAATCCGATCTTGCACTAAAAATAAGTCTAAGGCTTGAACATCCGAATTCATTCTCCCTAAGGCATTGAGTTTTGGAGCCAGTTGGATCGCGACATCCGAGGAACTCAATCCCTTACCGAGCAATCCCAGCCGCTCCATCAGAATTTGTAGCCCTATTCGGTCGGTTCTCGCGAGTTGTAGTAAACCATGCTGAACCAACGGTCGATTTTCATTCACCAAAGGGACCATGTCCGTTAACGTCCCAATAGCAAAACAGTCGAGCAATTGTTTTGGATCAAAATTCTTGGCCAGCAGTTTGCGAGAGGTCATCTCACGACGGAGTGCCAAGATGAGATAAAAAGCCACTCCTGTCCCGCACAATTGCCCCAACTCTGAAGAGCATCCGTCATTATTAGGATTCACTATTGCGTAAGCTGGCGGTTTGACCTCTTTAGGTTGGTGATGATCCGTAACAATAAAATCCACGCCGCGATCGGCCGCTGACTGAATAGCTTCAACATCGGTGATGCCAACATCAACAGTGACAAAAAGAGAAACTCCATGATTTTCTATAAAATCTTCAACGATTTCTGCGTGCACCCCGTATCCGTCGTCAAAACGATTGGGCTGAAACGAAACAAGGTTTTCAAAGCCGCATAGCTGCAGCCCTCGAATCAGCAAGGCCAATCCAGGAGTGCCGTCCATGTCAAAGTCGGCGTAAAGGCAAATTCTTTCTTTATCCTTAAAGGCTTGAACCAATCGGTCCACGGCTTTGTCGATGTCCTGCAAAACCGAAGGGTCTTTTAAATCTTTAAGACTGAATTCTGAAAACCTCTTGAAGTCTTGATAATCGGTAATTCCACGGGAGCCCATCCATCGCTGGACGATGGCTGGAACTTCGATCGGCCATTCTTCTTCGGTTAAAGGAGTCTTTAACGACGACTCCCAAGGCGTATCCTGCTGAATCTTTCCCCCCGCTTTGTTGAGTTTTCTAAGCGGTCAGTCCCCACTGTTTACCCAGACGATCTGTTAAAATCACCAACGGGGAAGCCACATAAATTGAGGAATATGTTCCGACAACAACTCCGATCCCCAGAGTAAAAGCGAGATCTTCAATCACTCCACCGGCAAAGGCATAAAGAGCAATAACGGCTAAGAGTGTGGTAACCGAAGTCAAAACCGTACGGCTGAGAACATCATTCACCGAGCGATTGATGATGAAAGGCAAGTCCTTGCCTTTGAATACGTGTTCATTTTCACGAATACGATCAAAGTTTACGATAGTATCGTTGAGTGAGTAACCGATGATCGTCAAAATCGCCGCCAAAATTTGCACATTCACTTCTTTTCCAAGCAACGAGAAGATCCCCAAAGTGATGATCGCATCGTGAAACAAACAGATCACGGCACCGGGAGCGTATTTGTAATCAAATCGCAGCCCCACATAAATTAAAATCATTATCAAACTGTAAACGACCGCCAACAGACCTTTGGTTTTCAGTTCCGCGCCAATTTGTGGGCCCACAGAATCCACTCTTCGTATGGATTCTTGGTTTAATGAAAAGTTATCAATAAGGCCGGTGGTGACAGAGGCGATACGTTCATTGTTTTTTTCGTTCACCTCTTTCTCGTCTTCGCCTTCGGCCATTTTCATACGAATCAGAACCTCGTTATTTTCACCCAAAGTCTGCACCATGACACTGCCGACCAGTGATTCAAGAAAGTTACGAATCTCACCCACAGGTGGTTTGCTGGCAAACTGAACCTGTACTTCAGTACCACCGGCAAAATCAATTCCGTACTTAAAGCCATTGCTTAAGATAATACCGGCGCAGAGTACAATCAGCACTAGCGAAACAATGGAAAAAGCCGGAGCCACTTTCATGAAGGCAAAACGCCCGGGATCATTCATTCCTTTATTATTCTTGTCATTAGCCATATCTCAATTTCCTTAAGGTCTAACGTTCAGTTTGAGTTTTCCAACCATAAAATTCAATATCGTGCGAGTGAAAAAGATGGCGGTAAACATCGAGGTAATAATTCCGATCAATAGAGTCACGGCAAACCCACGAATTGGCCCTGTGCCAAAATACATAAGGACAACACACACCGCCGCAGTGGTTACGTTGGCATCCAAGATGGCGGTAAAGGCGCGAGCGTACCCTTCTTTGATAGCCCCCAACAGTCCGGCCCCTTTTTCCAACTCTTCTTTAATTCTTTCGAAAATAATCACGTTGGCATCAACAGCCATACCGATGGTCAACACAATCCCGGCCACACCCGGCAAAGTTAATGTCGCTTGTAATGAAGTTAAAATTGCCAAGATCATCAAAACGTTGAATCCCAAAGCCAAATCGGCAAGCAGCCCATAGGATCGGTACTAAACCAACATAAAGACAAAAACCAAAACGCCACCAATGAGCCCAGCGAACTTGCCTTTTTCAATGGAGTCTTTTCCAAGTGTAGGACCAACGGTCCGCTCTTCCAACTGTTCGAGATTGGCGGGCAGAGCTCCCGAGCGCAGAACCATCGCAGTGATGTTGGCTTCATCAATGGTTTTTTGACGATCTCCGACACTTCCCATCTCAATCGATCCACGGCCACCTGTGATGGCCTCTTTCAAGCGCGGGGCGGTTTGCACAATACCGTCAAGAACAATGGCCATCATTTTGCCGACATTGGCTGACGTTAAATCGCCAAACTCTTTGGCTCCCTTAGCGTCAAAAGAGAACACAACGATAGGCTGCCCGACTTGATCCAAGGTGACGGCCGCATCGTTAAGGGTTTCACCCCCCATGCTTGAGTCCGTCTGTAAAACGTAAGGGATTTTGCCGGCCTCAAGGGTTTTGGCGTTTGGAGCTTTCTCAAAACGCACCACCCGGTTTTTAGGAAGTTTTTTCTCAAGAGCTTCGTTAATTTTTTTGATGTAATCCGAGTAACGAAGTCCGTCCTTACCTAAAGCAAAGCCCTGCTGAGCTTCGGCTTCGGCAATCCAAGTTTGCAGTTCAGCAAACTGGGGCGTGCCCTGAGTTTTGCCATCCTGCACTCCAAACACATAATCGGGATCCCAAATCATAAATTGTAATTTGGCAGTTCGATTGATGATCTCTTTAGTACTGGCTGAGTCTTCAACACCCGGCAACTGAACCAGAATTCGGTTGTCACTTTGGGCGGCGATGGTTGGCTCTTTTACACCGATTTCATCGACGCGATTGCGAATCGTTTCGATGGTGCGATCAACAAGACTCTTTTTAAAGACACGCATTTCAGCTTCGTAGTAACGGGCCACTAAGTTGTTTTCGTTGGTTTCAAGAATCTGAAAAGTACGCCCCTGACCGTAGGAAGTATCTTCCATGTAATCAATCACGGCTTGCCGATCTGCGGGGTTGAAATTGATCTGAACTTTTCCCACCTCAGGGTCTAAAACTTTAACCTCGCCAAGTTCCACCTTTTTTTCTTCTTTTAGCTGCTTGCGCATGGTGAATCCGGTTTTTTTAATCCGAGCTTCGACGGCGTCTTCGACATCAATTCCTAGAACCAAATGCAGGCCCCCTTGGATGTCCAATCCATAAGCGAGTTTGTCTTGCGACGGCCACCACATTCCTGAGGTGTCGACAAAGTTAGGCATGGTCCACACCAAACTCACAAGGAGAATGAAACCCACAACAAACATTCGAGCATTTAAACTTTCAAACATGATTAACCTTCTTTAACCGGCTGTGACACATGGGCTTTTAAAACCCGGATGCTCACATCGTCTGCAATTTCAAGTTTTACGTACTTATCAGTAAGACCTTCGATCGTCCCGAAAATTCCACTGCTTGTCAAAACACGATCGCCCTTTTTCAAGCTTTTAAGAAACTCTTGCTGAGTTTTCTGTTTTTTGATCTGCGGACGCATCATCAGAAAATAGAAAATAAAAAACATGGCCAAAAAGGGCATAGCTTGCATGAGAAATCCTGGCGATTTCCCTCCACCCTCGGCCTGGGCCATGACTGATACTGCTGAAAAAACCACCAAAAAGGCGCTAAAAAGTCGATACATGGAGCCTCCACGACGTTAACTTTAGGAAACCGCTTGTATACTCGTAAATGACGCGTTTTACAAAAGTTCCCTCAACCTATCGCTAAGCGCCGTAAATCAAAGGTCTTTTTAATGGATTCTGGCCCCTCCGAGGCGGACCAGCAGGAATATTTACAGGGTTAAAACAAAAAAAGAGGCAGTCGGATAGACTGCCTCTTTTGAAAACTCCAAAGTCGAGGGGGTCTTAGTACATTAAGTCCCCGCTGGAGTCCTCGATGCCATCACAATCAGCATCAAGATCTAAATTATCGGAGCAATACTGAGGCAGACCGTCGTCACCGTCATCAGTATTCAGCCCACCATTGTCGTCGTCAGCCGTCGATCCATCATCGCTATCGGAACCATCGTCGGAGGCGGATCCATCATCGTCGTCCGTACCGTCACCGGTTCCAGCACCTGCATCGTCGTTGCTGTGGTCGCCATCATTGCAGGACCCGGAATCGTCACTTCCCGAATCGGAATTATCGTCACCATCATCGGAATCATCGGAATCATCGTCACCACTGGAACCTTCGTCGCCACCATCGTCATTGCCGTAGGTGGGATCGTCAGGATCCACATCTTCCATATCGTCTTCACCGTCGCCGTCACAGAGACCCAAGTGGTCATGTTCGCCATGATGAGGACCGCCATGCTCTAAATGCGCCAGAACCGCCGACATCGGCAACACTTTCGACTTTGAATTGTCCGGGTTGCCGGGAGGCTTGTGACAGATCGCTAAACAGACCTGTTTTTTCTGTGGTCGCTTGCCTTTTTTCTTGTGTTTTTTCTCGGATTTGCAGTCAACAATGTTGGCCGAGATATCCTCGCTTGTGGCTTTCATCAAAGATACAGGTTCATAGGTGGCGCCATTCTCATTCATACCTTGCACTGAATCCGCCGAACTACAGCCGACGATCAAAAGTACACTCGCTAGTCCACATAGGACTCCATTTATAACTCTCATAACAAAGCCTTTTCGAATGGGTTAAAGAAAATCAGACGGGCCACGGAAACAACCCTCTCAGTATAAAAGAATTAAAGTTCTTTTTTAAGCAACAGCGCCAGTCTGAGAAGATTGTCACGTTCTGTTTCGAGAGCCTCAAAAGAAGGGGCCTTAAAGCCTCTGAAAGTGACAAAGTCCTTAACGTTTCAAGTTAAGGCGTTTTACTTTGTGAAAGTAGCGATGATTCGATCTCGGAAGGTTCCCCACTCCCCGGCCAAAATTGCCTCCCGCGCCCGTTTCATCAAATTGAAATAATAGTGCAAATTATGAATTGTATTCAGCCGACTACCAAGGAATTCTCCGGTCATAAAAAGATGGCGTAAATAAGCTTTTGAGTAATTCTGACAAGTGTAGCAAGCACACTCCGGATCTAAGGGATTGGGGTCTTCCTTGTATTCAGCCCTTTTGATCGAAAGCTTACCCTGGGAGGTATAAAGAGTACCGTTGCGGGCAACTCGGGTCGGCATCACGCAATCAAACATATCTATCCCCGAATCGATAGAAAGGACCAGATCCAATGGAGTTCCCACTCCCATTAAGTAGCGTGGTTTTTGTTTGGGAAGATTGTCCCCCACTTGCGCGACCAGTTCGTGCATCAGATGGATCGGTTCACCAACGCTAAAGCCTCCTAAGGCGTAGCCAGGCAACTCCACATCCAATGTTTTTTCCATACTCTGCATTCTGAGATCATAACTCAGGCCACCCTGAACGATACCAAACAACAGAGACTCTTTTCGATCCATCCGTTGTTTTGATCGCTGCAGCCAACGAATGGTCAAGTCCATGGATTCGACCAAACGTTTTTCATCGCAGGGGTAAGGCGGACACTCATCAAAGGCCATGATGATATCGGCCCCCAGGTCCATTTGGATTTCCATGCTTTTTTCAGGAGTTATAAACAGTCGCGCTCCATCAATATGACTTTGAAACTCGACACCCTCTTCTGAAATTTTTCGCAACTTGGAAAGTGAAAAAACCTGGAAACCTCCACTGTCGGTGAGGATCGGGCCGTGCCAATTCATAAACTTATGCAGTCCACCCATTTTCTTAACGATGTCCTCGCCGGGGCGCAGGTGCAAATGATAGGTATTGCCTAGAACCACCTGGCAGCCATTGTCAGTGAGTTCTTCGGGAGTCATGGTTTTCACGGTGGCACGTGTTCCGACAGCCATAAACACCGGGGTTTGTATATCGCCATGGGCGGTTGTTAAGGTCGCTGCACGAGCCTTACCATCGGTGGCCTGTAAATTGAAATTGCCTATTTCAGCCATACGCTTAAATCTCCATAACTAAACAATCGGAAGTTTCGTTCGATCGCCCACTGATAATTGGACTTAACGGATTCGACACCAGCAAAGGCCATGACCATGGCAATTAACGTGCTTTCGGGTTGATGAAAATTAGTCATCAACACATCAACCACTTGGAACTGAAAGCCGGGTTTAATGAATAATCGCGTGTCTCCAGCAAAACTATCTTCGGTTTCCTGTAAAAGTCCCTGGGCCTGACTTTCCAAGGCTCTCGTAACAGTCGACCCCAAAGCCCAAACCCGACCACCTTGGCTTTTTACATCTTTTATTTTTTGCCAAACCGGCTTGCGAATCACCACCCGCTCAGGGTGCATCTCATGGTCGTCGATATTATCGGCATGAATCGGCAGGAAGGTTCCCAATCCCACATGCAAACAAAGGCTCGCAACATCGGCACCGCGGGACCGAACCTTTTGCAAATCCTCTTGTTTAAAATGAAGACTGGCGGTGGGTGCCGCTAAACTACCCAACTCCTCAGCCCAATCGGTCTGGTAAGCGTGCCGGTCTTCTGGGCGCGCCGCTCGCTCTCCCCGCGCCTCTTGAATGTAAGGTGGCAAAGGCATCTCACCGTGATCAAAGAAATACTGGGAATCTAATGGGCGATCGGTCTCGACGGTTTGCGGACGACCCTTTTCAATCATGGTGACTTGCACACCACCGGGGAGACTTTTCCGTTTCCCCAAGGACCACTTGCGGGCCGGACACAAAACCTGCCAAGTGGTCTCCCCTAAAGCTTTGATAAACAGAATCTCCAAACCGTCTTGGCTGCGCACGCGGGCCGGAATCACCTTGGTCTCATTAACCACCAGCAAATCCCCCGGCGGAATCTGACTGAGAACCGACGGGATTGAGAGTTCGCGGGGATCCCCTTTTTGCACCATCATCACGCGTGACACTGGCTTTTTTTCCGTCGCCACTAAGTGCTCTGGGTATTCAAAAGAAAGATCGGATTTCTGCATGGGCGGAAGATAGGTCTTTTAACTCATTTGGTCAAAAAAAAAGGGAGGTTCGGTGGGATCTCTCCCGCCGACTCTCCCCGCACAAGCCCCTTGAGTCTCTTTGATGGGCTTGGACAAAAATCACCACAGTTAGCACATTGGACATTCATCACGTGGGGCGCGATTGACCGTTTTTTGTGGCGCAAAACAACTCATTAAAGGAGGTCATTCAACCAGTCATCCTGACTTGTAAAGAGCCCTTCCTAGGCTCCTAAGCATCCTCATCAAATGCTTACTTATTAGACGTGCTAATCTTAAAGATGGTTAATAAAAAAAATATTGATACTTTAGGCTAGGAATTCACAGAATTCTTAAGATTAGGAGCAGGAGGAGCCACCCAAAACACAGAACTGAGCACAGAAGGGGTGATTCAGGTACACCTCCTTATCGGACTCTTCCAGGGTCTCGCCCATTTCAAATTCTTTTTCATAGGCGATCAGAGTGCAAGCGAGAACTTTGGGACGATTCTCACCTTTGCGTTTAACAACCATTCGTGAATTGGAACACATCACCTCTTCGGGCTTTTTATTCAGAATGTCCCAGCAGGCGGTGGTGATTTCAGGCACATCTTTTTGCGGATCCATCTCGGCAAAGACCACCAGGCTTTCCGGGTTGGTGGGATCGACCTCCACACCCTGCTCCTTTAAAGCCAAAGCGTATTTGTTGGCCGCTTTGTCTTGGCTTTCATCGGTCAAAGCCCGCCCCGCAATGGCAAACGCAACACCATGATCAGCAAACCATTTGATATTTTTCATGGTCGGTTCAAAAGTTCCCGCCCCTCTTTCCTGTTCGTGGATGTCTTTGGTGTAATGATCCAATGACACACGAATCACCAACTGTGAGCCGTAGTTTTTCTGCCATTCTTTAATTTTAGTTTTGTAACGTTCGATGCGAAAGGCATTGGTTAAAACCAGGGTTTTAAATCCTGCCTTCAAACAGTTATCAATGATGTCGGTGATGTTGGGGTTTAAGAAGGGCTCCCCTCCCGTCAACCCGATCTCTTTAACAGGTAGGTTTTTTTGCGAGATTTCATTGAGGTAGCCTTGAACATCTTCGCCATCAAGGAAACTCAGACGATCATTTTTCGGATTCGACTCGATATAACAATTGTCACAACTTAAGTTACAACGGGTGCCCGTATTGAACCAAAGTGTTTCTAAAGCCCGCAGTGGCACTGAGGCTCGGTCTTCGTTTTTCGCGGTTTTATAGGTGTCCTCAAATTTTGCAAGTTCCAAAATGTCTCCTTAGCAACAGGCGGCGGGCTCGGCAGCACTTTCTGATTCGCTGACTGTGGCTTTTGCTAAGGGTACCGTACCACAGTCTTCATACAATCCGTAATGGGTCGAAAAATCGCCCCAAAAATCAAACCCCTCTTTAAATCGGGTTTCCGCTAGCATTTTATAGGTGTTGCCACAAACTGTATAGATTCGCCCTTTCTCAAAAGTATGCCCTTCATCCAATTGAAAAAAGTGAGGATGATCCGGCCAAAGGCCTTTGTATCGCACCGCTTGTCCATAGTCCTCACAGTCTTCCTCAATCCCCTCCAACTTAAACAGGCGATAGGTGATAGACGAGAATTGAATGGCTCCAACCTTATTAGCGACATCGCTGTTTTCAATACCCAAAGGGCGACCGGTCACTTTGCGAACATCTAAAAAGCCCGCTTGGCGTGCCATTTTTTGAAAGTCGTTCCAGTAAAGCGCGCCACTCAGGCATTCACCATACAACACGGGATCTTTCTTTAGGTCCTCGGGAATTCGGCGATCGGCGTACACATCAGAGAAGTACATCTCTCCACCTTTTTTCAGCAAACGGAAGGCTTGATCCAAAACAGCCTGTTTGTCTTCCGCCAGATTCACCACACAGTTGGAGATAATGCAGTCAAAAGACTCGGGAGCAAGGTCCAACTCCTCCAGCTTCTCGATATCACCCTTTAAAAAAGTCACATTACTTTGCTTGTAGTCAAACTGCTTGGCCATGTAATCGCGATGGCGATTGGCCACGTCCAATTGCTCTTCTGTCATATCCACACCAACAACAGATCCCAACTCGCCGACCAAGGCCGACAAAACATAACAGTCTCTCCCCGAACCACTGCCAAGATCCAAAATTCGAGTTCCCTGCAACCTTTCAGGAATAACGATCCCGCAACCGTAGTATTTGGTCAAAACCTCGTCGTGAATTTTAGCCACAATGGGTTTTGCAAACTCAGGAAGAGCATCGGCCGTGCAGCAGGCATCGGTTTTCAAATCCCTTGATGTCTGCAGGGTTTGACCATAATATTCGCGAACAGAACTTTTGGTGGTTGAAGTTTCAGGCACTGGCACCTCCCGAGGTCCTCAATGAATCGATCTAAAATCAGTATTGTCATACCAACTCGTAACGAGAATGACGAATCCTATCTTCTGAAAATGTCAGCCCGCTATCCCAGCTCTGATGAGCTGGAGTACCTCATCATCGATACCGACTCCAAGGAATCTTTATTAAATCGAATTAATCGTAGTGATTTCAGGGTCTTGAGAACGGAACTTCAAACAAGAGCTGAACGTTTACAGCGGGGTTTCGAAGAGGCTGAGGGCGAACTGATTGTTTTTCATCACCCACGATCGCTGCTTCCAGAAGAGGCTTTTGACCACCTGATCAGGCATCGTGAAACTCTAAACTGGGGTGGATTCACCCATCAATTCGATGAACTCAGTCCCGGTTTAAAGTTCACCTCTTGGTATTCTAATAAGGTGCGACCAAGACTGTGGAAGATTCTCTACTTGGATCATTGCCTATTTTTTAAGAAAGATCTTCTCACTCAAAAGATTCCTGCCATTCCTATATTCGAGGACACTGAAATTTCTAAGATTCTACGTGCTTCAGGAAGACCACAGATCCTGCCTTTTGTTTCACAAACCTCAGCCATTCGATTTCAACGCAATGGGTTTTGGAAACAGGCCCTAAAGAACCAAAGTCTTAAAATCGCCTACCTTCTTGACGGCTCTCCTGAAAAAATGAACGCGTTTTACGAAAAGCACATCAACCTCAATTGATTTGGCAGGCCTTCGGATTTGTGCTATTTCCAAAGACTTCGGAGCGCCAGTGTCGGAATTGGTAGACGAGCCAGGTTGAGGGCCTGGTGGGAGATAATCCCGTGAAGGTTCAAGTCCTTTCTGGCGCACCATTCATCAGAATGGTTTAAATTTTTAATTTTTTCAAAGTTTCAAAAGGTTTTTTTAAAGAATATCCGACACTTGCACCAACCAGTGTTCGGTTCGAAGTAACCTCTTTTAGATGTTCGGCCTTCTCACTTTCGTTCATTACTTTCCAAAGTGATTTTGAATGTTTAGTGAGTTCTAAGAGATGATCCGAAGTTTCATAAAATTTGTCATTTATAAGCTCATCAGACTCCGCAAGTAAGGCAAATCAGGCCACTCAAGCGCAAAGAATGAGCTTTCCCTAACTCATAGAGATATTCCCTTTCAGCCTTCGTGAAGCGAACTGGGATGACACAATTTCTAATTTGCATTGAATTTCTCATGCACTTCTCCTCCTTCCCAAAATTTCTTTGAGAAAAACGGAGAAGCTAACGCGCGCCTGTCGTAGTTAGACTTTCTTCCAAGGTTTGGCTTTACACTCTCCCTGCGGCGCTTTGGAGAGTCTGAAATAAAACCATCCAACAACGTAGTCGGTTTACATGGATCGCTACAGACCTAAATAATCAACTCATTAATAGATATTAAATTTAACAGAATTATCCAGATAGTTTTAAAAGGGGATAGCTTCCTTAAAAACTTTGGGAGTCACTTTTGGTGGTCTACCTTTAGGAATAATCTTGTTTGCCTTCATCCAAGTTATCGCTGCGACAATTCTTTCTTCATCATATTGGGTTTTCTCTGGATGCCATTTGTTTAAAAACTCAGTAACGATTGTTCTTTCAGTTACTTTCTTTTTTGATAAAATTAAATCGTTCCAGCAAGCATATACAGTTGCAAAAATTTCTGATTGTTCGTAATCCATTTGAGACATTAACTCTAAAATTTTATCAATTTTTTTTGCATCTTTCTTAAAAAGTTTATCAAACCTGATGGACATACTTTCAAGATTTTTTCCAGCTCGATACCTATATTGCTCGCCTTTTTTCAACTTCTTATGCTCAATAGTGAATAAATCCAAACTTCTCCCAATACTATCTACACCAATCTTCTCATTGTAAAAAAATCTTTGATCTAATGGCCCTGCAGCTTCGCGAACATAGTTAGTTTTTAAATCTACTTCTGTATACATGTCACACAAATAAACTGCTTTTGCTATTTTTACCCTATTTAGCTTAGAGTCATTAGGTAACTTCTCAATAATCTTACTAACCAAGGCAAGGCGCTTTTCTAATACTTTTTCGAATGGTGTCCTTGCTTTAAATTCAAGTACATTATTGCTTTGCTTCTCATTTTCTGACACGTGCTCGCTATTCTCATAAACTCCAAAATAGTTTAATCCGCTATCAGAAATAATAAACTCTTTGAACTCATTTTTTACTTTTTTTAACAACTCATTCATTTCATCAACTAAGGTTTCAATTTTTTCGATACCAAGCTCTCTAGCATAATCTTTTATTTGAGTAAGCCCAGCTCCTTCAGAAAGAACTCCGTCATTGATAAAATAAGACTTCTTATATGAAACATGGAGTTCATTTCCAGCTCCAACTTCTTTTTTCCATGTATCGTAAATTTCTTTTATTTTATTTATTAATTCAGAACTGTTATCTTTAGTAAGTACAACATTGGGTTCTATTTCACTATTCCAAAAAGAATTTGGAATTATAGGGCTAAGAGGATTAGAAATATAAAGTTCTTCACTATTTTTAGTTGGATTATTTGCTGGAAAATAGGTTTCAAGACAATCATTCTCAGCAAAACCAATTGAAAAAATAAATCGATTAAATTTTTCCCGCTGACTATTCTTTACTCTTGCTGGCCACATATCGCTTGCATTTGCCCACATTGGATACCCACAGCTTGCAAAGGTCCTCGCTAGCGAGAACCACGAAAAAAGTCTTTCAGCATGAACAAAATCAATTGCACAATATGCTCTACTGTCAGGCAAGCCAGAAAAGATCCTGTTTGTATTAACTCTCATAAAGCGGCTATCTAGGTGAAACCAAGGCTTACCATCATATTCTTCTTCTACAAAAGTTCTACAGGGCGTCAAATCGAGCAAGAAACCAATGTTTTTCCCTTGCTCGTATCCGTAAACTGTTTTCTTTTTGTGGCGTTTATCTCCTTTTGGAACTCCCATATGTGAGTTTCCTGGCAGTTTTTTTTCTTCCTTTGTTAAATTACGATATAAATTTTTTCTTCCCAAACCAAGCCATTCTCCACAAAGCCTTCCTCTTTCTGAACCTAAAGCAATTAGTGGGGAATCTGTTTTATTTTTAAATATTTCCTCACAGGATTCATTATAAGAATCAAAGTGATTCCAATTTATATTTTCTAATTGATTTTTCTTTATATTCGTAAGGTCAACTAACTCAATTGGACGATCAGCATCTAAATTCTTTGCATTTGGTTTATATTTCCATACCGTAAAGGCAATAGGAAATGTGCCTTTTACGTCAAAAAACTCCTTACTATTTACTAAAAAACCACCAACATCTTCAAAGTTTTCAAATATTTCATTTCTAATGTTTTTATATATTTCTCTCTTTGACAACCAAGATGTTCCAGTGAATAGCATAAGTAAACTTTCTTCAGGAAATCCACTCTCTTTAGCGTGAGAGCATATCAATTTCATTTGCGCTAAAAAACAACTTGATCTTTCTTTTGAACAATCATTTCCAATTAAATCCACGATACTTTTATGAATGTCATATGTAATTGAATCAGCAGATTGATCATCGTCACTTCTGTAAGGTGGATTACAGAGAAACGCTATGGGCTTGTTCGTAGTATGACCTTTATCTTTGATATATGTCTCTAAAAATCCCAAGTACTCTTCTGCTGACTTATCTAGGAAATTAAGACCTTTATTTTCTGTAACCTTGGGGACTACTGTAAATTTACCATTATGCCACATATCCCCCTTCATACGTTGCTCAACAGTATATAGTAGCTCCGGCTCTATTTCACTGACAACCTTGTGCCTCAGTTCTAGAGGAGATCTCCAGTTTGTGACTAAGTTGCCACTTCCACAAGCCGGGTCTACAACAAGATAATTTTTACCAATATCACCAAGCTCTCGTTTTACGAACCACATTGCGAGTTTAGATAAATTTAAATCAGTAAAGAAAATTCCATTTTTGACTCTAAAGTTAGGATCAACCGCATCGATAGCTTTGTCATAAAGAGCAAAAAAATCATCTATATTTTCTCCCTCGCTCAAAAATACTTGATGATCTTCTATAAACTTTTTGAATAGTATTCTCTTGCCAGGAATCAGGTGCTCTATTGATTCACCTTTTAGTGTAGCCTGCGTAGTATTTTTTTGACTGATTTCAATGATTGAAGCCTCATCCCAAGAAAATATTAGGTTATAAAATGCTCTCACTGTCCTAATTGGTTTATCTGTTTCAAAATACGCTTTCATTTCTTTGAGAACAGTATGAAAGTTCTTAGTGGTGATTTTCTTTCTTGTTTTCTTTCCAGCTTTTACAGCTCTTTCAAAATTAGTAAACTCTTTTTGAATTGAGGCATTTGTCGGAGATAGTAACCCACCCTCAAAATCTAAGCTTAAAGACCAGATAGCCTTCTCATTAATTTTTCTAGAATGTTTTTTATATTTTGTAGCTAGTTTTTTCCCAATCGAACTTGGTGCTCCTTTCATAGTCAGCGCGTCTTCTACCCAACAAGCATCCAAATCTTTTAAATTCCATACAGATAAATAATTTCTAGTGGCGACTATTATTTGAGAAAAATCTAGCTCCTTTGAATAGGCAATTCCTTGGAAAAAGCCACTTATCCAATCAGCCTTTTTTCCTTTTAACTCAAGTACAAATGTGCCTTGAACGTACCCATCAGCTCTTTTGGCTTCTTTTTGGCGCGTAAATGAGCTCCCCCAGACTTTTCTAAAATATTTTATAATTAAGTCTTCATTGGCTTTTTCACTTGGATCGGACAGGTAGCCAACAATTCCTTCAATGTGATCTGGAAGTTTCTTTTTTGACATAAACTTTTCCCGTTATCTTACTGAAGTATCAACTCATTTATAGAGAGAATTGTTGATGCCTGTTATTCAGATAACTAGCTGAATTTAGTTATAAATGTAATTCAGCTAATATTATGAATAATGGATTGGGTGGGAGCAAAGGCTTTTGCTCCCTAGACTAGACAATAGATGGAATTTTAAAACTATGGTTGAGTGTTTCAAGGCATTAGTGTGAGCCAACATTTTTTTCTCAATAAAAAGAACTGTCGTCTATTTCTGCATTTTTGACAAAAAATTGTTTGTCTTGATCAACCTCGATTATAAATTTGCCAAAAAAATTATGACTTGAAACAGCACCATTGTTCCTTGAAAGATCACTATCTGAACCATATTGAAGCCTTACGGAGAGTTCAAAAGCACCAGTAACCGCTAGCCCCTCCTCTGATAAAGAATAATCAATATTATCTAGATAAATATCCTCTGCCGATGAATGGGGTGAGAAAGAGTCTAATTGAGATTGACCATCGTTCAGATAAAACTCGAATAATTCCGATTCAATTTCCTCATCTAACTTAAGATATGGCCAAACCATCATTAAATGGTTCGAAATGAGGTCTTTAATCAAACTCAAAACCTTAGAAAATGTAACATCAAAGTTATTCAGTAATGCTTGTGTTGCCTGTAATTTCCTAAATGAATCCGGATCATTTTTTATAATGGCCATTAAACCAACATAAGCCTCCTCGTCAGGTTTATCTAACAATTCAAAAATATCTTTAAAAACTTTTTTAAATCCGCCAGTGATTTTTGTTGGAATTTTTTGATTTTGTAATTTTTGAGCAATGGACTTAGTTCCAATACCATCATATTTTTTTGAAAAATTACGATAATGTTTGTAATTGAAGAAACCAAACTTTTTTGAGATCTTATCAAGAGCTTTACTCATTGATAAGCCTTGGCTCTTTTTCCGTTTTTTTGCTTCTTGTTTTAAGAACGTTGGGGACACTTGTTTAATCATATAAACCTCACATTTTGCCCAACCACGTTTTGTCGCCTGCTCCAAAAAACCGTTGAACGATGTTTAGTTTAAATGATTTTAGAGAACCTGATGTTCAATGACAGTACTCGAGTGCAAGCTTTAGTGCGCAGGCGCGAGGCTTCTGTCTAACCTTGTGAAAAATATGCAGGCTATAAAAAAAATTGTCAACCAATCGACCTCTTGACCTTCAGCTATCGAAAAACAAAGGTTTAGCGTTAAATTACAAGCCGACTCTTAAAAAATGTGACCAGCGCAGCATATTTTAACCTGTAGCAATATTACAGCCTCGGCCTAGCTTATTTATGAAGACTTAGATAAGGGGTGTTTATGTTTAAGATGGAACCTCAGAACATCATTAATTTTAAACATCTCTAACAAGAGGCATCACTGGGAGAAACCAGTTCCGCAAGCTTTGCTGCAACTACTTCCATTGAATCCTCTTCTGTGCTTAGACCACTTCTCGAAGCCAAAAGAGGGCTTACATTACGAAGCTCTTCGTATGTTGTATTGTGTACTATTGGTACTAACTGGTTGTTAAATAGAAGTGCTGAAAGTTCTTTTTCAGCTACGCCATCACCTTTGATACGTTCTATAAATGCCGGTGTGACGAGTACGATTCCAATTCTTGAATTTGATAAGCCTTTGTCTATTTCACGCATAAGGTTTGTTCCTAGAGCCACATCTTTTTCACTGAACCATACAGTAGCACCTTTCATTTCAATCAGGTCGTGTAGTTCTTTTGCAGCGCCTTTCCTGTCGTACCAGGCGTGGCAAAGAAATAGATCCCTAAGATCTGGCAGTTCTGCACGCTTCTCAAATGTATCTCTGACAGGTGTTAGGGTCTCAATCTGTGCTGGTGTATAGCTTATTGTTGAACCACTTTTTGACCACCGTGGTCTTCTTGTGCCAGTTGAGCCAGCGCTATTACTTCTAGGCGAGGAGTAAGATGTGGAAGGTGACGAATATGAGGGCGAGCTATAGCCTCCATAACTCCCGTAGTATCGACTACGGCCTCCACACGCAGGACAGTTTGCTGCTCCGCTTGATGTTCGATGTCCATTTACCGGTGCCGTGCATCTAGCCATGTTTTAATCCCCCTTAAATAGCTCTAATGATATAGGGCTAAATTTTTGATGGCCGAAAGCCTATCAGATCTATTGATTGTATTCAAGGATCGCGGTTCTAAGAACGTCAATTAAGGCGCACCAACTTTTTCACCAGTCCTGGTCGCTGGACTACCTGCCTCAATCAAGAAAACAATATTGACTGCAAGCCCTGGGCAGTCACAAAAAAATGACTTCAATCTTCCATTGAAAGTTTTTTTAAAGAGACAAAAAATCAATTCACGATTTGAACTATCATGACAACTTTTCAACTTCGACAAAGGGATGACCAGAAAATGCCTGACTTGAATTGTCTTTCGCCAAGCGGTCTGTCGATGAAGTCTAATTCAATTATTTTAATTTTTTGTCTACTGAAAGTCGTAACTGAGAAAACCGGCGGGTTCATTGGAGCAAAACTGGCCGACCACTTGCGTGTATTTTGCGATATCGTCAGGCGCCAAATCCATTTGTCCAATGTGAGTCACCGCCTGCCCTTGGCAGAGGTTTAATACTTGGGCGATAGCTTGAGGGATAAAAAGATTATGAAAAGTATCTATAAAGCTTTGTTCTTTCGGCTTGTTAATCGAAATATTGCAGGAGTAGGTCTCATCTATCACTGTGCAATGAGCGGTTAACAGATCACTGGTCCAACTGTTCTCCGTGCCTTCGATCCGTTGAAACTCAATCAAACGGTTGGCTTCACCAATTAAAACTTCAGGAAAAATATAAGAAATTTTTGTGGTCTCGGGACCTTGAAAAGGGTCGACAATTTGCACGATAAAACGGGAATGATCAACGAGTTCTGGGGGAGAAGGCACCACGTACAAACCCTCAGAATCCGGTTGGCCTTTTTTAGCAAACACAAGAGTCGGCGCAAAAATGATAAGTAAAGTGGCTAAGGCAATTTTCATGAAGTCCCCCTTGACTGACCTTTTTGTATCAAAAACTCGTGTCAAAATCACTTTGAATTTTAGTTCCTCTTGACTCAATGATTTCAAAGAGTTGGCTTTGTTTCACAAATAAAAGTGCATCATCAACCAAGCATAATCTCCTTCTTTTTGACTTCTTGAAAGAAGTTTCCGCTTTGCTAAGATCCCCTGAAACTCAAAGTGAGGTCGTGGGAAAAATGTGAATCCAGCGCCATACATGGAAGCTGTCGTACTATCGCTGGAGAGATTGGCTTTTTGGATGTCTCCGATAGCAACAACGTGAAAACCTTTTTCCAGCTCATAGCCGATTTTGGAAAAATGAAAGAGGCCCTCCCTTTGATTGGTTGGTGTTGGTTGACTCTCGCGGTAAACGGTTTCAGTTAAAAGGTAGAGTTTTTCTGATAAACCGATCAAGCCATGCATTCCGACCGAGAAAGCCTTATCATCCTTACTCTTTTTTTCGAAACTCATCCCCAAACGATCATGGGTGCCAATAGAATAATTGGCCTGAGCATAGACACCAGCCGCTTCGGTTTGATCGCTTTTCTTGCCCGAGGTGAGTGCTAAAGACACATCCCACTGACTTTCAATGTACGCCAGCTCGAAAGCCTCTCGCTCGCTTTGAATGCCAAAGCCAAGGGGACCACGGGTCGAAAACACGTGTTCAGGCATATTAATTCCAAAACGAGGCGTGAAGCGTCCAATTCTAAAATTTAAGTGATCGGTCACCGAATTAAGGAGATAAAATCTTGGCACCCCCCATGGTTTACTTTCTTTCAGGGTATCCGAGGCCGCGGTGACGTTGATCAGCATTCCTTTATGCTTTACCGCCACTTCCACTTGTTCCTGCATTTCGATAAAACGCCCGATGGTGGCTTGCTCGGTTTTCGAGTGGACTTGGACAGCACGAAAGTCTCCACCGACTTGCAACCATTTAGGAGTTTTCTCGAAGGCCCCATAGTGCCAATTCTGCTCCCCCTCATACCCCCAAGTACTCAACACCTCT
>CAXRIX010000062.1:0-4663 GCA_964230555.1 Bdellovibrionales bacterium
GAGATACCGGCCGAAGGTGTGCTGGAGATGATGATGCGTCCGACAGTGCGAAATAGAGGCTGGATGGATCGACTTGAAAATGACATTCCGGCTCTTAGAGAAATTCTTGAACTTTAATTCCATTCATAAACGACGTTTTTAATTTTGAAAATTCATAAGACGAGTGATCGCGAAATTCATTCTTTGTTTTGTCTTTCGTCGAGGTGGCTTAAGAAAGGTGCTGTGCCAGACTTTTGTATCGGTTCAAACTCGCTTGATAAAATAGGGGACCAAAATCCAAAGTCTTTACAAAAGACTGCACTAAGGCACGGGCTGGACTTTAGAAAATTTCAAAATGAGACGATTATAGATATATGAAATCATGCGTCATAGGTCTCTTTATATTAGGATTGATTGTCGGCTGTTCATCGAAGATGAAGCTTGTCAGCGAGCCTCCCGAAGCTGTCGTTAATGTTCTTGTTGGCGAAAATAAAGAGAAGAAAAGCTTAGGCAAGACACCCATCGAGATGCCGGTCAGTGATTTTGAAGAGAAGGTGGGGCAGCAAGAGGCCTCCGCTCAGTTTTACACCATCGAGTTTACCAAAGAGGGTTTTGAGACCCAAACTTTTACAATACCCTATTCCAGCTCGGGAACACTTTTAACCGAACTCAACATTAAATTAAAAAAAGGCGAAGACAAAAAAGAGGAATTAGAAACAGCTCAGCAGCTCATCAATAATCTTTTCTTAGCTCAGAAGTTTGCTATCACCAAACAATTTGAACGAGCTTTAATTGAACTGGATAAATTGATTGAGGCTCATCCGACTTTCGCTCGCGCATTATCGATGAAGGGCTCGGTCTACTATGCGCAAAAAAATTATCAAGAAAGTCTTAAGTGGTATGAAGCAGCACTTGAAGCCGATCCTCAATTAGAAGAAACCGTGAAGTTGGCAGCGAAAGTTCGAGAAATGATATCGGGTCGTCAACCAGCAAGGCGGCGATAGTCATGTTTCGAAGTTTTATTTTTATCCTATTGTTGCCGCTGACAAGCTTAGGGCAAACCAAATCTGCTCAATCTTCATTTTCACCTGATGCTCTTAGTGCAAAAGCTTTGCTTGAAAACATTGTGGTACGGCGCTACTCCCAAGAGCTGTCGACTCGCTTGGCTCCCGATCTTTTTTCGATCGGTGCTGAGGCGGGAATTCAACTTATCGATTTTGGAGAGGTGCGGGCGCAAGAACCGATCAGTGACCTGGCTCTTGGAGTCTTGGACCCCGAACAGTTAACCGAAACCATTGCCGGTGAAAAGGGCGCAGCTGATCTGCTGGGGACCTTTCTAAGTCAGTATCGAATCGAAAGTATGAACCTTTCCGTTGGTCTGCAACCGAGTGTGACCGAATCAAAGAAAACTGAAATCACTCAGTGGTTAAGTGAGCGTGTTGAAAAAGAGTTCGGTAAAAAATCTAAGACAATTGTCAATTACATAGAAAAAACATCGCCAGCGCAAGATCCGACCAAAACTCCTTTAGACTACTTAAGAGACTATCAGGACCTGATTGGGCAACTGGTCTTAGCGATCGCCCTTATTTTGGGAGCGCTCTTTATAGGCTTTTTGGGCCGTCCAAGAAAATCGACGGAACCAACAGAAAAAGCCGCCGCTCCTGCCCCCAATCCGGGTGTGCAGCAAGCGCGAGCCTTGGCCGAAGAGCAAGCTAAACAAAGATCCTTGGCTATTGAAAAGAAGCAGAAAGACGAAGAGAGACACCGTCAGGAAATCGCAACTCTGGTGACCCAAATTCAAGAGGTTTTGCCAAAGGCTTCTGGTCAATTCGAGGCGTTGGTGCGCAAATGGTGTCAACTTGGAGAGTCAGGACGCTTTCGCTTGGTGTGTTTTTCCGAAGCCGTTAGTAAAGATTTGGGGAAGCTGCCGATACCTGTTGATGCCATTAAAGATATCAAACGAATGTTCGAGCAAATGCCACAGGTCAAACTGAAAGAAAAAAGAGACGTTTTAGAAAAAGTCTATTGGGACCTTCTCACCGTTATCAACCTGGGTATTGAAGGTCTTACCGAACCTTTCGCTTATCTGGGACAAACAGATGTTGGCACAGTGGAGTCGATTCTCCTCGAAAAGAACTCAAAAATGCGCACGCTAGTCGCTCTTTACATGCCAGATGGTTTGCGCCAAGAGTTCATAGCGAATTTGGATGAAGATAAAAAGCGCGAATTACTTTCAAGTGCAGCCGAGCTTCAGGAGATTCCCGAAAAAGAATTCAGAAGTATGGATGATCAATTGGGCTTCCAGCTGCAAAGTCTGAGTGATACTCAAGAGGATATGATCCACCTCGAAACACCTCTGAAAAAAATCATCTCTGGATTTGATTTGATTGAACAGATTAAAAGTTTGAAGACAATTCCTGCCGACAAAATCAGAGGCTACAAACAAACCACTCCGAATTTGGCTTTTCTGGACGAATGGCCTGAGAAAGAACTCAGTAAATTGTTGCGTGATGCAAACGCTGATGAAATCTCAATGTACCTAAGAGTCGTGCCAGCTGCGGAAGACAAGGTGCTGAAATTGTGTCCGCCTTTAACAGCGCAATTAGTGAAAGACGAGTTGAAACTAACCAGTGAGTTAAGCGATAATGATGTAAATCGACTCTTGGAGAATCTACTTGAGAAAATGGTCAGCTTACATGAGCTTCGCGAAATCAATCTTCAGAAAATGTTTTCTGAACCTCAGCCGTCATCGACCGCTGCAGCCTAAAGCTCTCCTATTATCTATTATTTTTTGTTTTAACCTGTTCTCAATAGAGGCCACGGCCGCTTGGCGATGGGGATTAGGCTTTGGCTTTGGCGGCAGTGGGATTAAAAAACAAGTGGATGTCCCTGGACTCGGCATTGTTGTCGCCGAGAAAAGTGAAGGTATTGGAATGTTCCATTTATTTGCCGAGCGCCTGTGGGGCCCGCGATTTGTGGTGGGCGTCGAGCATTCTCGAGGTGTTCGTCTGGGGCCCTTTTCAGCCGGGGTAGGATTCAGTAGCGCTGTTTTACGCTGGTTTTATTTGGGGCCAGCTCCCGATGTTCACCATGGTGAGAATGAACAAAGTCAAATTTTTGTGAAGCGATGGTCTCCGTATACCGGTGGTACTTTTGGTATTGCTGAAGGAACCATTCAGCGTGAAGGGGACCAAGTGGCCAGCGTATCGTCTTCCGGTGTTCACTTCGGAATTAAAAATGGAATTGACTACTCTTACTCCCCTAAAATGATGTGGCGTTGGGAAATATCTTATCAGTCCACATTTTTCCAAGATCCTGTTCGCCCAGCCACAATGACTGAATTCAGTTTGTGGATGGGTCTAATAATGCCACTTTTTTAATCTACTGCGAATTTCGCACTGGATCGGTGGTCTGAGCGGGGTCATACACGCGAATCACCACTCGACGGTTTTTAGCTTGGTTTTCAACAATGGCGGCTCCGCTTTCGGTGTACTCTTTTACGAGCGGACGGGTCTCTCCCCAGCCAATTATTGTTAGAGAGGAGCGATCAAAACCTTGGCCTTCAAATATTTGCGCGATTCGAGCGGCTCTTAAACCTGAAAGCTCCCAGTTACTGGCGATGATACTGTGACTGATGGGAACACTGTCAGTGTGACCTTCAATCAAAAAGCGATAGGACTTGGTTTTGTCTTGAATAACGCGCGCCAGATCCTGCAAAAGTGCATTGGCTTGGTTTTTTACCGTAAAATCACCAGAGTCAAAAAACATTGTACCTTGGAAGGTCAGGGTCACGCCATTCAGACTGATAGTCACCTGAACTTTTTCAGACAGATTTTTTTCTTTTAAAAACTTTTTAATATCTCCAGCCAATTCCTCATAGGGGTTTTCAAGCTTACCACCGAACGCAAGAACGGCTGTGCGACGAACCTCTTCAATTTTTTCAGCATCTGGAGTCGACATGCTTGAGAGGAGTGCGAAGAAACCCATAAGCAAAGTCATCAAATCAGCATAACTGACAAGCCATGGGCCTTCACCCTCTTCAGCTGGCTTAGACGGACGAGGAGGACCAAGATCGTCTTCTAAAAAAAGATCTTCCTCGTGAGATTCAATAGGTTTCAGTTTCTCGGCAGCTGACAATTACGCCGCCTCCGGTTGATTCTTCTTCGGACGATCAGAAGGGAGCAAATGGCTGCGGATCATTTCATCAACCAATAGGGGGTGCTTTTTTAAGCGAATGAGTTTGATCCCATCGATGACCATTTCTCGAATGCAAGAGTCAGTTTTGTTTAATTTAGAAAGGTTTTCACCAATCGGCAGAAAAATAAAGTTGGCAATAGCAATTCCGTAAAGGGTGGCCACCAACGCCACCGCCAATGCTGGACCAACCTTGCTTAAGGCACCAGCGCCTCCCAAACTTTGCATCATAGCGATCATCCCAATTACGGCTCCAAGGAGACCGAAGGCTGGAGGGAATTTGGCAAGTGTCTTAAAGATTTCAGCATCGTCTTCGTGGTGGTGATAAATTGAGTTGGCGCGCTTTCTTAAGATGATATCCATATCTCTCGGCTCAATCCCACCAGCGATTTGTAAAAGAACAGCTTCTTTTAGAAAGTAAGTTTTTAGGTTATTGACGTTTTCACTAAGGTAATTTTCGTTTTCACGGTAGCCTGTGGCGAGATCAAGA
>CAXRIX010000063.1:0-6337 GCA_964230555.1 Bdellovibrionales bacterium
GTTTTGCTACATTTTTGCTACAAGTTTGCTACATCCACTCAACCCTACCAAAATCGCCTAATTCCACTACTGTAAAGGCGTTTAATGGTTTTGCTCCCCTGCATATACCCTATTCCTAAAACCCCAAATACCATTTTTTAACCAAGGAGGAATCCCTATGATTTTATCCAAAAAGATACTTTTATACTCACTCTTCGGCGCAGGAATGTTCCACGCTGCCACAAATTTACCCACTTATATTAACTTCGTTAGGAAGGCCCAATTTCAACTGATCCAAGATTCTAAAGCCTCAAAATGGGGAACCCCATGGACTCCAGGCAACTAGAATTCATCAATTTGAGATTCAATGCCGATCAGTTAGCATCTCTCTTGACCCATTTCAAATATCAACCGATAATTGCAACGTGAGATTTTTATTAACTTTAAGCCTTTCATTTTCACTTTTCTTGTCAACGGCTCTTGGCAACACTGACTTGCAAAATCTTATGGTCAGCGTCCATGTGATGTCTCACGCATCCGATTCACAGGATCATGACCATCATCATGCTAAGCACTCTCACGAATCTAAAAAGACAACCCATCATCACCACGAAGACGAAAGTAAAAACCACAAGAATGAGGCAAAACTGGCAAAGGCCTCTTCAACTCAGAAGTCGCCTTTTAAAGTTCTTCATCAGCATGAAAATGACGGTTCAGACAATAGTGGTGAGCCCCACGAGCACACCTTTACATTCAGCGCACCCTTTGTTTCCTTTTTAAACCCCACCTATGAACTTGATCTTCCAAATATAGAAGACATGAATCTTTCACCTATTCCCATAGATTTATTTATCGAAGAGCCTTATCTAAAAGGCTTATTCCGACCACCTATCTCTTAAGTTTTCTCTCTACGGAAAATTTAAAACCATTTTATTTTTTTGAATCCATTATTGGAGCTTAAGGTATGATAGATGCCCTCATTCGGTTTTCGCTACGAAACCGCGTCGTTATTTTAGTTTTATCCGTCGCTGTATTTATTTATGGAGGCTGGATTGGATCACAACTTTCTATAGATGTGTTTCCAGACCTCAATCGCCCAAGAGTTACGATTCTAACAGAATCACATGGCTTGGCCCCAGAGGAAGTGGAGACACTCGTCACCATTCCCATTGAATCTGTTCTCAATGGAACACCGAATGTCGTTGGCATACGCTCCAGCAGTGGCGTCGGTATATCTATAATATATGTCGATTTTGAATGGGGAACCGACATTTATAGAAATCGGCAGTTGATCGCCGAACGCTTGCAACTGGCAAAAGCTAACCTGCCAGGTGACATTCAACCAGTGATGGGGCCAATCACCTCAATCATGGGCGAAATCCAGTTTGTAGGATTAGTGGCTAAAGACGAAAACCTTGACCCATTAAAAGTGAGGACACTGGCGGATTGGGTCATTAGACCACGCCTAATGAGTATTGCAGGAGTGAGCCAAGTCGTTGTTATGGGTGGCGGAGTGAAGCAATACCAGATCTTACTATCTGCTGAAAAACTCCAAGAAAAGGGGTTATCTCTTGAAGAATTTAGGAAATCTCTAGAGCACATCAGTGTCAACACAACGGGAGGCTTTCTTAATGAAGAAGGAAAAGAGTTTTTAATCCGTCCACTGGGGAGAGCTTTTTCTCTGGAAGATATTGCTGAAACGGCTGTTGGAACGCATCTTGGGCGACCTGTTTTACTTAAAGAAGTCGCAAAAATCGAAGTTCGCGCTAAAGAAAAGCGTGGTGAAGCCAGTATCAACGCTGTCCCTTCGGTGGTTTTAACCATTCAAAAACAGCCACAAGCTGACACTGTAGAATTAACTCAAAATATTGAGAAAGCCATTAATGATTTACAGACTTCCATGCCTGAAGGCTTACAAATAGAAACAAACCTTTTTAAACAATCGAATTTTATCGAAACTTCTATTGCCAATGTGATCGAAGCTTTAAGAGATGGAACCATCATTGTTGCCATTATTCTTTTTATTTTCCTTCTAAACTTCAGAACAACCTTTATCACACTGACAGCTATCCCCATGTCCTTTGTGATTACATTCCTACTTTTTCGCTGGTTTGATCTAAATATTAACACAATGACTTTAGGAGGCTTGGCTGTTGCCATTGGGGAATTGGTCGATGATGCCATTGTAGACGTTGAAAATGTCTTTCGTAGGCTGAGAGAAAACTATAAGAGTCAAAGCCTCAAAAATCCCCTTCATGTGGTATTTGAGGCCTCTAAAGAGATTCGAAGTTCCATTGTGATTTCGACAATGATTGTTGTTGCCGTGTTTGTTCCGCTTTTTGCCCTAAGTGGACTTGAAGGTCGATTATTTACTCCAATGGGGGCTGCTTACATTATCTCACTTCTAGCTTCTCTTTTTGTTTCTCTAACTCTTACGCCAGTGATGTGCTACTTTCTGCTTCCAAAATCAAAAATCATTCAGCAAGAACATGAACCCATAGTTGTTGAGAAACTTAAAACTTCGGCTCGTCCTCTTTTTGACTGGAGCATTAAGCAATGGAAGATCGTCGTTGGCTTATGTATTCTTCCACTCATCATCGCAGTAATTCTACTTTCAAGAATGGAAAGTAACTTCCTTCCAGAGTTCAATGAAGGTACAGCAACTATCGGGGTGGCGGCCTACCCAGGAATCTCTCTCCCCGCATCTAACGAGATGGGAATAAAAATTGAAGAAGCCATTCTATCAGTTCCTGAAGCCAAATCGACGGTAAGAAGAACGGGTCGAGCCGAAATGGATGAACACGCCGAAGGAGTTCATTGGAGTGAAATTGATGTAGACTTTAAACATCCCTTAAAAAGACCCATGAAAGCCATTTTAGGTGACATCAGAGAAAAAATTCTCGAAGTCGGTGACCTTGGGGTCAATCTAGGGCAACCAATCAGCCACCGTATTGACCACATGATGAGTGGCGTGAGGGCGCAACTCGCGATTAAAGTCTTTGGTTCAGATAGCGTAGAACTAAGGCGGATCGCCGTAGAGATTGAAACTTTATTAAAAGAAACCAAAGGTCTTGTTGATATTCAAATTGAACCTCTGGTGAAAGTCCCCCAACTCGCTATACAAGTGGACCGTATTGGAGCTGCTGATTACTCTCTTTCTCCTGGACAAATCAGTGAAGATTTAGAAATGGGGTTAAGAGGAGAACCTGTCGGTCAGTTCATCGAAAACCAGAGAATTTTTGATATCTTCGCAAGACTTGATGATGAATCACGGTCTAGCCAAGAGGAAATTGAAAAAGTCATTCTTAAAACGATGCCTTCAGGTCAAAAAGTTAAGGTGAGTGATGTTGCCGATGTTTATCCTACTGATGGCCCCAACATGGTCAATCGAGAAAACTTGCAACGACGACTTATAGTTTCTGCAAACTCCCCAGGACGTGCTCTGACTGAAGTGGCCTCTGAGCTTAAGACAAAACTCGACAATATGAATTTGCCAGAGGGATACTACGTAGCACTTGGTGGCCAATATGAGTCTCAAGTGCAGGCCAACAAAAGAATTATGTTTCTTGGACTCATCTCACTTATAGCCATCTTAGTGATTCTATTCATTCAATTTCGATCAATTATTTTATCACTTTTAGTATTGGTAAACATACCCCTTGCCCTTATTGGAAGTGTTATTGCTATTTGGATCACAGGGCTTGACCTGTCACTTGCGACGACAGTAGCCTTTATCACCTTATGCGGAATTGCTAGTCGTAACGGAGTTCTTGTCATCAACCATTATATGGATTTGTGGCAGTCAGAGAATAATTCAAACTTAAAAGACGTTGTCATTCATGGGAGCTTAGACCGTTTGATCCCCGTACTGATGACTGCCGGAACAGCTATTCTTGCTCTCCTACCACTTGCATTAAGCCGAGGAGAACCTGGAAAGGAACTTCTATTTCCAGTGGCCGTAGTTATTATCGGAGGACTGATTACCTCAACCGTACTCAATACCTTTTTACTGCCCGCTTTGTTTTTCAAGCTGGGATCAGAATATTTAAATAAAATTAGTAACAAAAAAACAACATCAAACACCCTTTAAGGAGGAACAAATGAAGAAGTTATTAATCATACTTTCAATTATCAGCGCATCACTCGCTTATGCTCACGATGAAGGGCACGGGCCAAAGCTTGGGGATCAACCAAAATTTGGTGGTAAAGTTGCTGCTGTCATCGACAAAACAGAAGTGAAGAAAGGAACTAAGGCTGCGATGCTATATAAGGCCGAGCTGACTAAAAACAATAAAAACGTCGTTCGAGTTTACCTCTACGATAAAGATATGAAGCCCATCAAGCCAGACACTTTTAAAGACGCTTCCGGTGAATTGCAATTCAAAGACCGTAAAACAAAAAAATGGGGTTCCCACGAGTTTTCTTTTGCAAAAAAAGATGGATTTTTTGAAGGCACTCTCCCGACAGCACCAAGAAGACCCTTTAATATTGATGTTTCAATAGGGGCAAAAGACAAAACCCTATTTATGGCCTTTGACAATCTCAACTAGGAGAATACAAGTGAACAGCCGTTCTCTGATTATTTTTTTAATGACTTTTGTGTTTTGGACAGACTTCGCTCTGTCCAAAGACATCAAATATGATGAAATAAGAACTCTCGTCTTAAAATCCAATGAAAAAGCCAAATCATTGGAACATCGAAATGAAAGTGCTCGACTTAAAACAGGTTATTTAGGCCGCTCTTTCATTCCTGACGTAACGCTTTTTGCAGGACAAGAGAGCTTTGAATCAGACCCCTTGGGAGCACAAAACACCAATTTCTATGGAGTTAATGCCAAAGCCAACATTTTTCATGGAATGTCGGACTATTGGGAGGAAGAACGGCGAGATTCACAGTACCAATTTCAAAAGATTGAAAGTGCTAAATCACTTAATGATATTGTATTTGCCGCCCAGGAGAGCTACCTAAAAATCTCTGAGATGAAATCAATGATTCTCGCTCTGACGGAAGGTACCGAGCAACTGAACCGAGTTCGTTCAAAGGTGGCTAAAAAAGTACGAGGCGGCACGACAGCAAGGTCTGATCTCACTTCAATTAGCCTTGTCAAAGTAGGTTTTGAAGAAAACATCCGCCAGATCAATCGCAGTCTTGTTGAAGAGATTAACAAATTGTCTGTTTTACTCGGCATCGACAACCTAACATCAACAAGTATTGATGAGTCAGTTATGAACCAAAATCTCGTCGTTGATACAAACTCTAGTGAAAAACAAATCCTAGAAGTAAAGATGATCGAGGCTCAAGCAAAAATGAAGCAAGATGCAGCCAAATCAGCAGGCTCCAAGAGGCTCCCATCCCTTGATCTCTTCGCTAACTATGCAAGGGTTCCGTTTTCCGCAAGAGAATTCACAAGTGGCACAGACCGAATGGAGTTCCAGGCTGGAGTCCAAGCGACTTGGAAAATTGGCGATTTCTTTGAGCAATCAAGAGAAGCTGCCAGTTTTCGTGCGGAATCCACCTATCTCCAAAAACTAAAATCTTACAACAAGAATCAGTTTGAAAGAGGAATCAACGCAATGAAAAAAAACTTGTATTCTCTTCTTGATTCCATCAATGGCATTTCAAAAGAAGTCGATCTGAGCAAGAACTACTATAAACAGGTTTCTTCTGAATACTTGAGAGGTGTTAAATCGACTTCTGACTTAACAACAGCATTCAACCAACTTCTTTCTTTAAAACAGCGAAGACTTAACTTAATCGTTCAGTTTTACCTTTCAAAAGCCGAAATCGAACGACTTACTAAAGGTGCAAATTAATGTGGCAATACGCAATTAAAATCCTAATTACATCAATTTTAGTAATTGCCATCTCAGAAGCTGCCAAGAGGTGGACGCTTCTTGGCGCAGTTATTGCCTCATTACCTTTGACCTCAATTTTGGCGATGGTTTGGCTCTACATCGATACTGGAAGCATAGAAAAGGTCAACTCCCTCTCTCATGGGATCTTTTGGGTGGTGCTCCCATCACTCCTTTTCTTTTTTCTTTTTCCTCTGTTTACAAAGTTTGGCTGGAGCTTTTGGACTTGTCTAGCAGCATCAAGCTCAGGAACTGCTCTGGCGTACCTCGGTTACATTGGAATCCTATCTAACTTGGGAATCAAAATTTAGGTAAATTGCAAAAAGTTAATTAAATCGGCAACTTATGTTCAATTCCCATCCCCCAACCAATTCTCGATTCAAGAGATTTGGTCTTCGAAAAAAATCAAGTTAGCTTAACTACTTAAAAACACTGGAAAGAGCTTTGCATCTCTTCACTTAATCTTTCGTGACATTTCACGATATTTCGATGTTTTGCTACATTT
>CAXRIX010000064.1:0-9300 GCA_964230555.1 Bdellovibrionales bacterium
CCAACCCAATTGGCGCGCCGAAGGGATTGTTGAGGATCTGAAGCTGCGCATTCGTGAACAAGTGGAAGACGACGATCATGTGATGGTCGGACTCAGCGGCGGCGTTGATTCAACAGTGGCGGCGCGTTTGGTGACCAAAGCTTTGGGACACGAGCGCGTGCATTGCTTTTTTATAAATAATGGATTGTTACGAAAAGGCGAGTATGACGAAGTCCTCGCTCGCTATAAAAAGCTGGGATTGAACGTCGCCGGTGTTGATGCCGAAAAAGTCTTTCTAATGGCTCTTGATGGAGTCTCGGATCCTGAGGCCAAACGTAAGAAAATCGGTCACGCCTTTATCGAAGTCTTTGAACATTGTATGAAAAAAATGGACCCCCAGCCCAAGTGGTTGGTGCAAGGCACCCTGTATCCGGATGTTATTGAAAGTGTCTCGACGCGCGGGGAGTCTGTGACCATTAAGACTCATCACAATGTCGGCGGCCTGCCTGATAAAATGCAGTTGAAAGTTTTGGAGCCGTTGCGCGAGTTGTTTAAGGATGAAGTTCGAAAAATTGGAGCTGAACTGGCCATTCCTGATGACAGTTTATGGCGTCACCCATTTCCGGGGCCTGGATTGGCTATTCGAATTCTTGGTGCGGTTGATAAAGAGTCGCTGGAGACCCTGCGTGAAGCGGATGAGATTTACATTAGTGAACTTCGCAAGGCTGGCATTTACGACGAAATCTGGCAGGCGTTTTCTGTTTTACTTCCCGTAAACACAGTGGGAGTGCAAGGAGATGCTCGAACTTATGCAAAAGTGTTAGCCCTTCGAGCGGTGACATCGTCGGATGCCATGACCGCGGATTGGTACACTTTCAGTCATGAATTCTTGCAACGCGTTTCGAGTCGGATCACTAATGAGGTCGAGGGTATCAACCGAGTGGTTTATGATGTGACTTCAAAACCACCGGGTACGATTGAGTGGGAGTAGGTTGTCGGCGGACGTTTCGACGCCGAAGCTATTTTCCACTTCTAGATTGAGTCGCTGGTTTTCATTAAATTCGAATAGAATTTTTCTCGGCAGTTGGAATCAGAGCTGAATCTTTACCTGCTATGATAACTCTTAGTTAGGGCGAAAGGATTCAGTCCGCTTAGTCCATCTTGCCTTTGAAAGGTTTAAAACCTTTGTTTTTTCGAGAGAAATAATAAGGTTCCACAGTCATCAATTGCTGAGTGTCGGTCTCTATTTGTACGGTGTCTCGACTGGCCTTGATAATTTTCGAGTCTCCGAGAGTTAAGTAAGTCCCCATATCCGAAAACTTCTGCTTCGGTTCGATAGAATGGTGAGACACAATCTTCAATTCGTAAGATTTTTTACCTTTTTGTGAGATGGCGGCATAATAGTAAAACTTTTTGTCTTTTCGCGAAACACCGCTGAAGGCAAGATCTTTGACTCCATCACCATTGAAGTCGCCGGTAATCGCCATTGGGTGACCTTTCGAATTTTTAATCGCGGCTTTTGAAAATTGCTTGGTTTGAAGAAGTTCGAAGTCTTGGTGTTTCGAAAGAATCTGCTGTTTCAACGGCTTGCTTAAAAACATTTCTCCATTTTTCATCTGAAAAAGTGAGGGTCCCTTTGGGGCGGCGAAAATTGCTAGGCCGCAAATTATAAGGAATTTAATGGCTAACATCGCTTTCCTCTTCCGGCTGTGGGGTAAAGTTTGGAATCGGGCGGATAATGTCGCCTCCTGTTCCACGGATTTCTTCCTCAAGGGCGGATGCATATTCTTGGTTTAAAGGAAGTTTATTTAAAAATGTGTGTCGTCCAATGCGCTCTCGATACCTGGCTTGTGCCGACCACCCTGGTGTTACAATGGCGTGGGCATAGTAGTGATCGAAGTTGCTGGGGCCTTGGTCGATTGCTGTTATACTTGAGTCGATGCAGTCATTAAGAAGATTCGGATCTCCTGGCGGATGCCCCTGTCTAAGTTGGTGGTGCTCCTGATAGTTGTCGTTCCCATACGTCCAAGAGAAAGCGGCTTGGATTCTTCCGTTGTTGGGGTTTCTGTTTTTATATAGAATGACGTCACAAATGGAGTTTGGGAAGTAACTTGAAACCACTCGCCTTAGAACCACACGAGTCACTTCGGTTTTTCCTCGCAGGTTTTCTATTCCAGCTTCATTCGCACAATTGCAGAGCATACACTCGGCGGCTGTCCAGGCCCCTCGCGACCCAAGCCCTGTGGCTCGGTCGCAGCGAACAGCACTCCCTGATGAGCGGATTTGGCGCAATTCATCGACTAAGCCTCTTCGCACCACAGAAACTGTTTCGCCGTTGTGGGCATGGAAGCGAAGATTTTCGCGATCGTCCGCTTGCGAGACAAAATGATTCAATGAAATATACTGAGTCAGGCGGGCATTTGGGGGGATTGAAGTGTCATTATTATAGCTTTCAGAGGTAGTGTAGAAAGGGACTCGCGCAATACCCTCGGGTGATGTGAAAGGGTAGCCAGGCCCCCGCGGTGTTCCGCGACGCCAGGCCTCCAGAGACGCTAGTAGATCAATGTGACCCGCTTCTGTCCTTTGAATATGTTCGTCGGGGATATTGATTGTCAGTCGTTCGTAGCGATCCGATTGATAGTGGGTGGCAGGAACTGGCGCGTTTTGCGATGGCGTCCATTGATAGACGGTGTAATCGTCAGGAAGGCCCGAAAAGGTGATCTCCAGTGCCAACCCTGTGGAACTTGTTAGAACAACACCCGCTATTAATAAAAAGAACTTGAAACGCATCATCACAGTATCTTAAAGGCTATTGCAATTCTTCGTTTTCAGCAAGGCCAGGCCTTTGCAGGCTGCTCTGCACAGGAGACGAGTGCGGCGGCACGTCAAATGCCTATTTAGAGGCCAATTCCTGAAATATTTCGTGCGCTTAAGTTTGAACGTGATAAAAATAAGGGTTTCCTGATCACTTACCAATGGGGGATAGGTTTTGAGTCGGCCATTTGTACATCTGCATCTCCACAGCCAGTATTCACTCCTTGAGGCCTGCTGTCGCGCCGGACAGGTCATCGAACGAGCGCAAAGTTATGAAATGCCGGCGGTCGCCCTGACTGACAGTGGCAATATGTTTGGTGCCGTTGAGTTTTATCTCAATGCTAAAAAGAAAGGTGTTAAACCTATTTTAGGTTTGGACGCCTATCTTGCTCCTCAAGATCGTTTTACTAAAAATGAAAAGCGTGAAGTGAATTATCAGCCGAACACCCGATTGGTGTTGTTGGCACAAAACTACAAGGGGTACCAGAACCTCTGCCAGCTGAGCACCATTGGATATAAAGAGGGATTTTACTACAAACCTCGAATCGATATGGACGCGTTAAAAGAATTAGGTTCGGATATAATTTGCCTTACCGGTGGCTTGTCAGGAGATGTGGTTTCGCATTTTCGGCGTCATGGCTTAGAAGCGGCCCGCGAACGACTTGTGCAGTTGAAAAAAATATTTGGTGATCGCCTTTATTTGGAACTGAATCGAACCGGCATCAAAGAGTGGCAAGATGTTGAGCCGGCTCTTTTTGAGCTGTCGAAATCAGAGGATGTGCCACTGGTCGCCGCCAACGATGTTTACTATCTGAATAAAGAAGATCAATTGGCGCAAGAGGTTTTGATTTGCATTGGATCCAACAAAACCTTACATGATGACACCCGCTGGCGCCTGGGAAGTGAAGAGTTTTACTTTAAGTCATCGGATCAAATGTATGATTTATTTAAAGACTGTCCGGAACTTTGTGAACGGACGGTGGAAATTGCCGATCGCTGCAATGTTGAGTTTCGGCTTGAAGATGACGACGGTAAAACCATTTACCATCTTCCCAGTTTTCCAACCCAAAACAATGTGGGAATTCTTGAGGAGTTGAAGCGCTTGACTCAAGAAGGCTTAGCTGAACGTTTTGATGAGGCCAAGCAACGTGGCGAAGAGGTACCGGAAAGCGAACACCCTAAATATCACGAACGGCTCGAATACGAAATCGGTGTGATCGATAACATGGGATTCATTGGTTACTTTCTGATCGTTCAAGACTTTATCAATTGGGCGAAAGAGCATGACGTGCCGGTTGGCCCGGGGCGGGGTTCGGGGGCGGGGTCCTTGGTGGCCTATTGTTTGCGGATTACCGACCTGGATCCGGTTCGTTACAGTTTGATCTTTGAGCGTTTCTTGAATCCTGAACGGGTTTCGATGCCGGATTTTGATATCGATTTTTGCCAGGAAAAGCGGCCACGGGTGATTCAGTACGTGACGGAAAAGTACGGGCAAGATTCGGTTTCGCAAATTATCACTTACGGAAAACTGCAGGCACGGGCGGCGTTGCGGGATGTGGGTCGCGTACTGGGTATGAGTTATGCGGATGTCGACATCATTGCCAAGTTGATTCCCGATAAACTTGGGATCACGCTCAGTGAAGCTCTCGACATGGAGCCTCGGATCAAAGAGCAAATGGAGATGAACCCACAGGTTCATAACATGATTGAAATTGCCTTGAAGGTCGAAGGCCTGGTTCGTCATGCGGGAATTCACGCTGCCGGTGTGATTATCGCCGATGGTCGATTGGTCGACCACGCCCCACTGTACAAAGGGGTGGATGGCGAAAACGTCGTTCAGTATGACATGAAACACGCCGAAAAAATCGGCTTGATCAAGTTTGACTTTTTGGGGCTGAAGACTCTCACACATATTAAATATGCTCTAGACCTGATAGGTGAGAACCGTGGCAAAAAGATTGAGGCCAACGAAATCAATATCAATGACGAAAACATTTACAGTTTGATGTCCTCAGGGGACTCGGCCGGGGTTTTTCAGTTTGAGGGAGACGGTATCACCGACGCTCTGAAGAAGATCAAGCCGACTTGCTTTGAAGACATTATGGCCATCAACGCCCTCTATCGTCCGGGTCCGATGGATATGATTCCTGAATACACGAAACGAAAGCACGGAAAGTCGAAGGTCGAATTTATCTTCCCCGAACTGGAAGAGATTTTAAAAGAGACCTACGGAATTATTATTTATCAAGAGCAAGTGCAGTTGATTGCATCCAGAATTGCCTCTTATTCTCTGGGAGAAGCCGATTTACTCCGTCGCGCCATGGGTAAGAAAATTGCCGAGGAGATGGATAAACAGCGCAAACGCTTTATTGAAGGGGCTGATGCCAACGGCCACGATCGCAAAAAGTCGGAGCAACTTTTTGATTTGATGGCCAAATTTGCCGAGTATGGGTTTAACAAATCGCACTCGGCCGCTTACTGTGTGATTGCCGCGCAAACCGCTTGGTTAAAACACTATTATCCCATTGAATTCTACGCCGCCCTTCTCACCACAGATATGAACGACACTGATAAGGTGGTGAAATACATCAACCTTTGTCGGCGTCGAGGCATTGATATCCAGCCTCCCCACATCAATTACTCCGATTACAAGTTTTCAGTCAAAGGTGAGACTCTTTACTACAGTATTGCTGCCATCAAGGGTGTAGGCCAGTCAGCCGTAGAGGCGATCCTCGAGGCGCGTGAAGCGACAGAGAATAAAAAGTTCGAATCCATTGATCACTTTTTTGATGTGGTTGATTTACGACGTGTGAATAAGAAGGTGATCGAGTGTTTAATAAAAGCCGGAGCCTTTGATGGTTTTGGCTATCACCGATCGCAACTGTTTGACGGTTTCGAGAAGTTTGTTGATGCCGCTGAGACCAAGCGACAAGACCGCGAAGTCGGGCAGGTGTCATTGTTCTCGATGTCGTCAGAGCAGGAGCAGGAGCACGAAAAGGTTGTTCTTCCCGAGCGCGATGCTTGGAATCGCATGGTTCGCCTGAATTATGAAAAAGATGTGCTCGGATTCTTTTTAAGTGATCATCCACTCAATGGTTATGAAGGCATCTGCCGAGCTTGGGCTAACACCACAATCGCTGATATCGATCAGTTGGCGAATAAATCAAAAGTCACATTGGTGGGAATGGTCACGCAGTACAAAGAGATCATCACTAAAAAAGGGACGCGCATGGCGTTCACCCAGTTAGAGGATTTGACCGCGCAATTGGAAGTGATCGTTTTTCCGAATACATTTGCCGAGTACGAAGAGGTTTTAAAAGAAGAAGTTCCACTGGTGGTCACAGGCATCCTTGAGAACAAGGACGACACTTGTAAAGTCATCGCCGACAAAATCACCACCCTATCTGATAGTATCAATCGTGCGAAAGGTGTTACCTTTAAGGTCAGTTCGGCGATGGAGGATAAGCTGGATAAGTTGCGAACTCGTATTGATGAAAACCCAGGCGAAACGCGAGTGAAAATTGAACTGAATCTTGATAACCTTAAGAAGAAAGTGATCTATGATATCCGAGATCCGAAGGGAATTTCTTTGTCGAATGACTTCCTAGAGGGGCTGCAAAGGGATTTCGGTGAAATGGGTTTTATCAAGATCTCGCAGTAAGGAGATGAAAATGTTGAAACAGGTCCTCTTTGTTAGTCTAGTTTTATGTTTCATTAATAACGCCCACGGGCGATACCAAACAGTGGTTTCGGAACAACTGGTGACCGAAGTGGATGAAAGAAAAGCGCGCGGTGAAGCCATCGAGCAAGCCACCGATGCTGTCACTGAAGATATGGTCAAACAAGAGATTGGAGCGGAACGTTTTGTGGAGAACAAAACCAAGGTTGAAAATGAAGTAAAGCCTCTGAAAAACCGTTTTATTCCGTTTTTTAAAATTATTTCCAGTAGCAAGGATGGGGAGGCCTACAAGTTTAAAATTGAGGTCAAAGTCTCGCGCTCCGATTTGCGCCAGGTTCTTCAGCAAAAGGGAATGTTCGCGTCTTCAGAAAAAACCGGGATTACTTTACCGTTTGTGGAGTTCAACAACGCTCTTTCTGGAGAGTCCTACCGCTGGTGGTCTCCAGAGTTCAAGGTTTCAAAAGATCTTGAAAGTCTGTCATTAAATTTCGAAAAAGAAATGTTCCAGGGCTTCTTGGATCGAGGTTTGTTTATGTTGCGCCCGCAAGCCTTTGATATGTCCCATTTTGTTCCCGATTTCATGCGCAAAACCTATCTCACCCAAACCGAAATGGTGCAGTTAACGAACCTTAAACAGGGACAGCTTTATTTGGATGGGCGAGTCGATGTGCTGGCCAGCCCCTTGCGCGAAAATGCCTTGCGTGTGCGAGTTCAACTGAAATGCAAACAGTCTTCCAACGGCAAGAATGTGGCCGAGGTGGTACGAACTTTTGATACCCCTTCCGGTGAAGGTGTTAGTCAAATCACCACGAAGGTCAATGAACTGGCGCGAGAGACTGGCCGTGAACTGGCTAATCAGGTTTACGATCTCTGGCAACGGGGGGCTTTAGAATCTCAGGTTCTACAATTAGCCGTCACTGGAACTCTTGATCACATGCAAATGCTGCGCTTTAAAAAAGAACTGGATCAAAAGTTGGGTCTTAGCAATGGATTAACGGAAAGACTTTATGAGCCCGGACGGGTGACCTTTGAAACCGATTACTCCGGTGGCGTTGAGGCTCTCAGTCAGAAATTGCGACAGGCCAAATTTGATGGTTTTATTTCGCAAGTGGTATCAAGCCAAGCCGATCAAATCATCCTCGACGTCAAAGTCGCCCAATAGAAAACAACGTCGATTAAGAGAGACCTCGGCGGTGATCGTCGGTTCGGGAAAAGTCTGAATCGACCAACTTTTGTGGCCTTAGATTGAGTTCATAGGCAATAATTGCGAATGGTTTTCCGAAGAGAGTGAAGTCTATAAAACCCGATAGAGTCGGCAAAACCACGGTTCAGCCATCGTCGAGCGGTCCAGCCCGTGTGTTTGTAGGCAGAATGATTAGACTCGGGGTGGGCGTTAAGATTGGTTAGAGTCAGATTACTGCAAGAAAACAGACATTAGGCCAGTGGATGTGATTTCCAGGTTAAAGCATAATAAAGTTATGTCTTTTTATAAATTCACGCTGCCATTTTTAAGTCTTTTTCTTATTCACTGTTCACTCATGGAACAGGCTCAACAGCGGCGAGAAGTGCGCGATCTGCCAAGACAAGCGCGCACCGATGACGGTGGAATGCGTCGGCGGGTGGTGGTTTTACCGATTTTGAACCTTTCACCCTACGCCTCGGATTCGGCGGCCGAAATCGCGCGTCAGGCCCTTGTGAAAAGATTGAACGCCACCGGTGAAATCATTCCTATGAGTGTGAATGATTTGGAAGAGGACGTCTCGAAGTATCAAGTCGACGACGGCTATGACATTCCAAAAATGCTGGCGATGGTTCGCAAAGTCGGGGCCCACGGTATTATCGTTGGGCGCATCAAACAGATTCGAACCCGAAAAATTGGCGACAGTGTCGGGCTGTTTAGAAAAGTAAAAGCAGAAGTCACAGCTCTTGTGGATTTGGAAATGTTTTCCGCTAAGAGCGGTAACTCCATGGTCCGTGAGACGCGTTCAGCCAGTATCGAAGAAGAGGTCACGCGCGTGGCGGAAAGCTCTTATAAAGACAAAGAGTTGCGCGACAATCCTCAACTGATTCGTTCAGTGGTCACCCAGGCTTTTTCAAAAATGGTACTGAATGTGGTCAAAGCTCTCCGTAAAATGAGCTGGTCAGGGCGAATCGCTTTGGTTCGTGGTGAAAAGCTTTACCTTAATGCCGGTCGCCTGAGCGGTCTGCAGGTGGGTGATATTCTGCGGGTGACCGAAGCCAAAGAAGAGGTTTTCGATCCCGAAACCGGAAGCTTTTTAGGCAATATCACAGGACGCATGAAGGGCACTGTTGAGGTCGTCAGTTATTTTGGAAAAGACGGCGCCGTGACCATCGTTCATTCGGGTTCTGGCTTTGAAGAAAACGACCTTGTCGAATTCTACTAGTTTGTTTTTCTCCATTACACCACCAGTCTGACTGCCGATGGGCAAGATCGATCGCGACCGATTTTGCAATCGACTCCCGGTTTGCCGGCATTTTTTTCTAGCCTTTTATTATAAGATCGATTGTAGCAGCGCTCCGCAATGATTTGTAGGTTACCTTGTTTGCAGCTGAGGTGACTGTCTTTATTTTATACAGGTTTTTATAGTCAGATATGTAGAATTTTTAACCTCTATAGGTGAAAGTGCCCGGTTAGGGTAGATTCATGAGCAATCAATTTCAAAGGAGCCCTAACCATGAAATATATTTCTTTAGTACTAGTATCGCTACTATTTGCCAGCACCAGCTTTGCCGTCACCTATCAATGTGAAAACGACGTGCAAGAGTCTGAGTTGCAAGTCACCGCAACTTATTATGAAACTGTAATG
>CAXRIX010000065.1:0-7056 GCA_964230555.1 Bdellovibrionales bacterium
GTGTTGTTGAGATCCAAGTTAATAGTCATGGTCATATTGTTGCTTCCACTATTGCCGCCAGGCCATAGTCGAATCGGACCGTTTCCATTGACATAAAGCTCACCCTCATCATCGTAATCCGGATCGTTAACCGTAATACGAAGATAAAGGATCGAATCGCCCGGTAGGTTCATCGTTGTCGTCTGTGATGGATTGGCACTGTTGATGGTGAACTGTCCGAATGCGGTCGCTCCGAATAAGCAAACACTGAAGGCTGTCAGGATCTTAAAAACATGACCCTTTAATTTGTTTGGAAAAACAAATAATTCCCAATTCATTTGAACCCCTTTTAGTAACATTTCAATAAATTGTACCTGAGTAGAAACTTCCCCACCACTCAGCGACCCATACTTAGATAGTGCGAAATCAATGCCTCCTCGAAACCGTCTAGATTGCAGTAAAGCGAAACAATGCGTACAGTCTGTTTACAGGTCCCCAAACAATCGACGCACCAAAATGAAACAATTGAGCTGTTGAGCGATGTTTTTTTGATGTCTATAAAGTCTTGTTTTAACTAAAAAAACGTGATCGAATTTTGGTAAAGAAAGTATTCACCAAGGAGGGGTAGTGTCTAAACTTTTAGTAGTTATTTGCGTGCTTTTTTCTGTACAAAGTTTTGCCAAAGTTTCATGTGGAGGCGGCGTTGAATTTTATGACTCCGTGGCCATCGTTAACGACAACAATCAGAATACAACTTTGCATTTAAACGGTGTTGGGCAAAAGCGAGTTTTGTTTTTCAATGTTTTTTACGCAGCTCTTTACCTCGAACAACTCTCACAAAACGGTGAATCCATAATCCAATCGAAACAACACAAGGTGGGTATCATTCACGCGACTATGAATATTGATAAAAAGCGCTTGGTTGATATGTGGAACTCTGAGTTTGATCGGCTGTGTGGAACCGAGACTGAATGCCAGCGCCTTCTCCCCTATCACGAGCAGTTCATTAGTTACGCCCGCGATGTCAAAAAAGGCGAAAGAATGTATCTGATCGCCTTTGCCGACCGATTTGAGTTTGAAGCCAATCAGACCGAGACCTATCCTCCTATTTACAGTGTTGGTTACTCTCGCCTTCTTCAAAAGAGCCTGATTGGACCTGAGCCGGCTGACGCTGAGCTTAAAAAAGGATTGTTAGGACAAAAACAAGTTTGCCAATGAAATCTTAATAACCGCCGGTTTTTAGGTTTGGACAGTCGACAGGATTCGTAATAGAAAGGGCTCGATCTTCAACAAGGAGCCCGCATGCGTTTTCTTTTCGTTCTCTTCTTTTTGTCTCTAACAGCCTGCCAACAGGCCCCCAAAAATCAAGAGATGGGCGACTTCACTTCAGCCCCCGGCTGGGTGTCGGTTTTTCAAACCTTAACTTCTGACACTGAAACGACAATTAATATCCTTCGTCCCCGCCTGGCAAAAATGGCTTATATTGTTGAGGCCGAGGAGCCCGGTTATGAATTGCAATGGGATGCCAGCAAAGCTGAGAAAATTGTTAGCACCACCACAGGCCCCCATATTCATTGGGCGGTCGACCGGATTCATGTCAAGAACTTGAATCCGAACACCACCTACCGTCTGTCTGTGGTAAACAGTTGGCGCAAGAAGGCTGTCGACTGGCGTCTGTTTAAAACCTTGAAGGTTCATAAAAAACAGAGTCGGTTTATCGTCGGGTCTTGTATGTCCGACAGTCATGCTTTCGAACATGTTCGAAATCAGATTTGGGATAAGATGCTAACTCATGATGCCGATTTTCTAATGCTTCTTGGTGACGAGGTGTATGTCGACGATTTTGATTTCGTGAAACGAGAGGAAGCCAGTGAGTTTGATATTTGGACTCGCTACATTGACAGCTTCCGCAAAATTCCATTGTTTCAGAATCGTCAGCTAATCCCTATTCTAGCGGTTTGGGACGATCATGATTTTGGTACCAACAACTCCAATAAGAATTTTAAAAACCGCAAGGCCGCCGAAAAAGTATTTAATGCCTTTTTTGGTGGTGAAGAAATCAAAGGTGTCTATGATCGCGCCGAGCAAGGTGTGTACTTTAGCTTCAATGGTTTTGGTCAGACTTTCTTATTTATGGATGATCGCTACTATCGTGAGCCTAACGGTCAGGCCGCCTATGGACAATGGGGTAAGAAACAACACCAATGGCTTGAAAAAAAGCTCAAGCAAAGTCAGAAGCCGGTGTGGTTGGCCAACGGTGGTCAGTTTTTTACTAAAGCGACGGTCGTGACTCGGGATGATGGATCAAAAAAACAAGTCAACGAAACCTTTATCGACGATCACCCGAAACACTTTGCCAATCTGATGAGTGATTTAAAAAAAGCGACTTCACCGGTAGTCTTCTTGTCAGGTGATATCCACTATTCCGAGATTGTCGGCATTGAAAAAGAAATGCTTGGTTACCAAACCTACGAAGTCACTTCCAGTCCCCTTCACAGCTATATTTTTCGTTCCTCAGGCAAAGAAGAAACCTGGCTCGACAACCCTCGCCGTCTCATCTCAGTCAAAGAACACAATTACCTCCTCGTCGATTCGGAGGTAAAAGAAAAAAGCCTGAACTTCAAAGTCCGCTCCTACGGAGTCAAACAAAGTGATCCTTACTTCGAAAAAACACTGACTGTGAAAAAGTAGATCTTTAAATATATTCAATTTCTTTTAAGCTCGCCTAATTGTGCATTGATGGGCGAGCAACTGTGTCCACCAACCTCTCGGAGAAACATTAGAAAGAACAGAATTCAATTGAGACGAAGTTTTCAAAATCGAATAAATTTCCGAAAATCCCGTATCCATAAAAAGAAAGTCCTACATCCTTAAGCCTGAGCCTTTACCAACACTCCTCAATTCAAGACTCCAGTAAGCGTGACGCGTTTTCGCCCGAAGGGCGAAATACTGGCGAGGGCAGGAGCCCGCTCTTGAATTGAGGAGTGTTGGTAAAGGCTCCCGGCAAGGCCGTAGACTTCAACGAAGAAATCTCTAGATTGAGTATTAGGCGGCGGATTTTTCTTTGTCTTTTATGGCTTTGACAGCGGCTGAGATCGATTCGTCGACTAGGCCGTTGCGCTTTAAAACGTCGTTGGTGCGGTGAAGTTTAAAGACCAAGCCGCGAGTCAGAGCGACCAGCCAAGAGGGCGCCGTTTTCAGTTGTTCTTCTAAAGCTTCGCTGGTTATTTTAACGCAGACCACTTTTGTTAAAGCCACGGCATTGGCTCCATGGGGGCGTTCAGAGATCAATGACATCTCGCCCAGGTACTCACCCGATTGAACCAAACCGACTGGGATTTTGTTTTTATGGGCATCGTGACGATAAATCTGAATTTGCCCTTCTTTAACTATAAATAGGGAGTCGCATTTTGCACCTTCGCGAAGAATGTATTCACCGGGCAAATAGGTGATATTTTGAATCTTGGATTGATTGCCCATGGGCGGCCTCACTTTTTAGTATTATTAAAAGATATCGGCTGAGCCGAGACAAACCTTTAAAGGCTTAGCGCTCGGTGGCGCCTTGGCTCGACGATGAGGAACTGGACTCTGAGGCACCGGATTGAGACTCCGCCTGACGCAGATAAATGGAGTCTTCTTCATCACTGAGTCCGGCTTTATTCAGGTCCGGTAGATAGGGCTCTAAACCGATGTGTAGGCCTTGCAGGCCTTCTGTGTTGCTCATAACACTGAGGTCTTCATTGCCTGGCTCCCCGGCCTGTTCTTGCAGTTCTTCAAGGGTCTGAGCGGGATTGACCTTTGCCAGTCCTGTATTTGAAAAAAGAAAGAAAACGGCAACTAAGGCCATGGTTTTATGAATCATCAATCCCCGTATCGGAAAAATCATAGAATCGATAAATGCGACCCTATCCACTTAAATTATCAAAATGGTGCAGGTAGGTCCACAATTGATTCATTAATAGGCATAAAACCGGCCTATTTTGTATTTGGCACCGAAAAAACTTCATTGTTGTCTCAGTTTATTACGACTGAAGTGATTGTTTTAAAAAGGCTTTCTGGTGTATTCCTAGACCATGGACCTTTCTGAAAAGCGTGAACGTGTTTTTATTATTCTAGCCGCTATTTTCTTTGCCTCAATGACTCTGTTGAATGTGATTGGACTGACTCGATTTATTCGGTTTGGGCCGTTGGCTTTGGCTGTTGGAGTGCTCCCCTACCCTTTAACCTTCCTGGTGACTGATCTGATCAGTGAACTCTACGGAAAATCGAGAGCTAATTTTGTTGTGTGGGTGGGGTTAGGATTGAATATTTTTGTGATTTCCATCCTGTTTTTAGGTCAGTGGATGGCAGCTGTTGAGCCGGCTTCACAGCCTCCTTGGCAGGTTCTTTATTTAGCAAAACCAGTGATGCTTGCTACCGGCACGATCGTTGATGGGCGGATCGAGTTGTTTGATCTGATCTATGCCTGTTCTGCAGGCTCTGTGGTGGCCTCGATGATTGCCTACATAACGGCTCAGTTTTTCGACGTGCACATCTTTCATTTTTTGAAAAGAAAAACCAATGGCAAAGCCCTTTGGTTGCGTAACAACGTAAGCACATTATGTTCGCAAATGATTGATTCGGTGGCAGTCATAGGGATCACCTTTGGTGCCAGCTTGCTTGCCGGTGAGATGACAACGGTGGCCTTCGTTACCCTTTTGTTCAGTAATTACCTCTTTAAAATGCTAGCGGCCTTGGCCGACACCCTACCGTTTTATTTTCTAGTTTATAAACTGCGAAAGACGTTGGACATCACCGACTCATAAGGTCAACAGGAGTCGATACAGGCTTGGCTGCGTTTTCGTTGTCTTTAACCAAGGACCTAGGTCTGGCGATCACTAAATTTTTTGAAATTCAACAGTGATAATGAGATGTTATGATTAAGGCATCAAGGAGTCATCCAATGAAGAATTTCATCACCATTGTTATTGCGACCGCATTTTTGGTTATCTCTTGTTCATCGCGCCCGCCCGTTGAGGAGCAACCAAGCGAACAGGAGCAACAGACCGAGGAGGCGCAGACTCCACAACGTAAAGATGTTTGGGGCTGGGAATACAACAATGGACCTCGCGGCCCGATGAACTGGTCGTCTCTCAATCCTCAGTACTACATGTGCTCCACGGGTTCGAAGCAGTCGCCGATCAATCTGGTTTGGCATCGCCCCAAGCAAGGTAATCCGCTGAAATTGAGCTATACAGAGGGAAATGCCACGATCATTAATGCCGGCTATACGTTTCGCATCGAATTGACGCCGCAAAGCTCAATCCAATTTGATGGCAAAGATTATCTCTTAGAAAAAATTGAATTTCGTTCACCAAGTGAACATCATCTTTCCGGCAATCAACTTCCCATGGAGTTGCAGTTTTATCACCGTTCATCAAACGGACTGAAACAAGCCATCGTGTCTTTGTTTGTTATCACCGGTCGTGGCAGCGCTTGGTTTGATCGCCTATGGGAAAAGACCCAGTCTCTGCAAAAGTTTAAGTCGTCGCCGACCTTTCGATTCAATCCTGACCAGTTGATTCCACCCCGCCAGACATTCTATCACTATGTGGGGTCTTTGACCCATCCGCCCTGTTTAGAAGAAGTGAAGTGGTTTGTTTTCAATACGCCCTTGCAACTTAGCAAAGAACAGATCTCAAAGTTTCGCAGCCTGTTCGAGCAAAACAATCGCCCGGTTCAGCCGTTGAACGATCGTGATGTGACCAACTACTGATCATATAATTTTAAATCCTTGAAACCCTATTGGGTTTCAAGATTTTTAAAGACATGTAGGGTTTCTATATCAAACTGATGGCGCCAATCGAAATAGCGCGCCTTGATACTGGGTAAGATGTAAGAGTCCGGAACCACGGGTCTGCGATGAAAATAAAGATCAATCTGATAGGGCGTCAGCTCCTCTTGACGTTCTTTCTCCTCAGTCCAGTTAACAAATGCATCAATCAGTCCCCGATCAGCCATCACCGTTTGGTAAAGATCATGGAGAATCATTTTCTTGGCCTGATCGTCGATTGCAAACAAGTTGATGTCCTCATACTCTCGCGCCACCAAGCTATTCTTTATTGAGTAGCGGCGTTGTTTGCGACGTCCATGGGTCTCATCGGCATCGACATGTTCAATGCCGCCTCCGGGACCGCTGCTAGCCGATGGTGGTCGCGGAATCCAGTGCCAGACCAAAGGGTTTTGATCGCGCCCGGTCTGGTAGTCTGGGCCGCTTCCAAACAAACCAGGAACGAAATCCGGATGCTGGCCCAATTGAAAGCTCACCAATACATTAAAGAAGACATCATATTGACCAAGATTAAAAAAATCGACCACGTTGTTATAAATAAATAAAGCATTGGCCGGCTGTTTGGTGCCGCCGGCAGCCAGAGGATCATCTCTCCTAAAGTTATTGGCCTGGAGGTCTTCGAGGATTGCTTTTTCTTGTTCGCTAATGTTTATGATTTCCAAAAGGTTTTCGGTGTACTCTGAAACTTTTTGGAAATTCTCAGCCATTTGATCTTTCATTAAGTCAGAGTATTGTCCATAGTTATAATTATTTTGTACTAAATAGTAAGCTTTGGTTTTGGCGATAGCAGCCATGTTAAGATAGATCGTTTTCCAAGATTCACTGCCATCGATCATATATTGAGTTGCAAACCCGGATCGACGAAAGCCATTTTGAGTGAAAAACTTGTAGAGAAACTGTCTTTCTGTTTCATTCGAGCTTTTTTCTAATCTAAAAAAATGATTCTCACCCTCACCGAAAATTAAGTCCAACTCTTCGTAATCTCTGGGGAGACCGCTAAGACGGGATTTAGGATAGCTTTCTCCATACTGTTCCGAGCTTTTCATTCGATCAAGAAGTCGAAATCTCTGTTCAAAAACGTTGGTGAACAGAACATAGTGACCGGAAGAATTTCTTTTAAACCCAAGCTGTGGAATAATTCGGCTGTTGTAACCTCGAATTCTATTTTTATACTGATCGCCAAACGACAACCAAAGCTCATTAAGTGCAGAAACCAAATTTCCTTCAGTTGGAAGGCTTGCAAGAAT
>CAXRIX010000066.1:0-77940 GCA_964230555.1 Bdellovibrionales bacterium
GCCAAGACCGCCGGCACCGATAAAAGCGGCTAAGGTGGCGGTGCCGATATTTAAAATGGTGGCGGTGCGAATACCAGCCAGGATGGTTGGAAACGCCAAAGGCAGTTTGACCGAAAGCAAAACTTCGCTGGGGTACAGACCAATACCTCGGGCGGCCGTAATCAAACGAGGGTCGATGTTGGTCATAGCCACATAGGTGTTCTGCAGAATGGGAAGAAGCGAATAGACAAACAAGCCGATGATTGCGGGCAAAAAGCCAATACCAAAAAATGGGATCATAAAGGTCAGCAAAGCAATCGAGGGAATGGTTTGCATAATTCCTGCAAATCCTAAAATCGGTTGTGATAACTTTTTATAAGGGGCAATGAATGTGGCCAATGGAACCGCCACTAAGATAGCCATGATCACAGCGAGCAGAGTCAGGTAAATATGTGTTTTAGTTAATGACCACAATTTGCCCCAATTGATGCCTCGGTTGTAGCTTTTACGAGACGCCTTATCCAAAATTCCTTGTTCCACTAAAAAATGATTGGCCACCTCAGGGATCGGCACGCCGCTAACGGCCTTAGCATTCAAATTCATGATGGTGCGGTTGTTCATCGTACCAGCCAATTGATTTAAAAGCTTTGCCGTCTTTTTGGGAAAGTCTATGCGAACAACAGCCACAGCGGAATATTTTGGAAAGAATTCTTTGTCATCAAGAAGTTGCACAAAGCCGTATTTTGCGAGTAACGGTTCTGTGGTGTAAGCCTCGACAAAATCGACTTGGCCACTGCGTAGGGCCTCGTAGGTCAGAGGGTTCTCGATGCCCTGAATAGAATGGTTGAGGTTGTAAACCTTTTTCATGGAAGGCCAACCGTCCGAGCGCTCCTGAAACTCAAAACTGAAAGCTCCCGAGAGGTTCGGATGTTTGCTGAGATCGGAGATTTTTTTTATCCCAAGCTCTTTGGCTTCCTTCGTTTTCATTACCACCGTGTAGGAGTTGTCGAAACCTAAAGGACTTAGCATTTTGAGGCCAAATGTCTCTAGCTTCTTATTGATCTTATCGAAGCCTCGCTCTCCGGTTTTGAGGATGGCCACTGACAGGGTGCCGGTGTAGTCAGGGTAGACATCAATTTCTCCAGCTTTAAGGGCATTGTAGGCTACCATAGTGCCCCCCATGCCAAAGCGTCTGTCCACATTGTATCCATTGTTCTCTAGAACCTGAGAGAAAATTTCGGCGACGATATAATTCTCAGTAAACTTTTTAGAACTCACCACCATGGTCTCTTGGCCGTAGCAGGATACACTGGTGAAAAAAAAGAGGGCAAGAGTCAAAAGTCTACAGCGCATTCAAGCCCTCTTCGCTAAACACGCCAATCAAGCGATGCTGGTCATTGACCACAGGCATCGCCGAGCGCTTAGATCGTAAAAGCTGACTCATTCCGTCCAATATATGATTAGTCGAAACAAGATATTCACTGTGTTTATCTTCACCCAATTGTTGCATCGATAGAAATTTTTGATTTTCAATCCAATAATGAGCTTTCTGATTCTTGTTTTTTAAAAAATCACTGGCCGCTTCAAGACTTTCAAATTTTTTGACTTCGTTGGATTCGATATTTTTAATTTCATAAATGTCACCTGTTTTTTCCGTGGTGTAGACCTGCGTATGAACTACAGAATACAGGTAGATTTCTTTAAGTAAATTACCCGGCGAGTGAGACTGAATGAATTCCTCAACAAATGGGCTTGCCGGAGACAATAAGAAATTACTCGGCTTGCCTTTTTGTTCAATCTTACCTTGATTCAATAAGACAATTTCATCAGCCATACTGAAAGCTTCTGAAAGGTCATGGGTAACAAGCACAATGGTCAATTGCAGCTTATGCTGCAAACTCAGAAACTCTTTTTGCAGTTCGGATCGCGTGATCGGATCCAATGCACTAAAGGGCTCATCCATCAGCATGATTTTTGGATTCATAAAAAGTGCACGGGCAATACCGACTCGTTGTTGTTGGCCACCACTGATTTCACGTGGTTTTTTTGATAAAAAAGACTTTTCGTAGGGGAGGTCCATCAATTCACAAAGTTCCTGCACTCGTTCGTTGATTTCAGATTTTGACCAACCTTGTTTAGAGGCAATGATTGTTAAATTTTCAAGCAAAGTCATATGCGGAAACAGCCCACTGCCCTGTATGGAGTAACCCATAGTGCGACGAATTTTTTCGGCCTGTGAAAAATCAAGCTTCTCACCTTCAAGGACAACCTCTCCGGAGGCGGGAGTGAGTAAGCCGTTTATCAATCGTAAGGTTGTTGTCTTGCCACTGCCGGAACTGCCCACCAGGCAATAAACTTTGCCCCTCTCAATGGAAAGATTAAAGTTGTGAAGAATGGACTTTGAGCCATAAGAGAAAGAAAGGTCTTTCATCTGAATGGCCAGGGCATCTGACATCCGACGAAAAAACCATTTTTTATCAGCGATGGCAAGAATTCTTAGGAGTTTTTTACCTGCGAGTAGATCATGAGTTCGGCCCCTTGGCGCCAGCCCGGTGAGTGTTGTAGACGGGTCCAATACAAGAAGTTGAAACGCGACTGCAGTTTCTCTCGTAGCTCCCACTCGCTGCTACCAAAATAAGGTCCATTTCTCTTCGGAACTACGAAAAAAATACCCAAAAGATGTCCGGTTTCAGTGAGGACACGTTTCCATAACTTGATTAATTGATCTCGGGAATCCGGCGAGATCGCACAATAAAACGTATGTTCAAAAACCACATCAAAGGCACTATGAAAGCGTTCGTCAATGGACAAGACATCCGCCTTTTCGAACTTCAAGTTTTCAATGTGTCCATACAGCTCTTTGGCTTTTGCGATCGCCTCATCGCTGATATCGATCGCGGTGACGATGTGGCCTTGCTGGGCAAAAAGAGCGGCGTCATGCCCATATCCGCACCCAGGCACCAAAATTCGGCATTTGTGAAGTTTAAGCTGTTGCAGAATGCTTTTCAATTCCGGGTGGGGCTCGTTGAGGTTCCAGGGCGGAGAGGGATCCTCTTGGTAGCGTCCTTTCCAGAACGGAGCCTGATTGAACTCCTCAGAGGTCATGTAATAATTGGGTGTGGCGACAGTTTTGCCTTGAATCTGCAAACTGTCGTCATTGAATTCTTCGGCTAAGTTGAAGAGTTCGGCTTGTGCTGGGCGCGATAAAACGAAAGGAATCCCTTTTTTTGTTTTACCATGAAAGCGATCCCATTCGTCGACACAAAGTGAATCCCACTCGACCTCACACAGGTGCTGATAAGGCATTTGCACACTCAATATTCTGTTTTCTAGATGCACTTGGCGAGCGACAAAGGGTTTATCAAAGGGTTCAACAATGACATCGTGACCCTCGTAATTCATGTGGGTGACACCGAATTCATCGACCGTCATGGCGTCGAGCATGCGGCGACCAACAAGTTCATCGTCGACACGAATTCCTTTGTCGACGAGAAAATAGCCCTCTTCATCAATGGCTATTGTTTTTGCCACAAAATTTACGAATTGGAGTCTTCTTCGGAAGACTCATCGGGTTGGGAGTTCTCAGCCTCAGCATCGTCAGTCTCGGAATTTTCTTCGTTAACAGAGTCCTCGGAATCAACGGCTTCGACACCGTCTTCAGAGATTTCAAAGGGCTCCATGAACTCAACCTTAACGTCACCCGCTTTTTCGATCTGAGCCGTCCATTTCTTTCCATCTTCTGAGGTAATTAAAAAAGTTCCTTTACGGTAAACTTTTTCCATTTCGCCATCCGAGTTGGGCTCCATGTAGGAAAAACTGAAATGGGCTTTCATTTTGCGCCCTTTTTCAATCACTTCGGTATCAATTTTTGAGAAATCAATTTCTGAAGCATTGGGATTATGATTTTGTACGGCTTGAGTCATGTATTGAGTGATCAAACTGTTCATTTTGTTCATTTGATCGATTGTCAGATGCTTAGTTCTTTGCGCAAACCAAGCTGTAAATCCAATGAACACAACAACGACAATTAAACTGATATATTTCATGATTACCTCGTTTGGAGTCCTTCATTGTGCCTTGATTTTGTCTTTGAGTAAAAGGGGGATAAATCGAGTCCATGGCTTTTGCTGCGCCGCAACGATAACGCAGCTCTAAAATTTATCAGGGCCTGCGGCGTAAGTTGTTAAAGATAAAGAATTTGTCTATGTTCCTCCTACTGGAGAACAAATGCCTGCACTACACAGCCAATTGGACAAGAATTCAGAGGATTTTAAGAAAAACAAAGCCTTTATGGGTGGTTTGCTTGAAGAGTTTAAAACGCGATTGCAAACCGTGAAATTGGGCGGTGGCGAAAAATCATTGGAGCGTCACCGGTCCCGGGGCAAGTTGCCCGCCCGCGAGCGCATCCAAAAGTTAGTCGATCCAGAATCTTCGTTCTTAGAGTTTTCGAGCCTGGCAGCTTGGGATCTTTATGAGGGAGCGGCGCCGGGGGCCGGAGTGGTCACGGGCATTGGACTGATTAAAGGTGTTGAATGCATTATTGTCGCCAACGATGCCACGGTTAAGGGTGGAACGTATTTCCCAATGACAGTGAAAAAACATTTAAGGGCACAAGAAATCGCTATGGAAAACGGACTGCCCTGTCTTTATCTGGTGGATAGCGGAGGCGCCTTTTTACCGATGCAGGATGAAGTGTTTCCCGATCGTGACCACTTTGGCAGGATCTTTTACAATCAAGCGCGAATGTCAGCTCTCGGTATTCCTCAGCTGTCAATTGTGATGGGAAGTTGCACGGCTGGTGGGGCCTATGTCCCGGCCATGAGTGACGAAAACATTATCGTCAAAGGCAATGGTACGATCTTTCTAGGTGGACCTCCACTTGTGAAGGCGGCCACCGGAGAAGAGGTGACCGCCGAAGAGCTGGGCGGCGCGGCTGTTCACTCCTACACGTCCGGAGTCACCGATCATTTTGCTGAGAATGATGAGGACGCTTTGCGCCTGGCCCGCGATATAGTCGCTAGCCTCAATCATCAACCGCAACAGCACCTGAAGTTCAAGGCCCCTGAAGAGCCGTTGTTTCCTGTCGAAGATCTGATGGGGATTATTCCCGAAGACACGCGCGTACAATTCGATGTACGAGAAGTGATTGCTCGTATCGTTGACGGTAGCGAAATGCATGAGTTCAAAAAAGGTTACGGAACCAGCTTGGTGACTGGGTTTGCTCACATCTACGGCATTCCCGTTGGTATCATTGCTAATAACGGTGTTTTATTCAGCGAATCGGCCCAAAAGGCGGCCCATTTTATTGAGCTGTGTGAACAACGTCGAATTCCCCTCGTCTTTTTGCAAAACATCACCGGGTTTATGGTGGGTAAAAAATACGAACATGAAGGGATTGCAAAACATGGAGCCAAAATGGTGATGGCGGTTAGTAACGCCTCGGTGCCGAAGTTCACGGTGGTGATCGGTGGCTCCTATGGTGCCGGAAATTACGGTATGTGTGGTCGAGCCTACCAACCCCGTCAGCTGTGGATGTGGCCGAATGCTAAAATTTCGGTCATGGGTGGTGAGCAGGCGGCCAACGTTCTTTGCACTGTGAAAATGGACCAGTTAAAAAATAAAGGCCAGGAAATGTCGGCCGAGCAACAAGACGAATTTAAAAAGCCGATTCTTGAAAAGTACGGTCGAGAGAGTTCCGCTTACTATTCCACAGCCCGTCTTTGGGATGACGGAATCATCGACCCCAAAGACACTCGGCAGGTTTTAGCCCTCGGCCTTAAGGCTTCATTAAACAAAAAATGGGAAGAGCCTAAGCAAGGCGTTTTTAGGATGTGATGCCATGAAAACAATAGAACTCAACATTGAAAACAATATTGCTAGCCTCACCCTGAATCGCCCTGATGTGCGCAATGCATTTAATGACGAGATGATCTCTGAAATGACGCAAGCATTTTCAAGTCTACAGGAAAAAGGCGATGTTCGTTGTGTCTTCTTAAAGGGGGCTGGAAAAAGCTTTAGTGCCGGTGGCGACCTTGGCTGGATGAAGTCCATGGTCGATTACACTGAAGAAGAGAATATCAAAGATTCTGAAAAACTTTATGAAATGTACGAGGCTTTAAGGGCTGTGCCAGTGCCGGTTGTTACTCTGGTGCATGGACATGCCATGGGCGGCGCTCTTGGTTTGATTGCAGCCAGTGACATTGTTTTAGCGGTGGATGAGACCCAGTTTTGCTTCAGTGAGGTTCGCTTGGGACTGGCGCCAGCAGTGATCAGCGCATTTGTAAAAGATAAAATTTTGCCGCGTGATATGTCGCGATACTTTCTCAGTGCAGAGGTTTTTGGTCCGGAAGCCGCCCAGCAAATGGGACTCATCCATGAATTTGGCAGTGAAAAGGCCATGCAAGACCAGTCGGAAAAAATTCTGAAGAAAATTATTAATAATGGACCGGTCGCAGTCAGAGAAACAAAAAAGTTAATTTCTGACCTTAAGACTTCTAGCGATATTAAATCTCAGACCACAAAGGTGATTGCGAAATTGCGAGTTGGGAAAGAGGGACAAGAAGGACTGAAGGCTTTTTTTGAAAAACGTAAACCCCGATGGACGGAGGCTCCGTGAGCGATATTAAATCCTTGGCCATAGCCAATAGAGGAGAAGTGGCTGTACGAATCATCCGCGCCTGTCAGGAATTGGGTGTCGAGTCTGTTCTTCTTCACTCAAAAGCGGATATCAATACCCGTGCTTATCGCATGAGTGATCGACAAATTTGTATCGGTGATTCAGCGGTGGGAGAAAGCTATCTTTCAATCGAAAAAAATGTTGATGGTGTTTTGGCGTCCGGTGCTGATGCTGTCCATCCTGGCTTTGGGTTCCTTTCGGAAAATGCGAATTTTGCGCAAGCCTTGAAGGATAATAATATTCAATTTGTTGGGCCCAGCCCCGAAGCGATTCGGAAAATGGGCGACAAGATTGAAGCTAAAAAAATTATTGAGGCTGCCAACATACCAACAGTTCCTGGATACAATGGCGATGATCAAAGTCTTGCGACCTTGAAAAAAGAAGCCGAAAAGATTGGCTTTCCGGTGATTGTCAAAGCCGCCGCCGGTGGCGGTGGGCGTGGAATGAAAGTCATCCAAAAAGCCAGTGAGGCTGAAGAGATGATTGATGCGGCCAAGCGAGAAGGCCTGAGTGCCTTTGGGAGTGAACAAGTATTCTTAGAAAAATATCTGGATAAGGCCAAGCATATTGAGGTGCAGATATTTGGAGACCTCAGTGGCAATGTCGTCCATCTCTTTGAAAGAGAGTGTTCGGTTCAAAGACGTCATCAAAAAATTGTTGAAGAAGCGGTTAGTGGCTCCATTTCAACCGATATCCGCCAAGGTATGACCGAAGCTGCGGTAAAGCTGGCAAAGGCGGTCAACTATGTAGGCGCTGGAACTGTGGAGTTTCTGGTGCAAGACGACGCCTTCTACTTTTTAGAGATGAACACTCGATTGCAAGTCGAGCATCCCGTAACCGAACTGGTTCTTGGTGTCGATCTTGTGAAGGCGCAAATACTCAACCAAATGAATCGTTTTTCCTGCTGGAACCAAGATCTTTTGGTACCACGTGGACATTCAATTGAATGTCGCCTGTACGCAGAAGACCCTTTTAGTCAGGGTATTCCCTCGACTGGACTTATTGGGTTTCAACAATGGCCTGATGGCCCTGGCCGTCGATTTGATTTTGGTTATGAGGCCGGCGACGAAGTCACTCCCTTTTACGATTCAATGATGGCCAAGGTGATTGTTTGGGATGAAACGCGCCCGCGAGCCATTAAAAAGATGTTAAAGACTTTAGATGACATCGTTCTGTTTGGGGTCAAATCCAATATTCCATTCTTAAAACAGATCTTACAACATCCTGAGTTTGTTGATGGCTCGTTCAACACCCAATTTATCAATCAGCATTTCGCGCAAGGGGCTCATCCTCTTGAGAATCAAGAAGAGTTAGAAAAAATTGGCGAACTTTGTTTTGATTCACTAGGTGAAGTGACCCAGGTTGCTGGGGCTCAGCCTTCACCGTTTTCTCGAAAGTGGAGCAATGTATGAAAAAGTTGAATTTGACGATCGATGGTGAAGAGGTCGAAGTCTTAGCCCAAAAAATGGCCGGTAAAGTTTGGCTACACTATAAGGGGCAGACCTTTGCTTACACTCCAAAACAAAATCAAAAGCAGGGTCCTGCCGGAGGCGCAAACCAAGATCCCTCACAAATCGTCGCACCGATGCCTGGAAAAATTATTAAAATCTTCGTTGCAGAAGGAGACTCGGTGGCTGAAGGCGAAACGGTTGTCGCCATGGAAGCGATGAAAATGGAATACAATTTAAAAGCAATGCAAAACATGAAATTAAAGTCTATCAAGTGTTCTGAAGGCGCCCAAGTGGGCCTTAGTGACCTGTTGGTGGAACTTGAGGAAGAGGATGCCTAAAGTCACTTTAGTAGAAATGGGATTGCGTGACGGACTTCAAAACGAAGCTGTTCACCTCTCGACCAACCAGCGATTTCAATTGCTGAAAAGATTTAGTGATGCTGGACTAAAACGAGTCGAGCTGGGTTCATTTGTTAGTCCCAAATGGGTGCCACAAATGGCTGAAACGGGAAGTCTGGTAAAACGAGCTTTAAAAGCCAGAAAGCAAAACAGTCTGCATCAAAAGATGCAGTTTTCGGCCTTAGTTCCCAATATGAAAGGATTCGAAAATGCCCTAGCCTCAGGAATTGGCGAAATTTCGATTTTTGGTGCCGCCTCGGAAACTTTTTCCCAAAAAAATATCAATACGTCTATCAAGCAGAGCTTAAAAAACTTTGAAGAGGTTGTTAATGCGGCCAAGCAGGAGAAAAAGAAAGTACGAGCTTACTTGTCGACAGTTTTTGCTTGCCCGTATGAGGGAAAAGTTTCTGAATCCAAGGTTATCAAATTGATCGAAAAGTATTTGGCTATGGGCGTGTATGAGATTTCTTTGGGCGACACCATAGGGGTCGCTAGTCCCAAGCAAGTAAGAAGTTTGCTTAAGAAGCTTTCAGGTGTCACCCATCCTGGTCGGGTGGCAATGCACTTTCACGACACCCGAGGAACGGCGATTGCTAATATTTTAGCAAGTTTGGACTTGGGTTACCGAACCTTCGACACCAGCATTGGCGGCCTGGGGGGATGTCCGTATGCCCCCGGAGCGGCGGGTAATGTCGCCACAGAAGACGTTGTATACATGCTTCATGAGATGGGATTGTCGACGGGCACCGATCTGCAAAAGTTAATCAAGACAACTTTATGGATGAATAAACAAGTGGGGCGCCAACTTCCCTCGAAGTTAAGTCTCACAGGTGCTTAGGCAAGAATTTCATTCTGTTTTAGTATCTGACAACGTTGATTTTGGCGTTCTCTGATTTAAATGTGTCATTTTCAGTCTTCAGTTGGACAAGCTTTCTATCTATCCTAAAATAACGATATCAAAGGGGCTTTTATGTTTTTTTTAAAAACGGTCGTAGGGGTCAGTTTGTTTTTTCTCATACTGGGATGTACGGGGGGAAATCAAAATGAGCAAGTCAACAAGCCAAGCGCTTCCAAAGCGAAGGGGGAACCAATGTCTTTTAAATTTGACCAGGAACTTTTTTCTGATCCCTTTAAAAACGAAAAATCACAATCGGCTCGCACTTTATTAAAAGAACTGATGAGTGAGAAAGAAAATAAGGTTTTTTCACCTCTTTCTTTAGAGGCGGTTTTGACTTTGTTGGCTGCGGGAGCCAACGGACAATCCCTAGAAGATTTAAAATCCTTTTTGCAACTGGAGTCAGAAAAGCCGGTCGATCATCTACAGTATATGGAGGCGAGCTTTGACTATATGATGAATGGTCGACCTCGCAGCGCTGGAGACCACGCCCCGGAAGTCTCCCTCGGTTTCGGTATAGCGGCCAGTCAACAGCATCCCATTGATGCGGAGGCTGTTGAGGCTTTGCAGAAGCAGGTGGATGTTTATCTTAAAAGTTTTGATTTTAAGAACAATGCTGACCAAGCAACAAAAGAAATCAATCAATGGGTGGCTGAAAAAACAAATCAGAAAATTAAGAAATTGTTGGCCCAAATTCAGCCGGAAACGGCGATGATTCTTCTTAATACTCTTTATTTCAAAAGCCCTTGGCTGGAGCCTTTTAAAGAAGGGCAAACCAAGCCTATGGACTTTACCACTGAAAGCGGTGAAAAAATAAAAGTTTCAATGATGAATCGAGGTTCGTTTTACAGTTACGTTGATCATTCTGTTTTTCAAGGTGTGAGTATTCCGCTGAATGTTTCGGATATGCAATTTTGGTTTCTTCGGCCCAAAACGACGGTCGCTGAGCTGATAGATCATTTGTCGAGTCACGATTTAAAAAGTCAATTGAGCCGCCCCAAACATCAGGACATTGATCTTTCTTTACCTAAATTTAAAATTGAGACCAAACTTAAGCTGATTGAAGTATTAAAGCGCCATGGGCTTGAGATTTTGACGCGATCACCGAATTTAGAAATCAATGGTTTCTTTGCTGAAAAGAAAGACTTTATTGTTTCAGAGGCGATTCAGGGCAACTATTTTGCCATTGATGAAAAAGGTGTAGAGGCGGCATCGGCAACGGCTCTTGGGATGCGAGCCGGTTCGGCGCCTCCAAAGGATGGGCCAATTGAGCTTAAATTTGACAAGCCCTTTGTCTTTCTCATGTATCAGCTCAGTACGGGTCGAATTGCCTTTGCTGGACAAGTATACATGCCAGAGACTCCCTAGCCGAACAGACCAGAAAATTGAAAGAGTGGGGTCATCTTTAGAAGCTGATCCCTTTAGGCTGATTTTTTTCATCAACAAGAATAACTTGTTGCTCGAACGTTTCAGCCTCTTCAGTGGTCATTTGAGCGTAAGACACGATAATAACAATGTCGCCCCTATGGACATGGCGAGCCGCTGCTCCGTTTAGACAAATTTGACCTTGCTCTCCCGGAATCACGTAGGTGGAAAAGCGAGCACCATTGTTACAGTTATAGATTTCGACTTTCTCATTCACCATCAAATCAGCCATTTCAATGAGGTTCTTGTCGATTGTGATGGAGCCTTCATATTCAAGATCTGCATCAGTGACGGTGGCGCGGTGAATTTTCGATTTCATGATTGTTCTCAACATTTTCAACTCCTTAATTGTTCAGCTTCAGGCTTAAATACAGTCCTTTGAGGGCGAGATCCGGAATAATTTTATCGAAGAGCTGTTTTTGCTCAAACATACTGGAAAACCCCCCAGTTCCGATCAGCAGGGGGCGGCTCTGTTCGTCGTCCCATTTTTCCTGGCTTCGGATTTCTTCGCACAAACCCTCGACCATCTTCAATTGACCATAGAACAAGCCGGATTGAATACTTTCTACAGTCGAGCGGCCGATGACGCTCTCCGGTTCTTTGATTTCCACACTCGGGAGTTTCGCCGTTTGAGTTTCTAGAGCTTGCATACTCATTCGAATTCCGGGAAGGATCGATCCACCAAGGTACTCTTTATTCTTATTGATGACACAAACGGTTGTCGCAGTTCCGAAATCCACAATAATGATATTTTTCTGTGGAAAAAGATGGGCACAAGCCAAGCTGTTGGCAATGCGATCCGCACCAACTTCTAAGGGGTTGCGATACTTAATTTTTAAACCGGTTTTGACCCCTGCCTGGAGGACAAACGGCGAGTTATTAAAGTATTTGCGGCAGGCGTTTTTCAAAGAATGCAGAACATCCGGAACCACCGTACAGATTGAGATATGTCGAATCTCTTTCGGGTTGATACCGTTTTCTCGTAAAACAGAAATCAGAAACAATCCGAACTCGTCAGAGGAGCTGCGAGAGGCCGAGGTTTTTCGAAACTGCATTAAGAGTTCATCGTTGTTAAAAACACCACCATGCATTTGGGTATTACCCACATCAAGACATAAGATCACGTGATACCTCCCTTTTCTCACCATCCAATTGATTGGCAATATGCATGGCCAGTTGGTCTATGGACGCGAGTTCTGTTTGATTGCCTTCTCGCGAGGTCATTAAGAACTTTCGCATACCAACTTTAATATCGTTCATGTCATTGTGGATGACATAATCAACAGAATTTTCAGTAAACAGACTAAATATCGCTTTGGCTTGTTCTTCCTTACTTTCAGTCGAAGTCAACTTGAAGCCAACCACTGTGGTTTTATCGCCGAAAAGATCTTTCAGGCGTGGTAGAATTTTTTCGTTCCGTTTCAATTGAATCGAAATATTGTCATACTGTGAGCTCATTTTTTCTCGGCTCGGTGTTATTTCTCCGTCCGGAGTTTGAATATTAGCGATTGAATAATCACTGATAGCGGCAGCGTGCAGAATCATATCAAAGGCATTGGATTGAGCCAGGGCTTTTAAAGTGTTGTAAATATCACTGAACGTTTCGTAAGTGTCAATTTTCACATCGGACTGTGGTTTTTGAGCATATTTATTTGTCAGCAACAAAACTTGAAAACCTTGGGCGTGCAGGTAGTCGGCCAAAGAGGCGCCGGTGGTGCCCGTGCTCATATTAGTGAGGGTTCGAACACCATCAATAGTCTCGCGGGTGCCGCCGGCGGTAATAAGTATGCGCTTGGCCGGTTTATTGGAGCTGCCAAGAGACTTCAATAATGACTGAGCGGCCTTTTCGGGTTCAATCAATCGGCCGGCTCCAATCTCTCCACAGGCTAAGACACCATTTTCGGTATCAAGAATTTCACAGTTCATTTTTTTTAATTGTTTCAAGGATTTTTTGGTGATGGGGTTTTCCAGCATGCGAGTGTTCATCGCCGGTGCGACGATAAATGGTTTTGTAAAATCATAAGCCAAAAAATAAGAATGAATGAGATCGTGGCCAACACCATTTGCCAGACTATTGATGGTTTGGGCGGTGCCTGGAAAAAGAATTGTGGCGTCACACCAAACTCCAAGATCAATATGGGCCATCTGTTGGTCACCGGAAAAGTCGTCGATGTAAACAGGGTTTCCCGACAAGGCTTGCAGAGTTGTCGGTCCAATAAATTTCGTAGCCGTCTGGCTCATAATGACCTTTACCTGGTGGCCTGATTTTTTAAGATGAGACACAAGCTCACAGCTCTTGTAGGCTGCGATGGAGCCGGTTACGGCGACGACAATTTTATATTTTGACATTGTCTATTAACCTCACTGAACCGATTCGCACAGCGGCAAATCGTCGATTGTTTGTTTCTTTTAAGTAATCCACTTCAATGGAGCTATCTTCCAAATTTTTTTTCAATTCTTGAAGATCAGAGCCCATTTTCAGTTGTTGGGCAAAAAAGGTGGCCTTTTTTAGCTCATTCTCATTTAACTTCTTATTTCGAGAGCTTAATGCCAAGCCCTCAGAGTTGCGGGTGGTGGGGCATCCAACAATTTTGGTGTTTAAGAAAAAGGATTGCACCATTCCTTGAATCAGCGAAAGTTGCTGGTAGTCCTTCTCACCGAAATAAGCCTGTGTCGGCTCAACAATATTCAGTAGCTTTAAAACAACGGTGAGAACCCCATCAAAATGGCCGGGTCGGTCTTTTCCGCAAAGATCTTTGCTTTCCAAGGTCTCGTGGACGCGGTATCGATACTGCTGTGGATACATCTCCTGGTAATTCGGTAAAAACACAGAGTCGACCCCGGCCAATTTTAGTTTTTTTAAATCGTCTTCAAGACTCGTCGGATAGTTCTTAAAATCATCAACATCATTAAACTGTGTCTCGTTAAGGTAAATGCTGACGACAGCGATTTCGTTTTCATCTCGACATTTTTTTATCAACGAAAGGTGGCCGTCGTGTAATGCGCCCATGGTTGGAACAAACCCGATCTTCTTATCTTGCAGGTTTCGCCGGATCGATTTCATATCTTTGACAGTGGTGATTTGTCTCATTGAAAAGTTTCCTCATCTTTCGGAAAATTTGTCGACTGAACCGATTCGGTGAAGCTAGTCAGAGCCTTGTTCATCCAATCGTGCCCTTGCGCGAATTGTCGCACAAACTTGGGTTTAAAATCGGCATTGAAACCCAACAGATCATGCAGAACCAGAACTTGTCCATCAACGGCGGGCCCAGCACCGATTCCAATTGTTGGGATACTAAGGCTATCGGTGATCTCGCGAGCCAACTCTGAAGGCACGCATTCCAGAACGATCGCCGAACAACCCGCCGCTTGTAGCTTTTTCGAGTGTTGTAGAATTTTTTGATAAGACTGCGAGTCACGACCTTGCACTTTGTATCCACCGAATTGATGCACAAACTGGGGCGTCAGGCCGACGTGCCCAATCATGGGGACCCCCGATTCGGCAATCCATTGAACCACGTTTTCTTGACCGGGAGCCGTTTCCATCTTTAAGGCTTGGGCGCCGGCTTTCATTAAGCGATCCACGCTTTTCATAAGGTGGGAGCGGCTGCTTCGGTGGGCCAGAAACGGAAGGTCCGAGATGATAAGCTTCCCGGTTTGGGCCCGAGCAACGGCGGAGGTGTGAGTCGCCATCATATCGACAGTGGCGTGTATGGTGCTGTCATAGCCATGCATGACCATCGAAACACTGTCACCCACCAAAAGGGCGTCGACAGGTGTGCCTTTTAAAATATTGGCCGACCAGTAGTCATAGCAGGTCACGAGGCTTATTTTTTCGCCTTTTTCTTTGAAACGTTTAAGTTCGGTGACACTTTTCATATTTATCGTCCTGAAGTGTGGCTGAGTTTTTCAAACTCGCTGTAAAGGTTGTGAAGAGGTTTGTTTTTTAGAGCTTCTTGATTTTTTAAGATTGTTTTTTTGTCATGTCGGTACCAGGGGCCGGTCCAGCGTCCCGGTTGGTCGTCCAAAATATTTTTTGACACCTGCTTTAAATAAGGATCGAGAGCTTTCTGCGGCAGTCCTAGCTTTTCCACTTCTTTTGCAATCAAGTCCCAAAGCAAAGTTGTGCCATTACCACTAAGAACACAAAGGCTGTGATAAAGGGCTTTTTGATCTTCTTTAATTTTTGAGTAGGAATTAACAAAGGATGGGAAGAGGGATCGAAACAGTGACTCGTCATCAGTACCAACAAAGTGTATGCTTTGATAGTCATTTAAACTGTAGAGTTGTTCACTAAAAGTCATCAGGGGATGGAATCCCAATATTTCCGGGTGGGAAAAAGTTCCCGAGAAATGCACAAAGCAGGAACTATTTTGTTGATGAGTTTCAAAAAAATCAGTCAGCTGATCATCGCTGATGCAGAGTAAACAGACACCTTGTTGTTTGATGAGTTTTTGAAGATCCGCAGTTGAATGCTGACGACGATTCCAAGACTGGAACGGAACGTCCAGACAATGGAAGTAATGCGCTAGGTGTTGAGCCAAGCGTCCTCCTCCAATGAGGAGATAGGATGGATTTGTGGGTACCTGTCTCATGATCAAGTCCTTATTTCCCGAGGAAATTAAGAAGTTGCTGAGTTTCCTACAATGCGCGGCGTATAATGAAGGCCGTTGTTGCTTTTAAATCGATTTGAGCCAAGAAATGACTATGCGAAAAGTGAACGTGGCATTGGTTATTGGCGGATTGTTTATTTCGGGTGTTTTAGTATTTCTAATGATCGATGGAGTTCGTCTGAAGGAACGGCAAATAGTCAAATGGTCCAATGTCGCGACTCCGACAGAGGCGGGTCGTAAAATGGGGCGCTTCCTTTATCCCTTAATTAAACAGAAAAACAAAATTTTTATTTCTGGACAGGGAGATTTTAGCCAAGCCTTTTTTCAGGGTTTTGCTGCTGAAGCTAAAAAAAATTGGTCACAGGCCGAGGTCTATCGACAGAACAAAAATCAATCCGGATTTGTTATTAAAATGATCAGCCTTGATGCTGGCGACTTTAAAGAACTTTGTAAAAAAGGCGAGCCATCAGCTTGCTTGGCACAAAAGTCATTAAAAAAGTTTAACAGTAAGAATCGCAGCCAAGGCGTTTATTGGATCAATATGTTTCGACTTTCTGAGGAGTCTGCGGCATTATTTTACATAAAAATATAAAGAGGAGTGGAGATGAAACGGTGGATTGCTTATATCGGCTTGCTTGGTTTATTCGGTTGTGCTCATGGCAAAATTGGAATGGTTACCAAGCCTTTGGATCACAGTAAAATTTTAAAGTCAGCTCCTCTCTATGTTTTTCCTGTAACCACAAAAGATATACGGTTCAGTGGTGACAAGGCCGATGAGACACCTCGCCTCAATGAGGAAAAGGCAACCATCAATGATCGTTTTCATAAGATGATAGTCACGGAGCTGCAAAAGAAAGGTTACAATGCCAAGCCCGCTAAGACTGTTGCCGATCAGGGTTTTGGGTTAAAGGGCAACGTCAGTCGTTTTGATCACGGATCCGGAGCCGCACGTGCTTTGGTGGGCATGGGGGCCGGTTCATCAAATATGTACACCGACTTTAAAGTTTACGATATGTCGACAAAACAAGTTTTGGCAGAGTTTGAAGTGATCGCTACTTCTGGCGGACGCGGCGGACTTTCAGCAATGTCCAGCTTTATGGAGGCTCATCTGACTGATGGTTCAGAACAGGCCGCCAAATACATCGCTGGTGAAAAAGACTAACCTTTACGAGTCAGGATCGTCGATAATCAAAGACAAGGCTTGCTCGTGAGCAAGGGGTCTTCGATAGGATCGATAATACGTTCTCGGCGATGCCGCCAATAAATCAGCCAATTTTGGCATATAAATATCGGCAAAACGATCAACCTGATTGGCAAAATAACTTTCTTCGTTTCCAGCCCGCATCACTTCGCCCCATGTAGGATTAAAAGCGGCTTGTGTGTTTTTTATCAACGGGGCAATTTGATTATCAATCTGTGCAATCGCCGTTTGTACTTCCGAAATCTTGTCACCATTATCAACGTTGGTTTCAATTTCTTGGGAGACTAAGTCAACGAGTTGGTCTTCCAGGGGCGTTTTTTGGCGCATAAGCTCTCGAATTTTGTCCTGCGAAGGCTTCACTTTCTGCATTTTCTCGATCTCTTCGCCAAGCTCTTCGACAACTAAGGCTGTCCTCCAAGCGCAGTCTTTCTTTAAACGAACGATGTCACCATAGATATGGTCACCAATGTACAAAATATCATCGCCGCCGATTTTCAGACTTTTCTCAAAAAGGTCAGCACAGCCCCCTTGGTAGATACCTGGGACCAAGTCGGCGTCGTAGTTGGTCATGGAGCCGTCTTCGGGATTCACTTTTAAAAAATTCAATTTATCAAAAAAGAAGCGGGGTTTTCTAGCAAGTGTGATTGTGTAGTCAAAAAGGTCCATCCAAGAATCGTGGTTCTTTAGAAAGGGATTGATCGCATAATCCAGTAAAGCCTTAGTGTAGTGAAAATCCGAGTTGGTGAGAATAAAGATTTTTTTGCCATGCTTTTTGTAGCGTTCCAGTCCCTCAGCAACAGCCGGCTCCTGAATAATGTAATCCCCCAGATTTTTTCGGACGATGCTTTTTAACGAGTCGTCACGGTGGGACATGTCCATAACTTCGACGATATCTTTTAGCACGACTGAATAGTCCGGGTAGGCACCAAGGTTTTTATCTTTTAAGTCTACCAGTTGTCCAAACAGGATAGCCACTGAGATCGAGAAGGAGGTGTCGATTGAGGAAAAGTCATCAGAGCCCAGATCGACGTAAGTCCCTTGATAATCACGCTGCTGTTGGTGAAAGGAGATTTTCTCGGTTCCATGCAGTGTACCACGGATGGCACCATGGCGACTGACCTTCAGCAAGTTACCTTTGGTGGAGTCAATCACCAGCCCTCGAATCACGGTACTGAAATCAATCTTTAATTTCAAAATTTCGGCCGGGTAGCCCTTTTCGTTGACGAGTTTTTGTAACATCCCATCATAAGCTAAGGATTCAAAGGCGACAGTGTTGTATCGAACCAAGGTGTGGTCCATGTCCAAACCAATATACTTAATTTTTCTGAGATTGAGAGTTCTGTTGACGAAGACTTTACGATTGATCAAGAGTTTTTACCTTCAGTTGTGAGGCCCATTTCATTCCACAGTAGCATGCCACCTTTCATATTAAAAACAGACTCAAATCCCTGGTCTTTGGCTATGGCGGTTGCATTAGCAGATCGGCGTCCACTGCGACAGATAAAAACAACAGTTTTGTCTTTTGGGATGTCATCAATATGGTCCATCAAAGTATCAAGAGTTACTAACTTTGAATTGGGAATATGACCCAGCTCTCCGGTGTACTCTTCTTGAGTTCGGACATCGACGATCGTTAAATTATTGGACTTCGCATTCACCTCATCGGGTGATACGTCCTCGACGATATTCAGTTCAGGGTTTTGCTCGGCGGTCGAAAATGAAACAAAATTTGACACAATCACTCCTTATTCAATGGGTTATGGTCTCACCTTCATGGCCTTGAGGTTGGCGCGGACTCATAACTCGGTCTATCATTTTAGTGAAGGGATAGGGAAAAGGGAAGGAAAGTGTTAGATTCCTTCCATGGAATTAACGCCTTGCCAAAGTCGAGCACTGGAAACCCTACAGAACGGAGACAATGTCTTTGTGACAGGAGAGGCAGGGACCGGCAAAAGCTTTCTGATTCATCGTTATTTATTGAGATACGCTCCAAAAGCCACTTTGCTGGCAAGCACGGGTGCTGCTGCAGTGCTCATTGGAGGTCGGACTTTTCACAGCTTCTTCGGTCTCGGTATTCTGGAAGGCGGTAAGGAGCGCACGGTCGAAAAGGCTATGAAAAATGGCAAACTTTTGAAGCGACTGCGCGAGGCCTCCGAAATCATTATTGATGAGGTCTCGATGCTTCCGGGACTGGTGCTTGATACCGCGGAAGCTATCGCCCGAATGGCTCGCCAATCCGATGAACCCTGGGGCGGTTTGCGTATCGTGGCGGTTGGTGACTTTGCGCAATTGCCGCCGGTTGATCGCAGCCAGCAAAAAAGGGATTGGGCCTTCACCCATCCCATATGGCAAAAAACCGATTTTATTAATGAATGTTTAAAAACTCCTGTACGATTTGTTGATCAAACTTTTTACTCGGTACTGAATGACATCCGCATGGGTCATTTCGATCAACGAGCTCAGGAGCTTCTTGAAAGTCGTACGGGCATTGCCGCACCGGCGGATATTACACATCTCTACCCGTGGCGCAAAATGGTGCAGAAGTTTAATGGTGATCGCCTCAGTGAAATTGACAATCCTACCGAGAAAATCAAGTCGGTTTATAGTGGGCAACAACGGGCGATCGATACATTAAAGCGTCAAGCACCAGTGCCAGAGGTCTTGGAACTGAAAGAAGAAGCCTATGTCATGCTACAACAAAACGATCCTCGCCAGCGCTGGGTGAATGGAAGTTGTGGGTGGATTCGCGATATCGGTAAAGAAAAATTGACCATTGAATTGGTGAACGGAAAAACCGTCAAAGTTATGAAGGCTGCATTTTCGGTGGTCGATCCCGATGGGAACACCTTGGCTGAAGTGGTTAACTTTCCAGTGCAGCTGGCGTACGCCACCACAATTCATAAATCCCAGGGACAGACTTTTGAGCGAGCCGTGATGCACTTAAAAGGCTTGTGGGAGCCGGGGCAGGCCTATGTGGCCCTCAGTCGGTTGCGCTCTCTTGATGGCTTGTACCTTATGGATTGGGGGCAAGGCAGTTTTCGAGTCGATCCCGAAGTCTCAAGGTTTTACAAGCAATTTCAGGAAGTTAGAGAGCTTTCCCCGACATTATAAGGACTTGTCTTTGGTCCCCATCTATGTAAAAAAATCCTATAACTTTTAGGAGGTCCCTATGTCTGAGAATCCAGTAGGTTTAGATGGAATGGAATTTATTGAATACGCTGGTCCCGATGCGAGCTTATTTAAGAAATTGTTTAAAAAAATCGGCATGACTCCCATTGCAAAACACAAATCGAAGAATGTGACTTTGTTTCGGCAAAACGATGTGAACTTTCTGCTTAATGAAGAGCCAGGTTGTTTCGCAACAGAATTTGCAAAATCACACGGTCCCAGTGTGGCCTCAACGGGGTTTCGAGTGAAAGACTCGCAAAAAGCTTTTCAAGCGGCCGTTGAGCGTGGTGCGAAGCCTTTTGAAACTGAAGAATCAAAAACATTACCGTGGCCGACGATTTATGGGATTGGCGACTCGCTGGTTTATTTTATTGATAAGTATGGTGACAAGGGCAATCCTTACGACGATCAATTCGATTACACCACAGAGGATATCCACCCGAAGGGTTACGGTTTTCTTTTGATCGATCATATGACCAATAATGTTCCTAAAGGCGAACTCGACAAATGGGCCAAGTTTTATGAGGACGTTTTCAACTTTCGTGAAATACGATTTTTCGATATCAAAGGAAGTGCCACTGGGCTCCTGTCACGTGCCATGCGTTCGCCGTGCGGAAAAATCACAATTCCCATCAATGAGCCGACTGATGATAAATCGCAAATACAAGAATATTTGAATGAGTATAAAGGCTCTGGCATTCAGCACATTGCTTTGTTGACTGATGACATTTGTTCTTCGGTCGCCAGTGTCAAAGAAGGTGGTATCCCAACTTTGGATGTTCCGGATACATATTATGAAGTTTTACAGGATCGAGTGCCAAATATAACTGAAGACTTTAATACTTTAAAAACTCTTCGATTGTTGGCCGATGGTGATGAAGAAGGATATCTTCTGCAAATTTTTTCTGAAAATGTGATTGGGCCTGTATTTTACGAATTCATCCAACGTAAAAATCACTGGGGATTTGGAGAGGGTAACTTTCAAGCTCTTTTCGAAGCCATTGAAAGAGATCAAAAACGTCGAGGCGTTTTGTAACCCATGTATCAAATTGGACAAGCGATCAGCCCCGATCAAGCCATGAGATTTGCAATCGAAACGGCCAAGATGGGTCGGGGGTTCGTCTCTCCGAATCCGCTGGTTGGTTGTGTGATTGTCGATAAGGATCACAACTTTCTCGCCGCGGGAGCCCACCTTCGTTACGGTGGGGCGCATGCTGAAATCAACGCCATCCGTTCATTGCAAGATGCCAGCCGAATTCAAGGTGGGACTTTATATGTCACACTGGAACCTTGTTCGCATCACGGAAAAACGCCTCCTTGCACTGAGGCCATTTTAAAAGCTCAAATTCAAAAAGTCTGTTTTGGAGTGTTGGATCCGAATCCCCAAGTCGCTGGGCGGGGAGTCGAAAGACTGCGCTCGCAAGGGCTAGAAGTTGAACATTTTAAACGCTATGAAAGGGACTGCTTAGAAATTTGTGAGCAGTTTATTTATCATATACAAAATCAAAGGCCCTACGTTGCGATGAAAGTGGGAGCCAGCTTAGATGGAAAGATTGCTCTACAGTCAGGAGAAAGCCAGTGGATCACCGGTGAAGAGGCTCGTACCCACGGCCGTCAGCTCAGGGCTCATTATGATGCCACTCTGATTGGTGCCGGCACTCTTGAATATGACAATCCAACTTTAGATTTTCGAGGCACGGGCTTTGAGGGGCAGAAGAAAAATAAAATCGTTTTGCTGGATCCTAAAGGTAAGGCCGCTGACAGTTTTAAGAGTACAAAAATCTATCAAACTCACGGACCAAAAAATATTTATGTTTTAACTCGTCCCGACCATGTGGAAAAATGGTCAAAAAACTTAAACCCGGTTGTGCGCTGGGAGGCCACGCCCCAAGGGTGGGAACAGGCCCTCAAAAATCTTTATCAAAAAGGATTAGCCTCTTTGTATGTTGAGGGAGGATCGTACGTTTTTGGTCAGTTTTTAACTTATCGGTTGATGCAAAAACTCTATCTTTTTCAATCCTCGAAAATTATGGGGGACGGAGTCAGTTGGACTCGTTATTTCGAAAACAAAACAATGACTGATGTTCCGCAGCTGCAAAATTGGCAATCGATTCCTTTGGGAGTCGATCGCCTGAATATTGCCTATTGGAAATAACTAGGATCAAAGCGACGATTTAAAATACGGTTACGGATTTTAATCAACTCGTTGAAGACTTCGGGACGATTGGTGAGTCCTTTTTCATAAACTGACTTTTGGTCCTCTTGATTTTCAATCGACATTCGATAGTACACATAGTCTTCGAAGTGCAGATGGTATATTTCCGTTGCTCGAAAGATCAAGCGAGAAAGAATTCCAGAGCCAACAGCATAAAACAAAGGGTCTTCCTGTAGGGCCACCAGTAGGCGCCACTGCTGTTCAAAGTTTTTCTGAGAAGTGTAGGTGAAAATGGCTGGAATGTAATCTTTGATTAAAGCAATGCTTCTGGCATTCGCCTCCCGTATGCAATTTTGTCTATCAAACTGAGTGGTTGCCTTGTTACAGTCAATCACACTGTTCGCATGGGATTTTTCTGGGATATCGATACTTCCGTAGTCCCGATCAGTGATTCTATTTCTGGCTTGGTCGTCAAAGACACGATTGAGAAAAACATCGATCACATTTTGAATCTCAAAGTACGTCAAGCGAGTGGCCAACTGAAGTGCTTCCTTCGAGATGACAAGGTCCATATTGAGATAGACTTCGTCACCAACATAACGAGGCAGTTGGTTCTCGACGAATCCGCGAACACCCGGCCCAATGACATTGAAGTCTTTGTCTTTCTCAGGTCCATGAACCATACCTGGTAACATCTTGTAAATCCGTCCTGATATTTGGGCGAGATCACTTTCGACAAATAGACTGCCTTGTTTAAAGTTGTTGTCGGTTTCTTCATATGAAAAATTCAGTTCTATAAAATCTCGGGTCGAGAAATTTGGGTTCAATTCATATAGGATATTGGCCTCACCTCGTCTGTCCTCTTCGTTCCCAAAGGCCAACCAGCCACCGAATGTCTCATCGAAATTGGATGTGGCGATTCGATAAAACTGGTTGTAGTTGGTTCTGGGATCCACGGTGAGGCTGATATTTTGCTCCACAAAGCTGGTGCGTTCTCCAGTCTTGATCAGGCGAATGTCAATACGCCCACCTCTTGATTCGTTAGAAAAATTAGTCTGTGACTTCACGATTCTACGGACTCGGGCCTGATCTTCAGGCAAATGGGAGTCGGCCGCAGAAATAGCTTCGGTTTCGGTTAAGTGCATCGTCAACGTGTCGCGGACGCCAGCATTTCCACCGGTCAATGGCGAGACCACTCGTCCGACATCCATCAATTGCCAATTTCGGTAGTACATAAACTGATTGTAAGCTGCGGCGGCCTGCGGATTGCTGAGATCAAATAGGTATTCAATTGCAAAGACGGTTCCTTTGGCCTTGTCTGAGATATCTAAATGGAAGAAATTATTTGGGATGATTTTGTCGGCCAATGTATTGAGAACAGGAATGTCAAAAACCTCAAGAGCAAAGCTTCGGTGGAGACCGCCACCAATGTTACGAGTCATCTGCTTAAGACTTGAAGCTCGCACATAGACTTTATCTTGTCCGCGTTTATAAATCTCAATCTGGAAATCACCGTAAAAAACCCGTTTGTAGCCGGCGCGAATACTGGCGAGCCCTAGCTCTTGCGCTGCGCCCGCGTTGGCGGTGATAGCTGTTCGTAGTTGATAACGAAAATAATCTTTGTCGCTGAGAGAGCGAGCCCGTTCGGCCGTGATGGGCACTCGACGAGCTGTAACCAATTGCTGATTGTCAAAAATATAAGGAGGGTGGTGAAGGATGTTAAAAGCCTCACCTTGGGAATCAAATTGGCGAATGAATTCTCCGCTTAGCCCGGTTGTGGTGGAACCACCAACACTAACAACGCCCACCGGAATTTGGTGACCGAGGCGAAATCGAAAAGACAAAGGCTCTGACCGAGAATAGGTCTCTCTATCTTCGTTGGGAAACACCCGAATACCACTTTCGCCTCGTAGTGACACGTAGTCGCCCACCCCAAAACTGAACAGATCGAGATCCAGGCGGACGTCTTGGGTGCGAATTTTCTCCCGTACTCTTTCACCAATGGATTCGGCGTTAGCGAGAGACAGAGTTAAAAATAAAGAGAAAACCGTTAGGGTCAGAGCTTTCATTATTGAACCTTTCAAGTCTTAAGGCAGTTCACCGATGGGCTCACTGCCTGGCTAGTTAATAATTTAATTATAGTCTTCAGCCATTCGTTCAGGCTTTGAGCTAAATGTTTCAGGGCGATTGGCTCGATCAACGGGCCAAGTCTCTGAAATAAAATTTCGAATGCGCTGGGAATGATAACTGTCGTTGCAAGAGTACAGTGGCGTAAAATCCTGACTGGCGACTTCAGGGTCACCGCCAATCGCAAAGGCCTTGTCGCCCCGTTCTGGATCGTTAAGGTTTCGCGATTGGGTGGTTAAGCTGACTCCCAAAAGTCTTTGAATATCAATGAAGCGATCCAAGTTCATTCCAGAAGATTCTTTAAATGTTTTTAAATCATCCTCTTCATTCATAGTGAACTGATGGACGAAGACTTTGGGCTCGGTAAACGCACATTGGATAGCGTGATCGACTCGTCCCGCTTGAGCTTTATCGGTAATATAGGCAGAAAGTTCGGCAAGAAACTCCAGTTCTTCCTGCTTTTTGGGTTTCGGGTTGCGGGCAAATAGAACCGGAGCATCATTGTCGTCAAGAAGCTGGGCCATCCCAAATTCGGGATTTTCTGCCATAAGTTCATAATCAGTTGTGATTTCTCTGACGTACGACTCGTTTCCGTAGATCACTTTGCTATCGACAACCACAAGGTTGATATCTTTTTCCCAAACATCAACAACGAGGTTTTTGTAGGGATCCATCCCATCAAACTTTTTGGTAACAATCAGTGAGCCCATAGCTTTTGGAGCAATGGTAGCGACGCCACCTTCCGACTCATTATTTTCCCAGGGATCACCACTGGTTCCTTGCCAGTGATTGATCATTTTTGCTGGATTTTCGGTGACCATCTTAAAGAGAGCACGGTAAACCGAACCTTCGGCACCCGGCATTTTAGCAACGGCTTCAGTAAGATTTTGAGTTTGTAAATATTCGATAGCCACTTTCAACTCTTCCAATGGGCCCTTCGAGCCTGTCGGTAACCAGTCAGAGCCGAGTGCTAGCATCACACCTTTTTCTACAGCCATTTTGATATCAAGGGTTTGGCTATAGAGAAGTAAATTTGAAAAAGGCGACCAAATCAGGCCCATTTGCTTGGCGGCCATATCTTCAAGTCCTTGCTCTGAAATACCCACACCGTGAACAAAGTTAACACCCTTTTTGTTCATTCCCAGGAGTTTGACGATTTCATATTCTTTTTGGTTGTACGGATCATCGCGTCGGCCTTCGGCAAGGTGGGCAATAATCGCAGAACCGTTACCACTGGCGATTTCCTCCGCGTACTGGCGTTTACTAGCGATCGATTTATGGACCCAATAGATATAGCGAATAAATTTATCTGGTAGTTCTTCTAAAGGGACCTTCTTGGTACAGGCGGCTTCTAGTTTGTCACGATCACGTAGGACATCGATCCCTTCATCAGACAATACGTCGGTGGCGGTGTAGGGGCGACCGAGCAATTTGTCAGCATGGCAGTATTCATTAATCACTTGCGCCATAGCCTGTTCGTAAGAGGCACCCTGATCAATGATGGGTTTCAAGGTTTTCCAAACAAAGACCATGTCGTTAGGAATCACCAAATCTGTAGGGGCCTGCACATTGTCTTTTTTTGAGCGCGGAAAGGCGCCACTGCCTTCGACCTGATGGATGGCAAAATTATCAACACAGTAGGAGGGGCCTTGCAAATAAGTGGTTCCAACCACCATGGCTTGCAGTTCCGACCAACGGAAGGCAGCACAACTAATGGGAGTTCCGTAGCCGATCCATGGATTCATATTATTACTAACCGCCTTTTTGTAATTGCCCCAGGCTCGCCATTCAAAGCGGTTGGCAAACTGCCCGTGGGCTTCTTTCCAAATTGCCAGGTTGTTTTGTTTGGTGTGATTATGCAGATCAATCAGACCGGGGTAGATAACATCAAATTGGCCAGTGGTGGTGTCTTGTAGAGAAATAAAAATGCTATCAGACTTATCTTTAAGAGCTCTGATCTTCGCCGTCTCTGTCTCGATGCTTTCGATCATTCCAGTGTCCTGGTTAAGAACAACGGCGGCGTGCTCATAGCCCGTTCCATTGGAGTCGTGCCCGACATACTGATCGGCGAGGTCCCCCTCTAAAACAATGAATTTTCCCTGAGCGAGGGTCGCAAGAATCTGACTTAAAATAAGGATTAATAGTAAAGGCTTCAAACTCATAATACTCTCCTTACCAAGTCTCGTTAATGTGACTCATGAGCTTTTGTAAAACATCAAAACCCACTTCAAGGCGCATGGCGACCTCGAAGGCTTCTTCAGCACCATCGATAGCCCCAGTTTCCGGCAGATCGACGGTTTCAAGTGTCGCCACGACCGATTTATAAGTTTCATTTTCTGGATTGGTGAGCGAAGAAAACTTCGCTTTAGCTGTCGACAAATTCTCGGCAGTGATTGAGGTGTCAGCCACATTTTCAACTGTCGACAGAAAATCATTGAGTTGGGTTTTGTTCGAATCCGTTTCCACGTAAGATAGATAAGGGCGCATTCCTTTGGCAATGGTGCCCATGATAGAAAGAGTCATTGTTTTCTGTTGAAGTTTAAGTTGCTCTTCGCTTCCTGGATGCGCCACTAAAAGAGCCTTATAACGATCGGCATAATGTTTGATATAGCGCCAAGTTTTGTTGAATTTTTGGCTGGCTTCGAGTCCGGCTGTTTCTTCTATGGAGCCGATGATAATCGAACTTTTTAAGATGGGTTGAATTGTGGTTTCCAAAATCTCGGCGGTTGCAACATACTGAGCGAAATATTGAATCACAGCCTTGGTATCAGGATTTTGCAAGTTGGCAGCCGAAACAGTTTGGCCGGCTTCGATTGGCAGCCAGTAGTTGGGATTTTCACTGTCCATAAATTTAGAAGTTACACTTTGGGCCTTTTTAAAGGCTGGTAAGGTCGATAGACTGGCAAACTCGGCCATGTGGTAATACGGATTGCCTTTGAACGGCAGAAAATCCAACATGTACAAAATCAGCATCCGACTTTGAATAATTTTGTAGCGCAAAGTTTGGCTGGCGATATCCTCTTCACTAATCTTCGCCATCGCTTCGGCCCGACCGACACTGGCATCTTTACTGTAAGCGGCAACGGAAATGAGTAAGCTAATGAAAATTAGCGACAATCGTTTGGGCCAAAAACTTGCCAAGATGGAACTCATTCATACTCCTTAAAATTGTTTTGAAACTCAGTTTTGATATGTTCGAAATCTAACACTTTTCGATGGAATTTCGGTACTTTACTGATTGTTTTGCAAAACTTTCAGGAGTGTAAATTGTTTCTGTAAAAGAACTAAACAGTCAGATCAATGGACGACGAAATCTTAACACAAAAACAACCTAAGAAGCTGCTGAGGGGCTCTAGGACTGATTCTGCTCCAGTTGATTTTCCCAATAATCAAAAAGGGAAATCAACTTTGGCGCCAGGTCTTTGCCTTTTTTTGAGAGGACGATTGTGCGCTTTCGACCATCTTCTTGATCCAGCCCGATTCGAACAAGTTTCGATTGTTGCAGAGCCCGTAAACAATGGCTTATTTGATGTTTGGGGAGGCTGAGGGTGAGGCCCAACAAAGAGGGGTGGACCGGTTCATTTTTTTCGAAAAAAAGCGCCAGTAAAATAAGGGCTTCGTTGATATTCACGCTGCAGCTTTTAAGCTCTTTTCGAAGCGGGGTAAAATAGTTTTGATAGTCTTGGTGGGCTTTCACTAAGGAGCTACGGTCCATAAACTCTTGGAATTTCATGGCTTCCTTCTAGCTTACTTTGTTGCTAAAAACAATAGTTGTAGATTGCAACTAAAAGCCAGAGAACACCCTGAAATTATTGAAGATTACCTTGTCAATTGGCCAAGCCCTTGGCAAATACAGGGCATGGAAAAAGCACAATTATCACCGACTCTAGACATCTATCGCCAACCCTTTATGGATTTGCTTTTTAAAGCTCATACGATCCATCGGGAAAATCACAACCTTAACCACATTCAAAAGTGCTCGCTGCTGTCGATAAAAACCGGCGGTTGTCCTGAAAACTGTTCCTATTGTCCACAATCGGCCCATTACAAGACCAATTTAAAAAGTGAAAGTCTAATGGACATGCAAGAGGTGGCCAAGTCGATCAGTGATGCCAAAGCCCAAGGCGCCGAAAGGTTTTGTATGGGTGCGGCTTGGCGGGAAGTCCGTGATGGAAAGCAGTTCGACCAAGTCATCGAAATGGTAAAGATGGTAAAAGCCAACGACATGGAAGCCTGCGTGACATTAGGAATGCTGTCAAAGGAACAAGCACAAAAACTTAAAGACGCCGGCCTGGATGCCTACAATCACAATCTTGATAGCAGTCGTGAATTCTACGACAAAATTATTCAAACCCGCACTTATGATGATCGATTGAACACAATTGCCAATGTGAGTGCCGCTGGAATATCGGTTTGCAGTGGGGGAATTCTTGGTATGGGTGAAAGCGACAAAGATCGATGTGCGATGTTGGTGGAACTGGCGAATCTCGAGCCGCAACCCGAATCGGTACCGATTAATTTGCTTATTCCAGTGGAGGGCACACCTCTTGAAAAGCAAGAGCCGGTTGAGCCTCTTGAGCTTATTCGCACCATTGCCACAGCTCGTATTCTTATGCCTAAATCTCGCATTCGATTGTCCGCCGGTCGTAAGGACATGAGCCGAGAGACGCAAACGCTGGCCTACTTTGCTGGAGCCAGCTCCATATTCTTGGGTGATAAACTACTAACACGAGACAATCCTGAGGTTTTGGCTGACGAAAAATTATTTAGTGATCTCGGTATGCAAAACCAAATGCAGTGAGGCCTATGACGTTTAATGAGCTCTACGAAAAATCGAAAGAGAGTTGGATAGCGACTGATTCTTACCGCAAGTTAAAAACACCAACTGGGATAGATTTCTGTTCCAATGATTACTTGGGCCTTTCGGCCTCTCAAGAACTAAACCAGCGAATCGTCGAACGAATGAAAATTCTGGGACTTGGTTCGACCGGCTCTCGCCTCTTGTGTGGGCAAAGTCATTTAACGGAAAAGCTTGAAGAGGAATTGGCAGAATTTTCAGGAATGGATCGCAGCTTGTTTTTTTCATCCGGCTATCAAGCCAACTTGGCTTTATTTTCCAGCCTTTTAAAAAATGAGGCCGTGGTTTTTTCTGATGAACGCATCCACGCCTCGATAATTGACGGCATTCGACTTTCCCGATGCGAAAAATATATTTGGTCGCATAATGATCTTGAACATCTTCGAATGCTTTTAAAGCAAAAAGTTGATCCGAGACGATTAAATATCGTTGTTGTTGAAAGCATTTATTCGATGACTGGTCATTTTGCACCCTTACCGGAGCTTGTTGAGATTTGTGAGGAGATGGGTGCTTATCTAATTGTTGACGAGGCTCATGCGACCGGTCTGTATGGACATGGGGGCTCTGGTCTCTGTGATCATTATAAATTGAACGATCGAATTTTTGCAAAAATTCACACGGCTGGTAAAGCCTTAGGTGTGAGCGGTGCTTGGATTGCGGGGGCTGATTCGCTTATCGACTTAGTCGTTAACACGGCAAGACCTTTTATCTACTCAACCGCTCCTGCGCAGTATCAGCAGGTGGCCTGCGAAGAGGCGATGCAATGGGTGACCAAGAACTTTCAGACCTTGCAAGCGACCTTTCAAGAGAGAGTTCTCGGTTTTCAAAACTTTTTAAAACAAAGGCTGGTGTCGACGCAGTTCAGTGCCAGTGGGTGGGGAAGTCCCGTTACGGCATGGGTTCTTGGCGAAAACAAAAAAGCTTTGAGTGCAATGAATTATCTTAGTGAAAAAGGTTTTGAGGTGCGAGCCATACGGCCGCCATCGGTGCCAATAAATGAATCCCTCCTTCGAATCACGGTTCCATTAAATCGAACTGAAACCGAAGTTACCGATTTTCAAAAGGCCATCGAACTGTGTTTGCTGGAGCTTGAAACATGAGTTTGTTTGTCACCGGAACTGATACCGACATTGGAAAGACCTTTGCATCAACAATTTTGTTGAAAGCCTTCAGCCGTCAAACCTCAGTTTCCTATTTCAAGCCGATCCAATCGGGAGAACCCACTGACTTTTCCACAATTCAATCGGCTGTGCCCAACGCAAAGATTAAAGCCTCGACGTATTTTCTAAAAACTCCAGCCTCTCCAGATCGAGCCGCGGCTATAGAATCGAAAACACTGTCAGTGGAAACAGTGAAGAATGATTGGTTGAATCGAGATGAGTCCTTCCACATTGTCGAGGGTGCCGGGGGCCTTTGTGTGCCAATCAATGATCAACATCAGATGATCGATTTGATCAAAGAATTAGAGATTCCAGTGCTTTTAGTAGCTTCAACCCGCTTGGGTACAATCAATCATACCTTGCTATCAGCCCAGGCGATGAAGGCCAAGGGACTTGCGATCGAAGGAATAATACTCAATGGCAAGGAAGATCCGGGGCTCAAGGAGCTTATACAGGAAAAAACCGGTTTGAAGGTCATCCTTGAAATCCCAGAGTTCAAAAATCCCAGCAACCAGAGCATCGAGGCCTGGATTGAAACTCAAAACGACCTACAATCTTTTGTCACTCAAATGGTGAAAAAGTCTGTTGATGAAGTCACAGATGTTTCGGATTGGGGGACTCGGGATAAAGACTTTGTTTGGCATCCCTTCACCCAGCATGGCATTGTTAAAAATCATCCGATTGTGGATTCCGCCAAGGGAGCCTACCTGACTGTTGACGGGCGTCGAGTTATTGATGGAATTTCCTCGTGGTGGGTGAATTTGCTGGGACATTGCCGTCCCGAGATCTCACAAGCCATCAATCAACAGTCGCAAGCCCTAGAGCATGTGATTTTTGCCGGTTTTTCTCATCGTCCTGGCATTGAACTCAGCGAATCTTTAATTCGGAAGGCACAGAGCCAGGGAGCTCGGGTTAACAAAGCCTTTTTTTCAGACAATGGATCAACGGCTGTCGAAGTGGCTTTGAAAATGGCCTATCAATATCATCGCCAGACTGGTCAAACCCAGAAAACTCGCTTTCTTGCGTTTCGGGGCTCCTATCATGGTGATACTTTAGGAGCCATGTCCGTAGGGGAGCGCCAGGGATTTAATGATGTCTTTCGTCCACTGATGTTTGATGTCGACTTTGTTGATCCCTTTAATACTGCGGCCGTCGAACAAGCCTTTGCCAACAGTGGCGATAGGTACGCGGCCGCGATTTTTGAACCCATGGTGCAAGGGGCCTCGGGTATGCGGATGTACCCGACGGAAACTTTGGACGTTTTAGAAGAGTGTTGCAATCAGCATGATGTTTTTAAAATTTGTGATGAAGTGTTCACAGGGTTTTATCGGACGGGGCGGTTTTTTGGATTTGAGCACAGTCGAATAAAACCAGACTTTCTGTGTTTGTCAAAAGGACTGACCGGTGGGTTCTTGCCGTTGGCAGTCACATTAACAAGTGACAGTTTGTACAGGCAGTTCCATAGCGACGACATGAGGCAGGCCTTTCTTCACGGTCATTCTTACACAGCAAACCCGATCGCCTGTGCCGCGGCCTTGGCGACCTTAAAACTTCTGCAGACAGAATCGGTCCAGACCAGGATTCGAGAAATTGAATTATGGACTCAGCAGAACGTGGCTGAGCTGATGGAGACGGGGCGATTTTTTCGTGGCCGAACGTTGGGTACCATTGGTGCGGTGGAAGTTTCTGATGAAGACCCAAACTATTTTAAAGGCGACTTTTCCTACAAGTTCAATCAGGCCGCTTTAAAACGAGGGGTTCTATTACGTCCTCTTGGGGGGACGCTTTACAGTGTGCCGCCCTATTGTATAGAGAAAATCGAGTTAGAAAAAATTTATCACACAATGTACGAAGTTCTGAAACAGGAGTTTTAAATGACAGATTGGAAGCAAATACTTATTGAGTTGGTTAAAGAGCCTCAGCAACACGCTCGATTTTTAAATACCATCAGTTTGATGGAGTATATGGGTGCTCGTAAGATCATGAAAAGTCAGAAAGAAAGCGTTATCGACCGCGAGGTTCTGGCGCATATGACTGAAGAGATTCGTCACGCTCAGATTTTCAAGAAAATGGCTTTAAAACTTAGTGAAGGACATTTAAAGACTTACGATGATGAGTATCTACTGGCGGGGGCTGCGGGACGAGCCTATATTCAATCGGTGGACCAATCAGTGGCAGCCGCTTTAAATGGTGAAGACTCTCACTACAATTACCTTCTTTCAACACTCTTAATTGAAGAGCGCGCCAACACAGTTTATCCCTTTTATGCCGATTTGATGGAGCCCCTTGGCTTTGCGTCTTATATTAAAACGATTTTGCGAGAAGAGGAGCACCACCTGGAGCAAATCCAAACCGAATTGCAGAAAAATGAAAAATTGACGTCACAAAAGCTTGCGGCCTTACGAATGATAGAACAGAAGGCCTTTAATTTCTTAATGATTTCGGCCTATGAGGAGTTCAAAGGAGACTCCGATTGGATTGAAAAAGACGCCTATTTATAACAGTTTGGCTTTGGGCTAAAGATTTGTTAAAATAGGCTTGAACAAAAGGATGCCGATGAACCGTGTTTTGATTCTGACTATTTTTCTAAGCTTTTCCAGCCCGCTTTGGTCGGCCCTAGCCGGCGAACAAAAGGCCACCTTTGCTGGTGGCTGCTTCTGGTGTATGGAGCCGCCGTTTGAAAAACTAAAAGGTGTTGGTCCTGTTGTTTCAGGCTACATGGGTGGTGATGTAAAAGATCCAACTTATAAACAGGTCTCCTCGGGAACGACCGGTCACCTTGAAGTGGTGCAGGTGACCTATGACCCAAGTAAGATTTCTTACGAAGATTTATTGCAAGTGTTTTGGAGGCAAATTAATCCCACGGATGCCGGAGGACAGTTTGTTGATCGGGGGGAGCAGTATACAACCGCGATCTTCTATCACTCTAAAAATCAAAAAGAGATTGCAGAGAAGTCGAAACAGAAAATGGATGCGAGCCAGCGGTTTAAAAAGCCAATAGTGACGCCAGTCCGTGAAGCCAAAGAGTTTTATGCAGCCGAACAGTACCACCAAGATTTTTATAAAAATAGCATATTAAAGTACAAATATTACCGATACCGCTCAGGTCGTGACGATTACTTAGACGAAACCTGGGGAGACGATCGAGATTACAAACCAAAAGGTAAAAAGAAGGCGACCATGTCAAAATACAGCAGACCATCAGATGAAAAAATAAAAGAAATGTTAAATAAAATACAATACAAAGTGACACAGAAAGACGGTACCGAACGGGCCTTTAAAAACGAGTATTGGGATAACAAACAAGAAGGCATTTATGTCGATGTTGTCAGTGGAGAGCCGCTGTTCAGCTCGACCCATAAATACAAGTCCGGCACCGGCTGGCCTTCATTTTTTAAACCGATTGAAGAACAAAATATCGTTGAGAAAGAGGATCGAGGTTTATTTTCTGTAAGAACTGAGGTGCGATCGAAGCATGGTGATTCACACTTAGGTCATGTTTTTGAGGATGGACCGCAGCCGACTGGTCTTCGATATTGTATCAACTCAGCGGCCCTTCGCTTTGTCCCTCGCGAGAAGATGGAAGAAGAGGGTTATGGCGAGTACTTAACTCTTTTTACGAAGCAGGCTTCTGCCACAAAATAATTGACCTTTCTATCGGCCTTCTTCAAAATTTGAGGGTCCCCTGCAAGAATTAAGCGTCATATTGCGTTCCTGCACAGGGCAATCCACTTTTTATAAGGAGAAGGTCTGTGAAGTATTTAGTGATTTCTTTAATTACCCTATCGTTAGCAATGCTTGGCTGTGAGTCTGCCGGAAAGAAAACCGCTGTCGGCACCGGTGTCGGAGCAGCAGCAGGCGCAGCCGTCGGAGCCGTGTTGGGACATCAAATGGGCAAACGAGGCAAAGGGGCCGCTATTGGCGCTGCTATTGGCGCCGGTGTTGGTGGGGCTTATGGTTACAAGCTTGATAAGCAAGCCAAAGAGCTGGAAAAAATTGCTGAAACCAAGCGAACAGAAAATGGAATTATCACTAAGTTAAAAGGCGACATCCTTTTTTCCACTGGGTCTCCGGCCGTTCAGTCACAGGCCAAACAAAGTGTTACCAAAATATCGAATATCCTAAAAAAGTACCCTGAAAATAGAATCACTGTTGTTGGTCATACCGACAGTACGGGGAGCGACTCCACCAACCAAGAGCTGTCGGAAAAGCGAGCCCGTGCGGTCAAATCAATCATGGTGGCGCAAGGCGTACCAGCCCAACACGTTGAAGTTGTCGGAGCCGGTGAAAGTAGTCCCGTAGCGGACAATTCAACCAAAGAGGGACGCGCTCAGAATCGACGAGTGGAGCTTCAAATCACCATGGAAAAGACTGAAGAAGAGGGCGCTTAGATTTTACGCCTTTTCATTTTATTTGGACTTTTGATTTTGGGTTTCGTGGGTTTTATTGCCTACAAAGAAAGTTCACGAGACCCAGTTTTCAAAATTCAATCCTCGCAACAAAGTTCACCTTTAGACCACAGTCAGTTACGTCCTATTCCGCCAGAGCAATACGCCTATGCCAATGTCCAGCAGGCCCATGATCACGGTGAGCCGATTGATCTAAGCAAGGAAAATGCTGAAGTCAGTCGTTATATTCAAAGTCTCAACAACCAATCCCGGCTCAGTTTTTTGATTGTTCCCGGTTTTATACCTCCCTTTGGCGAAGCCATGAGCCTTAATGCGACAATGAAGAAAAGACTCAATTGGGCGGTGAAGCTCATGCAAGAAGGAGAGGCTTCGGTTATTCTTGTCAGCGGTGGCAATGTTAAGCCAGAAGGAACCCCTTTTAATGAAGCCTTAGAAATGAAAAAGCACCTGATGGCTTTTCACAAGGTTCCCGAACGTTTTATAGCCATAGATCCTTACGCGCAAAATACGGTGACCAACTTACGGAATGCTGGTCGCTTTATGCTGGCCCACGACATAAAGCGAGCCAAAGTGGTAACGACTTTTGTCCAAAACATTTATGTTGGATTCCCGACTCTGACCTTGTTCCTTTGGCGGAGTCGTTGGTTATTGGGTTTTGAAGTCGGAAAGTTGAGCTACATCGACGAAAGGCAAACGGCCTTTAAGCCGTCTTTAAAGGTTTTTCAGAAAGGGCCATCAAAGGTTGATCCTTAGAGCCTAAAGCCTTATAAAAACTGGCAATAATTCCGATAGGAACAAAGAACTTTTCACCCCATTGGTAAAGCAACCCATGATTAGACAATTGCTCAAAAGACTTTTCATCAACCCCTTTGTGGCTTTGTTGATCTTGGGTATGGTGGGTGGCGTATTTTACCTGTTTTTCGAAGAGGTGGATTTAACACCTCAGATGACTTCGTCATTCTTTTTTTCAAAAGAAAGCAAAATCTATAAAGATGATGCTCTAATTTATAAGAAGTTTTTAGTTGGTGATTCGGTTATTTTGACTTTGCCCTCTCCGGATATCACAACACCTCATTATCTGCGTCTGATTGAGCTGTTAAGTAATGACTTACAAAAAGTTAAAGGTGTGAAGTCGGTGCAAAGTATCACCCATGGACCTCCGGATATAACGGCAGCCATGCAGAATCCAATGTGGGTTCGATTTATAGATACGAAGACAAAAAAGAACTCACTGATCATTTGTTTTATTGATGATAAACAAGTGACCCAGGTTGTGAACGCTATAAAAAAGATTGTTCATAAAAAGCCATATCGCTCTGAACGCATCTACATTTCAGGAATACCCTACATTATCGAAGAAATCCGGCAGATGCTCAGTCACGATATGAAGCAGTTTATTATGGGAGCCACTTTGGTGAGTTCGGCGGTGGTCTTTCTCATCTTTTTCTCGTTCGTAGTGACAATCGGAGCCATGGCAGCGGCACTGACTGCAGCGGCGCTGACACTTTTAATTCAGCATTATTTGGGCATTCCGGTTGGAATCTTAACAGCCAATCTTGGTGCGATTGTTTATGTCCTGACCACTTCACATATCGTCTTTCTGACTTCGAATTGGCGGCAAGATCGGCACGAAAATAGAAAGTTGCGTTTGGCTTCGACGATAGCAACCACCTTACCTGCGTCATTTTGGGCGGCGGCAACAACAGTTTTTGGGTTTGCCAGTCTGATATTTGTTGAAGCCAAACCTTTGCAGCAGTTGGGAATAGGCGGAACCATTGGTACTATTGCGTCTTTGCTTATGGCTTACCTCCTGTTTCCCATTTTCTTAAGATTTTCAAAGTTAGGAAAAAAACGAAAGGATGAGGAAAAGCCGAAATTTTTTCTGCCATGGCCTCTTCCTTTTGGACTGTTGGTGGCGACTGTTCTGGTTGCAGGTTCTGGATACCTGTTTTGGGTTGGTTATAAAAAAGGAATTAACACAGACCCCTCTTTGCTGACCTATTTTAAAGAGAAACAAGATATTTACAAAGGAATCAAAGAGGTAGACCGCTATGGAGGCAGCAATCCTTTGAATTTTGTTATTAGCGATCGTAAAGGCAATAAGCTGAAGAGTTCTGATGTTTACAAGCGAATGATGGCACTGCAGAAGGATCTTGAATCTCACCCGGCGGTGGGTTCGGTTCTTTCGTTACCCGTTTTGATGGCCGAGACTCAAGAGAATTGGATCGCGCGTCTGCTTCCCTGGGGCAGTGTTCTAAGTATTTTGTCACGCCGAGAATATGACAAGGTGGCGCGTGGATTTATAACTGAAGACTCCGACCAAGCTCTTTACTTGATCCGTATGCGAGAGACTGGGCGAACCCTGAATAGGAAAGACATCGTCAACCAGCTTATGGCGAAGCCACGAAAACATGATTTTAGACTCGATATTGTTGGCGGCAGCTACTACATGCAGGGGGAATTGGCTTACAAAATACGTGAGAGTATGAAGCAGGGGATCAGTGCTTTGGTGGTCTTGTTTCTAGTCATCATCTTTTTATTGTCACTGTCGCCCTTTATTACATTCTTTGGGGGGCTTTCTATTGTGGCGGCCGCCTCGGCTTTTATAGGAGCTATCGGATATTTTGGGGTACCTGTGGACATCATTTCGTCACCGTCAGTCAATATCGTCCTTGGGCTGGCCGTTGATGGTTTGATCCATATTATTTTGGCGGCACGACGACTGTCCGAGGCGAAAGGTCATAGGACAGATGGCGATGGCTGGGTTTGGGCTGTGAAAAGCCAAGGGCCTGCTGTTTTAATTTCGAGCCTTGTGATTGCTGCTGGTTTTAGTGTTTTTTATCTCTCCAATTTTCCTCCAAGCCAGAGGTTTGGACTTGAGATTGTGTTTGGAACACTGCTGGCCATGATTATGACCTTATTGGTCTTCCCTCATCTGAACTTACTTTTTAGAAAGAAGGATAAAACAAAGTAGGGAGCGTTGGCTCCCTAGATTCAAGCGTTAGATTTTTTTGGTTTTTAATTCGAGGCTGAGTTCAATAGAGTCTTTTATCACTTTATCTTTAGCGATTTTCACAGCTTTTTTAAGAAGATTGGATTCTGAGTTGTAAGTGACCCCATACTTCGCTCGGTTAATGGAAATATCGCCGGTTGCGACCAATATTTGTCCTTTTTTCGCTTTTTGGGTGTCAACTTTAATTTCGAAGGACTCCTGATGAGTTTCCCCTCTGAGGGTCAGGTTTCCAGTGACTTTATGCAGGTTGCTCCGGGTTTTCTCAACTTTGGTGATTTTAAAGTTGGCTTCAGGGTGTTTTTTTATGTGGAAAAAGTCTTCAGAGTCGAGATGATTTTCTAGTTTGGTTTTGTACTTGCCTGAAAGGTCCTTGTTTTCGATGGACTTCATATCGATAACAATGGTGCCACCAATCAGTTCATTTTTTTCGTTTAGGTTAATGGTGCCCTTTTTAATTTTGACAGATCCTGTGTGATCTCCCGCGCCAGGCAGCTTTTTCGCGCCTTTCCATTGGACTTGACTGGACGTTGTGTCGAGTGGAACTTGCTTGGCCTGGGCCATAGTAGCGGTAAAGAAAATTAGAGAGAAAACAAATGCTTTCATGGGCGCTCCTTTCACAGGGTTACAGTTTTCACATACTAGACATAAACAAGAACCAGAGGAAGGACTAATTCCAAACTATTGTGCAAAGCGCATATAGCGATTTTTCGGGTAGAAACATCTATACTGTCTATGTGTAGCGATCGCTAGACTCAATCTATAACGACAAAGGATGTGCCTGTGGTTGGCGGAATGACCTTTAAAACATTTACCCTTAAAAATGGCCTGCAAGGACTAGCCATCAGTGACCCACGATTTGTGAAATCATCGGCGGCGTTGGCTGTCATGGCGGGCTCGATGCAAAACCCCAAAGACCATCTGGGATTGGCTCACTTTTTAGAGCATATGCTGTTTTTAGGTACCGAAGACTATCCAACGGTTGGCGATTACGAAAACTTTTTGAATAAAAATGGTGGTGGACACAATGCTTACACATCCATCGATCACACCAACTATTTTTTTGATTGTGTGCATCCAGCCTTTGAAGGGGCCTTACAAAGATTTTCAAGGTTTTTTGTCAATCCCACGTTTGACGACCAGTATGTGGAAAGAGAAAAAAATGCCGTCCACAGTGAACACGAAAAGAATCTAAAAGATGACCATCGTCGTGAGTATCGCTTTTTGCAGATGACAACCGACCCCAACCATCCTTTTTCATTGTTTGCCACAGGGGATAAAAACACCTTGGCGGCCGCCGACCGGCAAGTGGTGATGGATTTCTATAAAAAGAATTATTCAGCCAATTTGATGAGGCTTGTGCTGATGAGCCCAGCCGAAGGCAGTCAATTGCAAGAATTGGCTGAGAAGTATTTCGAAGATGTCCCCAACCTAAACATTGAAAAACCCAAGTTTGATGACAAACTCTTTGTTCACGGAGAAACCCCTAAAATTCATCAGGTTGAAACCATAAGAGATCACGATTATCTAAAGATCAGTTTCGATATGCCCGATGACTTACCATTTTGGGAGTCTAAGCCCACCCAATTCTTAGCGCATATACTTGGGGAAGAGGGTGAAGGCTCACTTTTAACTTATTTAAAAAAGAAGGGCTTGGCATTAGGCCTTGAAACCTCCACGTGGTGGAAGATGTTTCATATCCGAGTGCACCTGACCGATCAAGGAAAGGCCAACTACCCAGAGATTATCAAGGCCTGCTTTTCTTATATTAAGCTATTGAAAAAAGAAGGATTAAAACAATACATTTTTGATGAGCGCAAAATTATGGCCGAGGTCGACCTCAACAACATGGAGCCAAAGAGCTCGATGTCCCGCGCCAGTCAATTCAGTGCCTCTATGCTCTATTATCCTGTCGATAGTTTTCTTAAGCGCTTCTATCTTTACCATGAATACAGACCCAAAGAGTTCGACACGTTTTTGGGCTATTTAACCACTGACAATATGCAAGTGACTCTTTTTTCCAACCAGCCAGTAAAGGGGGAGATGGAGCCGTATTACGGGATTGCCTATCGCACTACCGATATGGAGAAGAGCTTGATTGATGAGATAAACTCTCAAGGAATCCTATCGGAATTTGTTTATCCTGAACCCAACCCCTATGTTCCGACAAACATGGATTTGATTAAACCTCCAAAAATCTACGAACCAGAAAAAGAGGTTTTTCGTGGTTGGACCACTATGTTTTCGCAAGTCGATACCGACCTAGGAATTCCAAAAGGGTCGATTTCGCTGTCGTTTATTTCAGATGTTATCAACGGCGACCCAAGGAACTACCTTTTGGCGAAGCTATTTGTGGCTCTAAAAAAAGAGGAACTCAATGAGTGGGGCTATCCGGTGCGACAGGCCGGATTGCACTTCAATATCTCTCACGGGTACAACACGATTACTTTGGACACCAGTGGTTATTCGCATCATCTTGACGATCTGCTTGGTAATTTGATTGTTGACCGAAAGTTCGGCCGACGTTTAGACCATGTCGAAGTTGAGGATGCCACCTTTGAAGAGATTCGCAAAAAAATTAAAAAGGCGGTTTTGAACAAGTCTCATGATGCGGCCTACCAGCAGCTTATCTATGAGATGGGCCAATTCTTTTCGACAGGGGCTGTGCACCATCAAGATTACATTCGTTTTATTGATGAAGTTTCGCTTTCCCAGATCAATGCCTTTGCTCGAAAATTTTTCAGTGAGGTATCGATCCGCAGTTATTGTTATGGGAATATCGATAAGGACAAAATAAAGCCAGTGATTGAAGGCTTTTTTCACGAACTGCAGGCCTGCGGCTTTGTGGCCGAAGAGGTGGAAGTCTTTGAAAACAAATTTTTAGAGCTTCCCCAGGAACGCTATGCACGCGTCTTTACTGGTCCCAACAACAATAACGGGCAAGTGACTCTTTATAAAACCAGTGAATGGACCATAGAGAATCAAGCCTATGTTGATTTAATTGGGAAATTGATCGAACAGCCTTATTTTACGGAGCTGCGAACCCAGCAACAGTTGGGTTATGTGGTTGCTGCTTTTTCGACCAATAACAATGGTTTTTGTGGGCTTGGAACGCTTATTCAATCTCAAAGTCACACCGCAATGGATTGTTTTAACAGGTCTCATAAATTTCTGTCGGAGTTTACAACAGCTCTTAAAAGCAATCTGCTTGAAGAGGATGTTGAATTGGTGAAGCAGTCTTTGATTTCTGAAATCACCCAGGTGCCGAACTCCTTGCGTGAAAGACTGGGCAAGTTCACATCGATGGCGGGAACCTACCATGGAGACTTCCAGTTCTATGACAAGTTGGCGAAGACCCTTCGCGAAATCAATGGGGAAAAATTAAAGGCCTTTATGGAGGATCGATTAAAGCTCGATGAGAGCGTTATCACCTTTCTCTACAACGGCTCTGATCAGGGTGGCGATGAGGCTCCAGAAGGTTTTAAGAAAATCGAAGATTATCAATCGGTTATGAATTCTTGGAAACGTATTCAGCCTTATAAAAAAAGCCGTGAGATGTAGCTTCTGCTCATTTTATACACATTAGGCGGTCTATAAAGCTGATTAGTTTTAATGATTTAAGCCCATTAGACGGTCTTATCCACAACCTTTTCCACGGCGTTAATCGCGCCGCGTAATGGCTGCTGATCTACTTCTTTTGAATGCTGAAGCCGACTTTTTTGATCCCAGAGCCTTTAATGGCGTCGATGATGGTGGTCAGGCCATCGAGTGTCACATCTTTATCAGCCGTTAAGACAACCGAGGATTTGCTGTTCTTTTCGGCCTCTAAGCTCACCGTTGATTTCAGTTGGTCCAAGCTGACCTTGTTGCCGTCCAAATAAAGCTCTCCGGTTTTACTGATAACAACCTCGATATTCTTGGGAGCTTCTTTGGTTTCTCCTGAGGAGGCTTGTGGTAAGTCGACATCAATGGTGGGCTTTAGGACCAAGGGCGCTGTCACCATAAAAATAATGAGGACCACAAGTATGATATCGACCAATGGTACGACATTGATTTCAGCTATGGGTTGATCTTGGTCACTATTGTAGGAGCCGCCGGCCATGTCTTATCCTTTTGTTCGTTTTGCGTATGCGATACAAAGCTCTCTGGCGACATCAATCGACTGTAAGCTTTGGCGAACCAATTTTTGAAAGTAGTTGTAGGCAATGACGGCCGGGATCGCGACAAAGAGACCGACCGCTGTAGCGACAAGGGCATGCGCAATACCAGCCATAACAACGTCATTGCCTCCGCCGGTGTTGCCGGCTAAGTCACTGAACGCCTTCATGATTCCTAGAACCGTACCAAGAAGACCGACAAACGGGGCATTGGATCCGACGGTTGCTAAAAAATTCAGGTTTCTCTCTAGCTTGGGTCGCTCGATCATATGAAATGAGTTGAAAACCTCAGCCAGCCCTTGTGGACCGGAAGTTTTGATATGGCGCAGGCCGTAAGATAAAGCGCGTCCAGGAAGACTGTCTTTATCCTTTGCGAGATCTTCCAGTTCATCCAGTGACTGACTCTGTAGCAAATCTTGAGCTTTATTTCGAAACTCAGTATTTCGTCGGTAAACAGAATGGAGGGTTAAAAATCTTTCGATAATCATTCCAATACTCAAAACACTGGTGAGCAAAAGAATCCAAAGTAGAATTTCGGCACTGCCTTGTGAGAGGACGAAAAATTTATCGACAAGCATTGGATCTCCTTTTAGAAGGGCGTCGACCCATTTGAAGGGCCATTATCTATATAATGCGTTTACCACTGATACTCCATCTATTACAATAGAGATACCTGGGGAGGTCAAGAAATGGCGGTTTTTCACCACCAAAGAGCGGTCCTAATGATTGTCGTCGGGCTATTGCTGGGCTCCTGTTCGCCATTCACCTCCAAAAAACCACCGGTCGTTCTAATCCTTTTAGAATCTTTCTCTGAGCAAGACTATTTGTGTGCCGACTCTCGGAAGATGGATGAGCTGAGCAATTTGCAAGAAGTCTGCGATGATTTTCTTCGCTACACCCATGTTTACGCACCAACAACTTTGACTCAATCCAATATTAGCTCAATCCTGACTGGCTTGCCTTTGAGCAAGCACAACGTGACCCACAATGGTTCCGTCGGAATATCAAATCGAATTCAAACCTTAGCAGAAAGTGCAATCAACTCAAAAATGCGAACAGCCTTTTTTTCCGGTGGCGTACCGCTTTTAAAAAAATTCGGGATTGGCCAAGGCTTCGAAGAGTTCCACGAACCTTTCCAGGGGCGAGACCCGAAATTTTTTAAAAGTTTCTCTCAGTCGGTTCGCGCCTCCATGCGGTGGCTTGATGATGAAGTTCAAAAAGGATCTTTTTTTCTCACATTCTACGCTCCAGATCTTCTTTACAAAAACCGTGTCACTCAAGATGGACTTGATAACGAACGACCAATCAGTCGAGCCTCCAGTGTTCTTGAGATCCATGAAACTATTGATGAGTTGATTGGCGAGTTGAAGGCGCGCAAGAAATGGAAAAAAAGTCATTTCATTGTGGTCGGACTCTCCGGCCCCGATCATTCGTTACGACCTTACAACCCGTTAAGTGGTCAGTACTTGCATGTTCCTTTGCAAATCAAATTATCGTCATTGGTGAAAACTAATATGGGGGAGCTCACATCTGAAATTTTGTCTTTCGCAAAGCTTGGGCGTTGGCTGCAGAAGTTAATCCAGCACAAACCTCAGCAGGGTGATCTTATTCTCTCGCCGGAGCCATCTGACATTTTTATTCCACAGCAGAACACCTGGAGTTTGTGGCGGGGGCTTAGTAATTGGGCCACTCAAGGATTGCGAAGAAAGCATTATCTGTTTGTGTTCAACCCTGATCTAAATGTTTTCGATACATTTTATGATAAGAAGGAGTATGAACCTGTTCTGCAAGATGAAGGCAAATTACTGGCCGAGAAATTTGATGTCATCAAGCAGATGAAGTCGTTTTTCCCTCAGTTCTGCCATGAATCATTGGGACGTCAATCTTGCCCTCCTAAAACTTTAAAGAAATCTAAAATCAAACAGCTGACTCAACTTTATCGTTGGCACGAACAATCCTGGATGATTGACCAACCTGTGGACCGGTTTCAAGAACGAATGGACGAGGCTTTTGCAAGAAAGCATTCTATCGTGATCCGTTGGTTGGCTTACCGTGCTCTTTATGAGCGACGTTGGGTGGATCTTTTTGAGTTGGGTAAGAAGGCGAAAAACCCAGAGTGGAAGCTGATTTCAGAGCTGAACTTACGGGAAACCCCAGGCCAGTCACCACAACGCTGTCTTCGATATTTTGTCGGAGAGAAGAAAAATGTCCGCGAGTTTTATCAACACTGCCAAGACTCGGGTTTAAGGCGGGTGGTTGAAGGGATCAATCGGTTACGCAATAAAAAACGTCCGGCCGAAGGGTTTTGGACGCAAGTGAACACGATTCGAAGTCGCCGCCAAGCCAAACGCTTAAACCTTGCAATGCTGTTTATCAATGATATCCACGAGCCTTTTGATTTCGCTCCGACCCTCTCGGAACTCTACTTCTTTTTACCAGATAATGTCGAGTTTCTTGAATTAATCGATGTCGATAAATCCTAACCAAAAAGGCACCTCTTGATTTTCTTTGGCTAGAGTTTTTGCGATCTCTTCAGAGTTGAAGCGATCTCGATTCAGTTCAAAAAACTGATTGGGCAAATAGGTCCGACTGATTAAAGCTAATTTATCAGTATCCTTTAAATAGACATTTCCATACTGAATAGGAGGGTGTTGTCCAAGTCCCAAAAGCTGATTCGGTAAAGGGTCTAATACTGAGTTTTTTAATGTTAAGACATTCAAGTCAATGGCTTGCGAAAGAGGGATGCTGCCCATGTTCTTCCGGTTAATGACCAGAGATGGTTGCCCGCAACTGACGTAGATCCACTGCGGACCATCTTGAACCGCAGCAAAAACTTCAAAACCTGAAGTGTACTCTTCTTTATTGAATTCATTAAAGATCTTTTCACTGGCCATGATAACAGCCATACGCAAAATGTTACCCATTTGCTGTAGATTTTCTTTGCGAGCATAGGGCACGGTTAGTTCCGTGTCTTCAAAGGCCATAGTAACAAAACTTTTTACCGACTGAATCACCTTGTCGGCTATGTCCGGTTGTCCCCAAGGTGTCACACAGAGTAAGAGGTTGTTTGATTTCTCGAAATCAACAACCACTGGAGGGCGGAACTTCTTTCCACCATAAGATCTTTCTGAAATTTTAATATTTAAAGCCATATTGTTTGAGCTTCCGTTTTGCCTTGATGTAGTATTCGCCGTCTTCAATATCTGTCTTAATAATTTCTTCCCACTTCAATTTACTGGCTTCCAGGTTTCCGAAGCGTTCCTCGATAACACTGTCCATATATATAGTTTTCATTCTATTCGAGAGTTCTTTTTCCATTTGATAAAGAAAAGCAGAGATCTTTGGATCAAAGGGGTCTACATCGGCGGCCTTTCGTGTTAAGCGAATCGCCTCGCGAATCTGCTCATTTGAATATTTTTGCTGAGCCTCGTTCAGTAAAGTGGCTTTTTTTGTTTTGATATGCCATTCGATACTAGCCAGTTTCCTTTTTGACTTTTTAACCAGATTTTTTGGGTCTGGAAGTCCAGAGTGAATATGGTTTTCATAGGCTTCAATAGCCTCTTGCCATTTCTGTTTGCGATGCAGATTATAAGCGCGATCATAGAGTTCTTTTCCACGAAGAATCTTTTCTTTGCGTTCAGCGGCCATTTTTTCGCGAATTTTTCTTTCTTCGGAGCGAGCTTCAACTTCCGTCACCAACTGGGCAATACGTGGGTTGTTGGGGTCGAGATTGGCCGCTGGCACCAGACAGGCCTTAACTCCGTCCACATCCTCTGATGTTGCATATTCTTGTTCGCATTGAGAAATCGCCGAATGAACGCGTTTTTCAAGCTCTTCTTGCTCCCGCCTCTGTTGTTCGCGCAAAGCTTTTTGGCGTTCGTTATCGCGAGCGATAATACAATCTTCTTCCATCTTTTTCGAGTCTTTGTACACCGGAATGATTGTATGTAATTTTTCGAGCTGGATTAAAGCCAACTCATAGTCTCGGTTAAGATAAAGTTGACTGGCTAACTTGTAGGTTTGAGAAACAATTTTTTGTTCGGCAGGGGAAAGTTGGTGAAAAGGGTCGGCTGAGGCTTGCTTTTTCTCCTCTTCTTTCGGCATCAGAAACTCGCTGCCGACAGCAAGAAGCACAAAAGCGGCCGCTGCAATCATCATGATCTTTTTCTTTTTCTTTTCTTTCTGATTAGCCGCTGAGTCATTATCGATCTCCTCGGCGCTGCCGGAACCATCTTCAGGTTCGTCTAATGAAACCATCGCCACATCTTGATCAAAAAAGACCAAGGGGTTTTTATACATATTTAAAGGAATATTACTGACTTTTCTTTTAAAAGCTTTATCACGAAGCTCAAATTGCATCGACGTTGCTCCCACAGTGATGATGTCACCACTCAGGAGTCTTGTTGGCTTTTTGGATACCAGTTTTTGACCGTTGAGCTCTGTACCTTGCTTGCTTCCTAAGTCGACAAGGAAAAATCCTTTATCTGTCTTACTGACTTCAAAGTGACTCGGTGAAGCACTGGGTTCTCTGAGATAGACCGAAGCTCCCTCATCGCCTCCAATCACCCAAAGGTTACCCTCAAGCCTGAAATATTCAGATTTCATACCATCGCGACCAATGATTTTTATGTAGGGTAAGCCCGAAAAGTTTTGAATGGCGGTTTTTTCGTCATCGTCTACTTCTTCTTCGTTGGTTGGAGTGTTGTCTTGGAACGATTCCATCGCCTGCACACTATCGGAGTGGCCGTCCAAGCTGCTCTCGGCCATGGCGTTGAATTGGTTTTGACTCTGAGAGCTTTCCCCAGATTCGAATTTAAATGTATAGGGGTCGAGTAAAAAGTCTCCACTTCCTTCAAGAGTGAAATCTTTGCGTTCTTCGCCGCCGAATTCAATAAGTTTGATTTCGGAAAGTACATTCACTCTCCAATCGCCGGACTCGTCCTCGACAACTTCGAAATGCTCGCGCGAGATACCGGGAAGTTTCTCAAGACGAATGGCGCAACCTTCTTTACGACCAATAGTGTAGGACTGTCCTTGTTGAAGCTCAATCTGTTGTAATAAAACACCGTCTCTGAAGGCTGCTAATTTCATTGATAGCCCCCTGCCTTTAATAAATTGCACTCATCAAATTGCGCCTTTGCTAACTTATATTTCTTTGAATTCACATTGTTGATTAGAACCAAAGCTTTTTGAAATTCGGCTGCACAGCGGTTGTACATTAACTTGGCCTTATATTTTTGCCCATCTCGCAGATGGGTGTCGATCAAGTCGGCTCGCTTTTTTCGTGCCGTTTTCGAGTAAAGTTGGGCTCGGGTATGATCAGGTTCAGTGGCGATGGTTGTGCCGAAAGAGTCCAGGGCCCGGCCGTACCGACCATTTTGAAAGTCTCTGAATCCCGAGATAAAATGGCGTTCAACACTGTAAATGTATTTATCGTCTTTGGCGAGAATGCTCGGTTGGTTCTCAGCTTTCTCTTTGATTAAGGCCATTCGCTCTTTCGACTCTTCAATTTGTTTTTGTAAGTCGGCGTTGGTCGCCAACTTCTCTTCGGGGAGTTCCTCTGGCGGATCTTCCAAAAGAAACAGGCCACCGGCTAGCACCAAAATTGCAATCATAAACATGCGAAATCGCTTTTGACCTTGCTTTTTTTCTAGTTCTTCGTCAGTTGCCGGTTTCGCACTAGCCAGCTGTGGCTGTGCTTTTTCATTGGCTTTGGTTTCAAATATCATGGTTGTTTGACCAAAGCTGATTTTGTCGCCGGGACGCAAGATCGTTTTTCCGCAAGGCTTGCCATTGATCAAGGTGGTTTTACGTGAACTAATATCCTCACACATCACATTGTTATTAAAAGTGATAACAAGCTGTTTGCGACTGGTTTTTGGGTCACTTAAAGAGATCTGACAACGAGGATCACGACCAACGACAATCTTTGGTGGTTGTAAACGGTAAGCCTTACCAGCATCAGGGCCGCTTTGGACCTTGATTAGGAAATCGATGGCTTTGAAAATATTCCGTTTAGCTGCTGTCACTCTTCGTAATTCTCCTCGTCATCGTAAACTTCTGAAAAACAGACCACATAGTAGCTAATATTGCCCATTTCTTGGATCGACTTAATAGAAACCTCAAAATTTAAACCCGATGCTGAGGGCAGGGGGTTGGTGTGTTTTTGGTTGGGATTATCGACAGCTTTTTGCAGCAAATCCTTAAGGTTCTCGACCAGTGAGGAATCTGTTAAGTCGTCGAGGTACTTGTCTCGAATTTCATCATCATCAAAAAGTGGGTGCCCGTTGATGTAATCGTTATGCGCGATAATCATCTCGTTTTCAGGAGAAATGGCGAGCGAAGCGACTGGGAACATTTCAACCAGTTCTGAAGCCTCCATCGTTTTATCACCAATGCCAACGGACATCTGGTTGTCATCCTCTTGCGACATTCGAGACAGTGCACTGTTGATGTTTGAGACCAATTTTTTAAATATTGGCGTCGGCGTTTTAACTTCGATATTGTTGGTACCATCTTTCAAGGCATTATTAATCTCTTCGTTAAGATCATAAAGTGGCTTAGTGATCACTTTATAGAGAAAGAAGTAAAGTACCGCACCTGCGAGCATGGTAATGAGAAGAATCTGAATCATGAGGCTTAATGTTCTGGGCACGTCCAATGCCACACGATCTAAATTGTATAAGACGACAGCATAAGCCGCCGGCGAAGGTTCACCAGTGAGCGGGTTAGTATAAAGGATCGGACGACTAACGCCAATTCTGTTATCGAGAACCTCGGAGTAGCTATTGGGCTTTTTGCGAGCTCGTTGAACAAACGGAATCGTTGAATACTTGCCACGCTGCTTGACTGGTGCAATGATATGTCCATCCAAAGCATCGACAATAAAAGCTTGATCAACACCCGCTTCGTTACGCACTGAGCGCACATTAATGCTGATTTCATTTTTACTGATTACAAAATCTCGGTTTTCCTGGACTAAGATTTTTGCTAAAGAGTCGGCCCGGCGAGTACTTTCGTCAATGACAAAGTCTCGCGAGACTTTAATGACGGGGATAACCGATAGAGCCGTTACCAGAAGCACAAAGAAAATAACAAAGGACATGACCACATACTTGAGGTCGAATTTATAGGAATACTCATAAACGCCTGGTAGTGCTACTTCTTCAACATAGTACTCAAATTTTTCCTGAATCGATAATTCGGGTTTCTGTTCTTGCTCGTTGTCTGTCTTAATATTGGAGGCTAACACCTGGACATCGTTGGATTGTGGTTCAATCATTCCGAATTCTTGGGCGACCAGAGCGTTGTTGCCTGAGGTCTGAGTTGTTGGCCTAGGTGTGTCCATGTCGGGCAAAATCGAGACGTAGTCTGGTAATTGAATAACATCAAAAATAACTTCTCCGAGAGCGAACTTATCGCCGGCGCGAAGAGCTTTGTTTTGAACTTTCACTCCATTGACCACAATCCCGTTGCTTGAGCGATTGTCGGAGAGGATAATTTTATCTTCGGTGACCATCACCTTAGCGTGCAGCTTAGAGATTGAGGCACTCTTGATCTGTAAGGTCGATTGTGGGGAGCGTCCCAAACTGTGGCTACCTTCTTTAAGTTGAAATATTTTACCCGCTTGGGGGCCATTTAAAACCTTAATCGCCCACATAGAGTGTATCTCCTAGCTGAATATCATTTCGACTGATGAAACCTTCTGTGACTTCAAGGACTGATCTTGCCGTAAGGACTGGGGCTGGCATTCGCCAAGGCCTAAGATGCGGTTGAAGTTTCTTAACTTTCATCTCTTTGTCGAGATAAATGACGTCGATTGGAATCGACATAAAGCAAGTGTGTATCCAATTGCTTTTCGGGAACCAAATGCCCTCATCTTCGGGAAGAGTCTTTCTTCCTATTAAGCCCTGAGCTCGTAAACGAAAGCTATCGGCGATCGTTAACTTTGGCACTAGAGTTGTATTTTTTGTTCGGTTCAACATGGCCTTCATTTACTGGCCTCCATAAACAAATTGCAATCCAACCGGGGCAAAGACCATTATAAAAACGGCGGGAATAATAAAAATCATCATTGGTATTAGAATGGCTTGTGAAGCGCGGGCACCGGCTTTCTCGGCACGCACAAAGCGCTCCAGTCGCATTTGTTCGGATTGTTCTTTTAAAACATCACCAATACTAGCACCAGTGGCGTCGGCGTCGGTGAGAACGTTCACAAAGCTAGTGACCTCGGCGATATCCAAGCGTCGCGACATCGACTTAAGCGCCTGTTCACGTGTGCTTCCAAGACGTGTATCACGCAAAACTTTATCAAATTCCTTGGCCAGTAAACTGTCTTCAGCGGCATCCGAAATTTTCTGGATGGCTCCCATAAAATCGGCACCGGCCTGAGTTGATAATGCCAGCAAATCAACAAAGAATGGCAAGTCGACAATAATAGCTTGGTAGCGCACCTGCCTTTGTTTGTTGGCGTGAAAGTCAGGAATCATCCAGCCAATCGGAACGGCAGCGACAATAACAATCCAAGGGTATCCCAGTTGGAGTGAAAGGTTTAAGATCGCGACAAAGGCGGGAAAGAAAAGCCCCCAAAGCATTTTAAGGCCAATGAACTCATCAACATTGAGCTCATTTTCAAGGCCTCCTGTCATAATTTTGTATTCAATATTTTTGCGAAAATTTTTATTCTGTATACGTTTGGCATATTTGATGGTCAGTTGGTGCACCAGCGGTCGAGACATGTTGATAATCGGTGACTCGGACTTATCAGGTTGGTCGCCTGTCGCCCAAGACAAAGCTTTGTTGTCTTCATTGACTGAAAAAATTGTGTAGACTGTCCACAGAACTGAAAAGCCAGCCAACAAGATTCCCAAATAAAGCAATAAATCACTTCCCATTTTTCAACCTTTTCTTTAAAAAGTCCCCATGCGAGAACTCATACTCACTTCAACATCACCCCGCAGACGAATGATCCTTGAGGAAGAAGGTTTTGAGTTCCACACTTTCCCAATAGAAGTATCGGAAATTCTTAATAAAAACCTGAATTTAACGGAGCAAATTTCGGATTGCGCTCGGCAAAAGGTCGAGGTCGCCAAAAATAGCCCTAAGTTACCGAAATCAAATAACATTTTATTGCTTGGTGCAGACACAGTGGTGGTTTTTAATGGCCAAATTCTCGGTAAACCAAAAAACGAACAACACTCTATTGATATTTTAAACCAGCTCTCCGGCCAGGTCCATCAGGTGATTACAGGCTTTTGTCTGTTCGATCTCAGAACAAAACGTCTCATTTTAGGGCACGAATTGACCACTGTTGAGTTTGTGAATTTACGCCAACAGGATATTTTGGATTATGTGCGATCCGGAGATCCTCGAGACAAGGCCGGATCTTATGGCATTCAAGGCGAGGCAAAAAAGTTCGTTAAAGAATATCGAGGTTCACTTAATAATGTTATAGGTCTTCCTATTGAAAAAATAAAAAAGGTCATGCAGGAAAATGCTTGGGACATTAAAAGAAAATCTTAATACTATTCAAAAGCGAATCGCTTCCGAATTGAAATTGCAAGACAGCTTGCAAAAGCCGACGATTCTAGCGGTTTCCAAGCGACAGTCGGTCGAGAAAATCAAAGCCCTTGCCGACATGGGGATAGAAGATTTCGGCGAAAACTATTTGCAAGAAGCTTTGGATAAAAAGCAAGAGCTAAAAGACTTGCCTATACGCTGGCATTTTATCGGGCAGCTCCAGCGAAAAAAAATAAAAGACATCGTCGGTGAATTTTACCTTATTCAGACTGTTGCGCGTAAAGTAGAGTTAGAAAAAATTGCGCAAGTGGCGGCCGAGAAAGCCTGCACCCAGAACGTTTTAATCCAGGTGAATATTGCCAGTGAAGACAGCAAGCAGGGAGTGCTCACTTCTGATTTGGCGGAACTGGTAGAAGCGGCGATCAAAACACCGCGGGTCAACTTGCAAGGCTTGATGTTTTTTCCGCCTCTTACCGATAATGAGTCTGAAGCTTTAGTGTGGTTCGAAAAGTGCGCACAGGTTTTTAAAAACTGTCAGAAGCACAACCCAGAAAATTTTCAGACTCTTTCCATGGGAACCAGTCAGGATTTCCCACTGGCTCTTCGCAAAGGCGCTACACTCTTGCGTTTGGGAGAAGTCTTACTCGGTCCGCGTGACTAATTTCGAGTTATTTATTGCTATTTCCGTGAGTTCATACCACTATAGTGGAGTCTGTAGGGGCAGGTATGGAGTCGTTAGTCATTCGACTGGGGAATAAGCTTCATAATCTCTTCAATAAAACCTGAGGGGTGGTCGATGAACTTTTCGTTGCAAGATAAAAAAGTCGGTTTCATTGGACTGGGAAATATGGGGCAAGCCATACTGACAGCGCTGATAACAAGTAAAACACTTAAGCCTGAGCAAGTTTTTGTTAACAATCGCACGCCGGGTAAAGTTCAAAAAATGGTCAGTCGGTTTCAGGTGAATCCTGTCGAGACGACCGAAGAATTGGTTGAAAAATCAGACATTATTATTTTGGCGACTAAGCCCCAGGACTTACTGGATCTTCTGGAGCCTTTACGCAAAACCTTCACCACAGACAAGGTGGTCATTAGTTTAGCAGCTGGAATCCAAATCCCAACTCTTCGCAAATACATTCAAGAGGCCGAACTGGTCCGCGTGATGCCTAACACGCCCATTTTTATTTGCCGGGCCGTGGTTTCGTTTTGCTTGGAAAAACCGAATCTTGTCATCGAAAATTTGGTTAAAAATCTGTTTTCTCCTCTTGGGTATGTGGTGATGACTGAAGAGGGTGAAGCTTTTTCGGCGCTGATGGTTGCATCGGCCAGTGGCACTGGTTTTTTATTGGAGATGATGAAATATTGGCAGGATTGGATAGAAGAAAACGGCATCGAGCCAGAAGTTGCTAGAAAAGTTGTCATAGAGACTTTTTTAGGCACAGCAAAGCTGGCTGCGGAAAGTCCGGATGTCAGTTTTGACCAGCAAACAGTGAGGGTTGCGTCAAAAAAAGGGGTCACAGCAGCAGGATTAGCATCAATGCGTGAGCTTGAACTTGAAGGAATCCTAAGAATGAGTTTTAATAAAGCCCTGATGCGGGACCACGAACTCGCTAAGGAAAATTCATAGCGAAAATAATGACCAGGGAGGGAATTATGAGAATCGCACCCATCGATATTGCCAATAAAACCTTTGGGCGCAAGATATACGGTCTTGATACTGAAGAGGTCCACGACTTCCTTCGTGACGTTGCCGATGAATTTGAAACCCTGACTCGCCAACATGAACAGCTTGTAGAAAAACAAAAAACTTTAGAGACTTCGGTAAAAGATCATCAAGAGCGCGAAGAAACTTTAAAGCAGACTTTGCAAGCCGCTTCTCAGATGTCAGAGAGAATGAAGGCTGAGGCACAACGCGAGGCCGACTTGATCATCCGTGAGGCTAGGCAGCGCTCCGATATAATTATTAAAGAGGCTCGTGAGTCTTTGCGAAATATGTATCAGGACGTCAACGATCTTAAAAAATCTAGAATGCAGTTTGAAGCCGGTCTTAAATCTTTAGTGAAGGCACACTTGGCGATGATTGATCAAGGCCATGCAGTCGTCCCTGACCCAGAAATCGGTGAGCCTGACCTTGAAATTCCGATGCCGGAAAAACCTGCAGAGATCTGATCCTATTCCAGTATTCCTTGTCCAGATGCTCCCAAATCTCGGGAGCTCTTGCTAAATCCTTAGACTGAAGGCAGAGTCATTTCCATGGATGCCAAGCAGAAAAGAGCTTTGAAGCTCATCTTTTTCACCGTTTTTCTAGATCTCGTTGGGTTTGGGATCATCTTACCCTTGATCCCTTATCTGGCTCGACAGTTTTCAGCCACTCCGTTGGAAATCGGATTGCTGATGGCGGTTTATTCATTCATGCAGTTTTTGTTCTCACCGATGTGGGGACGATTGAGTGATAGGTTTGGTCGACGTCCGATTATTCTGATCAGTCTTTTTGGGGCTGTTTTTGCCTACACCTTTTTTGCATTTGCGGAACATCTAATTTATCTCTTTATAGCACGCGCATTGGCCGGCTTTTTTGCTGCTAACATATCAGCCGCTCAAGCCTACATTGCTGATGTCACACCTCGTGATCAGAGGTCGATTGGAATGGGACTGATCGGTGCCGCGTTTGGTCTGGGATTTATTATGGGACCAGCCATAGCAGGTTTGACTGGCCCCATCGGCGAGGCCTTGGGCAGTGAGCCTCCTTTTGGAATCCAGTTTTCCGCCTTGGTGGCTGGTGGGCTCAATTTAATAAATCTCGTTCTTGCTTATTTCATGTTGCCGGAAACTCTCACTCAACCCAAGAAATCTTCAAGTCGGGTGGGGCGTTGGGAGTCCATGACCTTTATTTTTAAACAACCTCTTTTGCGATCGTTGTTCATGATCTTTTTTCTTATGAGTTTGGCCATGGCTTTGATGGAGGTGATGGTTTTTCCGTTCGTGCAAGATCGGTTTGGGTGGGACTATAAAGTCGCCTCGATCAGCTTTGCTTATGTCGGTGTCATTATGGTGCTGACGCAAGGGTATTTCATTCGCAAATGGATTCCTAAATTTGGAGAAAAGAGAGTCCTTTCCTTTGGCTTGGTGGCCATGGCTTTGTCATTTATCGGGATTGGTCTCAGTTACTCGATTCTGGTGCTGGCTTTTGTGATGACCCTGTTGGCCATCGGTAACGGCTGCATGCGCCCGCCCATAGTTGGCTTGGCCTCGATCATCACCGATGATGAAGAGCAGGGCTATGTCTTGGGAGTGATGAACTCCATGGGGGCGATTGGGCGAATTGTCGGTCCTGTGCTTGGGGGATGGTTGTACCAGGAGTTTTCTCAAGGAGCGCCTTTCTTCACATCCGGTGGAATGGCGGTCTTTGGAATCTTGCTATTTATGTTGATTGTCTCTCGATTACCAAATCCACAGAAGCAGGTGGCTTAGTCGTTGATTTCATAAAAACGCCAAGAGACATCCGATATCGGCCCGTTTTCTCCCATGGCAGAATAAGACTTCCATTCGGCTTTGAGTCTGGCCCCTTTTTTGATCAGAGTTTTGCCTTGGCTGACCTTGGCAAGGGGGATACGGCCTCGATTGATTTTTCCCTGACAAGCCAAAGTCTTTTTTTCAGCGTTGAAGCCGGGTGACACAATGGTTTCGACCACGTCGACTCGGAGTTGTTTCTGACCGACAGCTAAAACCTTGATTTTATACTCGCAAATTTCAAAGCTTGAGGCCTTGGCGGTGGGGCTCCAAATGACTAAAATTAACAATAAAATCGAGAAAACAACCTTCATTTGGTTAGTATAACCTAAAATTCTCACATATGCATTGTGAGGGCTTGGGCTCCCCCCTAATTTATGCTAAATAATCGGGATGTCTGAGAATTTAAGTGATCGCTACAATCCCAATGATGTTGAAGACCGTATTTATAAATACTGGGAAGACCAGAATTATTTTGCGGCCGAGGACCAATCCACGAAACGACCTTACAGTGTCATTTTACCACCCCCGAATGTGACCGGATTTTTGCATATGGGCCATGCCTTGGATCACACCATTCAGGATGTCTTGGTTCGGTGGAAGAGAATGCAGGGTTTCAATGCCATGTGGCTGCCGGGCTCGGATCACGCCGGTATCGCCACCCAGGCCGTCGTTGAAAAAGATTTACGCAAGCAAGGAAAAGATCGCTTAGAGATGGGCCGAGAAGCCTTTTTAGATGAAGTTTGGAAATGGAAGCAAACTTACGGCGATCGAATTTACTCGCAAATGAAACGCCTGGGGGATTCGGTCGATTGGAAGCGAGAGACTTTCACATTGGATGCCGGTGTTTCTAAAGCGGTTCGCAAAGTGTTCGTACATTTGTATAAAAAAGGATGGCTTTATCAGGGTAAAAAGCTGGTGAACTGGTCTCCGCCTTTGCAATCAGCGATTTCTGACTTGGAAGTGGTTCATAAAGACACCAAAGGAAGCCTGTATCACTTGGCCTATCCGGTGGATGGAACAGATAAGACATTAATTATCGCCACCACCCGACCCGAAACTTATTTAGGAGATAGTGCAGTTTGTGTGCATCCTGATGATGAGCGCTACCAAAAACTCATTGGCAAAACCATCACTCTTCCCGTGATTAATCGTCAAATTCCAATTATCGCTGACGAATACGTCGATCGCGAATTTGGTACTGGAGCATTAAAGGTGACGCCGGCCCATGATTTTAATGATTATGAACTGGGTAAGAAACATAACCTGGATTTCATAAACATTTTAAATGTTGATGGCACTCTGAATGAAAATTGTGGTCCCTGGCAAGGCTTAAAAACTCAAGAGGCTCGTAAAAAAATTGTTGAAGAGTTTGAAGACAAAAACATCATTGTCAAAATCGAACCCCATCAACATGCGGTTGGCTACTGCGACCGTACAGGTGCCATCGTTGAGCCCTTTTTAAGTAAGCAGTGGTTTGTAAAAACCAAAGACTTATCAACGCCGGCTCGCCACGTTGTCGAAAATGAAACTATCCAATTTGTTCCGGAGCAGTGGACCAAAACCTATCTACATTGGATGAACATCATCGAAGATTGGTGTGTGTCGCGCCAGCTTTGGTGGGGGCACAGGATTCCAGCCTGGTATTGCGATGATTGTGATCAAGTGACGGTGTCGGAAGACGACCCCAGTCAGTGCGAAGGCTGTGGTGGAAAGAATATTCATCAAGATGAAGATGTTTTGGACACATGGTTCAGTTCGGGTCTTTGGCCTTTTAGTACCATGGGCTGGCCTCAGGATACAGAGGCTCAAAAAACCTTTTACCCAACATCTGTTTTAGTAACCGGTCACGACATCATCTTCTTTTGGGTGGCTCGAATGATCATGATGGGTCTTGAGATGAAAGGGGATGTACCGTTTCGAAAAGTTTATATTCATGGACTGATCCGTGATTCTCAAGGCCGAAAAATGTCGAAAAGTTTAGGCAACTCCATTGATCCGGTGGAAATGATCGAAGAGTATGGCGCCGACGCTCTTCGATTCACTCTGATGTCACAAATGGCAACAGGCAAGGACCTTAAGTTTTCGGTGCAAAGACTTGAAGGCTATCGCAATTTTATGAATAAAATTTGGAACGCCACACGCTTTTCGCTTTCTAATATGGAAGGCTTCAAGGCGCCTGCCGAAGGGACTGAGGCCACGGTCAGTCTGTCGCAGTTGACGACGGCCGATCAATGGTTGATTTACCAAACAGGCTTGGTTGAAAAAGAAGTGAACCAATATCTTGAGGAAATGCGCTTTTCCGATGCGGCCAATCGAATCTATTCTTTCACTTGGCATGAGTTCTGCGATTGGTACTTAGAGTTTTCTAAGCCTGTGCTTTATGGAGAAGACCTTAAGCAAAAGCAAGTCACTCAATTGGTGTTGGCTCAAACACTCAATCGAATCGTTCGGTTGCTGCATCCGTTTGCGCCGTTTATTTCTGAGGAAATTTATCAGAAGCTTCCTATAAAAGGCGAGGCTTGTATTGTTGATCATTACCCCGAATACGATAAGGACAAAACTTGGTTGGGGCTTGGTAGTGAAGAGGCTTCATTTGAAATGGAACTTGTGAAAGAGGTGATCACAGCCATCCGCAATATTCGTGGGGAAAACAAGATTAAGCCTGGTGAAAAATTTGATGTTTGGTTGACTCCTAAAGACGATAAGTCACAAAAAATCCTAGGTAATAACAAATCCGAGATCATTCGTTTGGCGACTCTCAAAGAGTGCTCAATTTCAGAAAGATCGTCCCTTAAAAAATGTGCGGTGGCGCCGATTCGTCTTGGCGACTCAGAGGTCGACGTTGTCATTCCTTTGGAGGGTCTTGTCGATTTGGACAAAGAGGTCTCGCGTCTTAAAAAATTGATTGAAAAGCAAGAAAAGGACATTCAGAAAATCAACGGCAAGTTAAATAACGAGCGCTTCTTAGCCAATGCCCCCGAAGATGTAGTGGAGGCTGATAAGCAACTTTTGGCTAGCATTACTTCAAAAGTCGATGAGATGCGACAGTCTCTGTTGAGACTGTCGGAATAACACGAATGACTTAGTTGAAATCTTGGTCGGTGGGCGTGTTCATCACAATCAATTGGTGAAGTTCACCTTCGACTCCAAGAGTTCTAGCAATCGCTGTGTATTGTTTACGGCTTTGTAAGACCTTCGCACGAAAACATCCATTAATTTCAAACATCGCATCGCTGTCGATGCCCAGTCGATTAAGGCCAAGAACCAACTCGGTGAGAGCTTTCTTTTCTAAGTCATTGCGGGTGTTCTTGCCGTCATCACAGACAAAGCGGTAGGCCTTACCCTGAGCCAGTTCAAAGGCTCTTCTCTCAGGTGTGTTCTCATCCTGAATTAAATGTTTTTTATGAAACTCTTGCTTGTCGATGAAATCTTCCTGTTTTTCACTGATTTCAGTCAAAAGATTCTCTGCGACTTCACAAGACCCACAGTTTTGAGTTTTCTGTGACCAGGCCGCACAACTGAGGATAATAAAAATTCCTAATAATAATTGAGCTAAGTTTTTCATCTTGCCGTTCCTCCTCCGCGCCAGACATAACAGCCGCGCAGTTGTCGACGATTACTTCCAAGGCGTTGATCGATGGGGAGTGAAGATTGAACTCCTGCGTGCCACATACCATCGGTTCCTAAAAATTCAATGTGTCCATGTCGATCTCCACCACTGTAGTTGGGATTACCTTGTCGGTAACCTCGGTAAACTCGAATCACACCAGGACGATTACAGGCTGACATATCAAGATCAAAACCTTTGTTTTCAAGACACCCGAAGTAGTCGTAGGCGCTACCACCACAATGAAACTGTCGGTCGCCCACGCGTTGTCCGAACTCACGAGCCATACAAGCTAAGGCTGTTCGAACGCCGACGGCACAGTAACCGGCACCACTGCTGCGGCCGCGACTGCGAGCGTAGCTGTAAGCCTGGCCGCGCCCATAGCCAGCGCATCGGGTGAGAGCGGCAGCGTATTGACACGCCCCCGGTCCTCTTGTCATGGGGTAAGTGCCCCTTGCCGGAGCGATGGCTGCTTCTCTTTCTTCGTCAATATCGGGAAGAGCCGGTAAGTTTTCACATCGGCGCCACGAATTGTTGCTGAGGTCGTTACGATCGGGGCGACAATAGCCTGCAGAAAACTGACGCATTAAAAATCGACAGTTGTATTGAACTCGGCTATGGCAGCAGTATCGGGAAACACGAGAACCACAGGTGCCATCATCAAAGCGTACGTTAGGATCAATATCATTACTTCTCATAAAAAATGGAAGTGTGGTTTCGGCCAGCGCTGGGCTGGTCAAAGCCAGGAATCCGAACATCATTAATATAGATATAAGTATTTTTCTCATAAAACCTTCCTGTTCCTATGTAGAGCAAGGTCTATTCCGTCTCAGATCGAAACAATCTCAGTTTGAGACCCCAAACCGCTGTCATTTTCAAGAGGACTGGAAAATTGTTGGCCAGCTGTCAAAGTCTTCCGAGGCCTTAAACCAACGGAATATTCAGGTTTTAGGGTCAATGACTCATTATGAGTAAGCGATAAGTCCATTATTTTCAGTAGCTTAGGAATTAAGCATAAAAAACTACGATCATGTATAGACATATATAAATATATATCATAGTATATTTATATACAGCGATAGGGTTAAAACGTCGCTGAAACATCAAACGGGCGCCAAACAGGGTGTCGAAGGAGAACAAAAATGAAATCAATGCGTTTACGAAATCAATGGACTCGCTCCAGCGACGGATGGGTGGCTGGTGTTTGTCAGGGACTTGGTGAACGACTCGATCTCAACCCAGCCATGGTTCGTCTTGTCTGGTTTTTGAGTGTTCTATTTTTTGGCGTAGGACTTTTACTTTATTTTGTCTGCGCATTCGTTATGCCAGTCGAGGGTAATGAAGAAAGCGCTTTGCAACCCAAGCTGTTGGGTGTTTGTTACCGTCTTTCTGAAAAACTCGATATCGATGTTGTACCTGTTCGTATTTTCACCGTGTTTGCCTTTCTTGGTTCCGCAGGCGTGGTTTTGCTTGCCTATTTGTTGCTGCACATTTTGCTTCCTCGCGAAAGTCGTTTTCAAGAATAAACCAAGTTGTACGTGAGCTCGCATCTTTAAATAGAGATTGCGAGCCTTCCGAATATTTTAAATTTGGACGTTCATAGTAAAGGCTCTTGCAGCCGGTCGGCGTCCTTACATTCTTAAAGCAATTAAACTAAAGGAGTTATTATGAATATTTTCGATCGTATTGGAGACGCTATCCGTTCCCTTTTTAAAAATGTATTTGCGAGTGGAACATCGGACCCTGCAGCTGCGGCTCGGGCGATGATTAGTAAGCAGAAGCGCAGTCAAAAGCGACTGAAAGACAGTTTGACGGATCTTATTTTTCAACGCAAGAAGTTTGAGGCCCAGTTAGAAAAACTTGAAAACAGAAGATTGGGAATGAAGCAAGATATTGAAGTTGCAGCCTATCAGGACCGTGACGATTTAGCGATCCGCTTAATGGAAGAGCTCGATTTAATGGTCAAAGAGATTGAAGAAACTCAAACCAACCTGCAGCTTGTTGAAAATGAAATTGAGACGGCTAAACAGGTTGAGATCGAACTTAATAGACAAGTGGAAAAATCGGAATCTCAATTGGCGATTTTGGTCTCACGAAGTCAATCGGTGCAAATGCGCGAGGATTTGCAAAACCAATTCTCTAAAATTCATGATGAGATCAGTCACCTGAAACCCGGCCTGAATGTAGTTGAAGAGAGTATTTTAAAGTTAGAATCACGCCTAGAAAATCTCCAAGGTCCCAACGAGGACTGGAAAAAAGAGGTCATGAAAATGCGTAAGCAACGAACCGATCACTTTCGTCGTGGTCGCCTTCAACAACTGAAGCAGCAACTTAAGGGACGACAGTTAAGCGGACAGGTGATTGTACCTGAAGTTGTCAGAACCACTCATTAAGGCAAAGGAGATTATAATGTCGAAACGGAAATTAAGAGATCTGACAGCGGTGTTTTTTGTGGGCCTTTTTCTAATGACCTGGGAGCCAGTTTTTATCTGGCTCTTGGTTGGCGGGCTGGTGCTACTGCAGCCGGACTCTCGTGAAGATTCGAATGAAGAAAAAACGTCATCAAAAAACCTTCTGCAATTGATTCGAGAGGACGCTCGGCGATTTGGGGTGAAAATGCCCCAGCGTCAATCGCGTCGAAGCCTTTTGCTGCAAATATACGGTCAGTATGAAGAAGCAAAACGGCAATATCCCCATTTGAAGTGTGAATACCGCGAGGTGATTAACGAAATGTGGACCTCATTGGCAGCAGATGCCAATCCTCATCATTGGAATCAGGTTCTAACATCAGTGATTGCTGACTGGCCGACCCGGGGAACAACGGCTCCTTCACAGGGTGTGAAAGAAAAACTACAAAGGGTTAAAGAGTTGAGTCAGCAGTGGGATGAGGCTAAAAGAGAGGCTATGGGAGGTGCCAATGTTTAGACAACACTGGGACGAATTCGAAAAAAATGTCAGCAGCATCGCCGATGATTTCAAGGGATTGATTTTTGACAAATTCAAGCAGTCGAAAACAAAAGTTGAAAAAATCGTAACCTCTGACCCAAATCAAGCCAAAGAAGCCTTTGTGAAATGGGGGAAAGAGTATGTCGACAAGGTGAAGGTCAAGGCTGAAAGTGAAAAGGCACAAAAAGCCAAAGAGAATTTTTTCACTTTATTGCGCAACCTTGGTGTCAACGAAGCGGTTATTATCGAAACCTTTCAGCAGAACAAAAAGGAGCTTCTTGATCCCTTAATTGGAGAAACGGTGGCTATTGTCGCGTTGGTGTTGGGTTGGAGTCAGAAAGATAAAGAGGCTTTCTCGCAAGCCCTAGGAGAAATTGGTGTGGCCGGTGTTTTTGCTGCCAAACCCTTTCTTTGCTTAATTGCGATTTGTGGATTGGCCTATGGTTACCAGGAAAACTTTCATCCCGAAGCTTTTAAAAAAGGTGGTGTTCTTGGGTTGGCTGGGATCACGGCGGTGGCATTGTCACCCGGTGGCTTTGTTGGTTTACTTTCAGCCATTGTGACGATTCTTTATCTTAATAAACGGCTACAGGTCGATCGTCCGATTGAGGCGCAATTAAAAGAGTTGTTTCAACATATTAAAAATGGTGGATTTTTTAAAGAGGTGCGTGGAGCCTGGAGGAACTTTGAGAGCTTTCTCTCCAAACTCTTTCAACGCCCACAGGACGATGCTATAATGAACCCCAATCCCTAGACAGCGATTTGGGAGGGGTATGCGTCGACTGATATTTTTTGCTTTATTTTTTTCAAGCTCTGGATTGTTGGCGCAAAATCTGGCGAGCACTCCGGTTTTACCTTGGTCGGCCCACTTTATGCGGGCTGGGTCAGATCAATGGCAACAACAGGATTTAACCGAAACAATGTCTGCTTCGGCAGCCAGCCTTTACAGTCAGGCTGCTGAGTTGAAATTAAAAAATGATTTACGATGCGGCAACAATTCTTCCATTTTTGATACCAGCCTTCCAAGTTTAGAAAACAAAAAGGTGACCACTCGGTTTCGTTTCGACCCCGTGTCTCGGTCTATGACTTTGGATGTTTTTGTAAAAGAGGCCGGACAGTATCGTGAGGTTTTGCGAAGCTCTTACTCTGTGTACCGAGGCGAAGAGAACTTAGGAAGACTTCAGCAGGTTTCAATGCTGAATGTACAAAATCAACAGACCAGTCGTATGGGGTTTCTCAATCGTCCTTTTCTGACGACAGTGGCCCAGGCTCTAGGAGCGGGTGATACCCCGGTCGAAACCAACAGTCCTTTTGCGCGCGATTGGATTAAGCTTTTGCAAAATGCGGAAAGAGGGTACGTGTGTTGTTTCAATCAAAACTGTCGTGACCACTTACAAAATGTACCATTGCAACCGACGCCACAGCCAGACGTTGAACCCGGTGAAATTCGGCGGGCTGAATCCGGTGAACGCTCCGCCACATGAAGCCCAGAGTCAGTCCGAAGAATCTTAGGGTTATCGAACTTGGGCTTTGTAGATATAAGCCACACCAAAGCTAAGGGGCGTGACTTTGACGTTGCTGTAAAGTCCGGTGGTCATGACTTCATCAGCAAAATCTTGTCCGCATGGGAAGACTTGCGAGGAGTCATTCAGGTATTGATAGGCTTCGGGCTTTCCAGAAACCCAGCCGCCAATTTTCGGTAAAACTTTTTGCGAGTAAAAATTGTAGGCCTGTTTGATGCCAGGGGTTTTAATTTGGCCGAACTCAAGGATCATCACGTGGCCGCCCGGCTTAGTGACCCGGGCCATTTCGCAATAGGCTTTCGTTCGATCTTCAACGTTGCGAATTCCAAAGGAAATGCTACAGGCATTAAAGGAGTTGTCTTCAAAAGGCAGTTGAGTCACGTCCGCCAGTTTGAATTCGACGTCGAGATTTTTGGCTTTGGCTTTATCAGGGGCTTCATCAAGCATTTCTTGGCAGAAATCGGTGCCCACCACCTGTCCGGTTTCGCCCACTTGTTTTTTAAAAAGAAGGGCGAGATCACCCGTGCCCGTGGCACAATCTAAAACCGAGTCACCTTGTGATACAGGGGTCATTCCAACAAGTTTCTGTTTCCACAAATGGTGAATACCTAGGCTTAAAACAGAATTGGCTCGGTCATAGGATCCGGCAATTTCTGAAAACATATTTTTAATGGTTTGTTCGCGCTTATCCATGGTTGAGCTTTCGGTTCACAACGCCCAAGAAGGGCTCCAATTGATCGATCAAGCCGGCAAACGCGTCGAAATCCAAGGCTTGGAAGCCATCGCTTAAGGCCTTTTCGGGGTTGGGGTGAACTTCGACAATGATTCCATCGGCACCACAAGCGATGGCCGCTTTTGACATCGCCGGAATCAATTCAGGGCGTCCCGTTCCGTGCGAAGGGTCGACAATGACTGGAAAATCGTGGTGCGCTTTCAGGTAAGCCACTCCACCCAAATCAAGAGTGTTACGCATTGGACCTTCAAAAGAACGAATGCCACGTTCGCAAAGGATGACCTGATCGTTACCTGAGGAAACCAGGTAATCCGCCGCTTTAACCCATTCTTTGATAAGAGCGGAAAAGCCACGTTTCAACATGACGGGTACATTGAGTTTTCCAAGCTCTTTTAAGAGCTCATAATTGTACATGTTTCGGCTTCCCACTTGAAAGCAGTCCACAACGGGCATCAAGGTGTCAATTTGGCGAGGATCGGTGATTTCAGCAATAAAAGGCGCTTTGACCGAATCCTTCATCTTCTTTACGAATTGAAAAGCCTGCTCTCCCAGGCCCTGGAAGGCATCGGGCTGGGTCCGCATCTTAAAAATGCCGCCGCGCACCATGGAGGCGCCTTTATCCATTACAAATTGTGCTGTGGACAGAAATTGCTCTTCAGATTCAATTGAGCAAGGCCCGGCAATCACGGTAAAAGTGTTATTTCCAACTGCAAGTGGTCCAATATTAACAACGCGATCCATTTTCTACCCTTTGTCGGCGCCACCTTATCAAAAAAATGCCTAACTTCCTAGAGTTTCCCCTCTGTGGGGGCGAATTTCCTAAGATCAAATCTATTCATTTTTGAAGAACTGTGAAATAAAGCAAGGATGTTTGATCCCAAAGATTTTGACCGCCAGCAATTTTTAAAATCCGGGGCCCTATTTGGTAAAAAAGACCAGGTATGGCTGTTCTGGGGACAGCCCCATGAAAGTGAGTCGCGCCCCGAAGCGGTGGCTTTAAAATCTCCCGATTTCTTTGAAAAATCCACAGCCCCGTGGCTGCTTTACCCCTATGCCATGCAGATCAGTCGAGCTGAGGCGCAAACTTTGTTTTTTCCAAAGGCGACGCCGGTGCAATGGGATCATGTGACCGACATGACATTCAAGCAGCAGTTTGCAGAAATTCAGGAAGGCTTTAAAAGGAAATCTTTGGACAAAGTTGTCCCCTATGCCTTCGAGACCGGCGTCAGCTCTGAGGAGCAAGATTTCCTATCGAATTTCCTAGGCCAGGCCCTGCAAGTTGAAAAAGGGTTTCTCTACGGGCAGTGGGATGATCAAGGCGGGCAAATGGGTGTCAGTCCAGAAATCCTTGTTTCGCAAATTAACGACAAGCATTTTGCAACCATGGCCCTGGCGGGGACTTGCTCGTTAGCGGCGTGGGAAGAAAACCCAGAAGCTTTTCAGCAGGATCCAAAAGAGCACATAGAGCACCAGAAAGTTATTGAGGACATCGTTAACCAGTTAAAAGTTTATGGCGGCGTCGATGTCCATGAAACGTCCATAGTTTCAACACCGGATTTGGTGCACATGTTAACTCCATTAGAATTAAAGTCGCATTCGCCTATGAAGCTTGAAACTTTGATTGAAAAGCTGCATCCGACGGCCGCTCTTGGTGGTTACCCACGGAAACAAAGTATGCAGTTGTTGCGGCGATTTGAAGAGCAAACACCAAGGGGAACTTTTGGTGCACCCTTTGCTGTGTCGTTCACTCCGCGCTCAGCCGATGTGGTTGTTTCGATTCGCAATATTCGCTGGCAAGGCCGTCAATTTAAAATCGGTGCGGGTTGTGGAGTAGTTCCTGAAAGCCAGTACGATAAAGAATGGCAGGAGCTCGCCCATAAAAGAAACTCTGTTAAGAAAATTTTTGGAGTTTTATGAATTTAAAATTTGCCAATCAGATTTTAGTCTCTTTGGCGGCGCAGGGGGTTCGGGATTTTTGTATTTGTCCGGGCGCCAGAAATGCTCCGTTGCTCGAAATTCTTTCGCAAGCTTCCGGTTTGAATGTTCTGTCATTTTTTGATGAAAGGTCAGCGTCTTTTTTTGCTCTTGGTCGCGCTCGTCGTGATCGTCGACCGGTGGCGGTGGTGACGACTTCAGGGACTGCCGTTGCCGAAATGCTACCAGCCGCTATTGAGGCCTATTACACGAACACTCCTTTGGTGTTAATCTCCGCCGATCGTCCCAAGCGTTTGCGCGGTACGGGAGCCCCTCAGAGCATCGAGCAGATGCCGATTTTTACCCCCTATGTGGAAAAGTCTTGGGATTTATCAGTCGATGATGTTTGTGATATCCGAATTGATCGCTTGAAACCCTATCACATCAACCTTTGTTTTGATGAGCCTCTGCTTACTGAAAATTATTCGGTGTCCTCATTTGATGTCGCCGAGCCCCAGTTTGTAAGCAACGCCCACAAAACTTTAAAGCCACTTCCAAAGCTTTCTAAAACCCTGGTTGTGGTGGGTGGTTTATCCAGTCTAGAAAACAAAAACATCGCCGACTTTCTGCAAAGCTGTGAGGTCCCGATTTTTTTAGAAGCCACTTCGGGCCTGCGCTCGCACCCCAAGATTGCCAGTCTGCAAGGGGGCGAAAGAATAGTGACGCGCATGATAGAATCGGGTGAGGTGGAATCGGTGGTGCGCATTGGTGACGTGCCATTGGGTCGGTACTGGCGCGATCTCGACCAAATGAACATTCCCGTATACAGTTTTTCCAACAAAGAATTTTCGGGAACTGATAAATCTGAAATTTTGACTGTTGATTTAAAAGAATGGCCGGGTCTGCCGTTGCCAGCTTGGGATTGGTCGCATTGGCGCCAACAGGGGCGTGAGAAAGAACAGGCGTTGCAGGGACTTGTTTTGGAATACCCAAAATCAGAAGCCGCATTTTTTAAAAAGTTTGCAACCACCTTAGCGGAAGGGGAGAGTGTTTACATCGGAAACAGCTTGCCCATTCGATTGTGGGACCTTGTCAGTGAAGACAGTCGACCGGTGCACTGTAATCGTGGCGCCAATGGAATCGATGGACAACTTTCCACAGCCTTTGGCGGTATGTATTCAAGAAGCCAAAACCGGATAGTGGTGGGTGACTTAACAGCGCTCTACGATTTTAATGGTTTGTGGATCAGCTCGTTTTTAAAATCTCAAAAATCAGACGTTGAGCTTATTGTTGTCAATAATGGTGGAGGAAAAATCTTCTCGCGAATTTTTGCCAACCCGATATTTCAGAACAATCACCAGCTCAATTTTCAGGCGATGGCGGAGTTTTGGGACTGGAACTATTCGCGCTTAGAAGATCCGTCTCTTATGCGGCCGTCGATGGGCCTTGGGCTCACCGAATGGAGCCCGGACGAAGAGCAGAACAATCAATTTTGGCAAAGGTATGATGAGCTTTGGAAAAATTAGAAATTCACTTTTTTCATGGATTTCTTGGTGAGCCTTCTGATTGGAACTCGACCATCAATGAACTAACCTTACACCAGGGTGTTGAAGTCCACACCCATAGCTTATTGGACTTGTATCGTTCACTGGATTCCGATCGATCCTTGCAAGCCGCTGCAAATAAAGTGCAAAAGGATCTTCTCACATCGGAGTCTACAAAAAAAATTGTGGTCGGATATTCATTGGGTGGACGACTGCTTCTACATCTTCAAGACCAGAGCTTTGATAAATTGTTACTCTTGGGGTCTCATCCAGGGCTTAAAGAAAGCAGGGAGCAGCGACTGATCAAAGAGGCTGGCTGGGTCGAGAAGGGGCAGCAACTGTCACAGCAGGAGTGGCTTGCGGAATGGAATCGACAAGACGTGTTTGCTTCAGATCGCAGTCGACCGCGTCGACAATTCACAGACGCTGATTTTAATGACTATATTGAAATCTTACAGGCGTGGTCGGTGGCAAGGCAGGAAGACTTCCGTAAGAAATTGCAAAGCGTTGGAAATAAAATTTTTTGGGCCTGTGGTGAAGACGATACAAAATATCGTGCCTTGTCCGAAGAAATGAAAGAGTTTTTACCAAAGGATCATGTGTGGTTGGTTCCTGGGGCCGGACATGGAATCCTTTTTGACCAACCTCAGGACGTGGCCCGAATGGTCGAAAAGGTGGCAACCTATGATCGCTAAACTTCGTCCCTGGCTGTTGGCCTTTCGATTCAAAACTTTAACGGCTGCCTTGGTACCCGTTTTGGTTGGGACTTGTTTAAGTCAAGCTATGGGCGGTTTTCATGAATACTGGGTGAGTCTGCTGGCTCTATTGAGCGCCTTTTGCATTCAGATTGCTACCAACTTACTTAATGACGCCATCGATTTTAAAAAGGGAGCCGACACCGACACTCGCATCGGGCCGCAGAGAGTGACTCAGCAAGGTTGGCTTTCTGAGAAACAAGTTTGGGCCATGGGTTTGTTTTTTCTAGCCCTGGCGGTGGTTCTTGGATGGCCTCTCGTGGCCCGGGGTGGTCTGCCCATTGTGATCCTTGGAATTGTATCCGTATTTTTAGCCTACGGATACACGGGTGGGCCCTTCCCGTTGGCGTATCTTGGACTGGGTGATTTGTTTGTGGTTTTGTTTTTTGGCCTTTTTGCCGTCGGCGGAACCTATTATTTGCAGGCTTTAGATATCAGTTCGGCAGCCTTAGTGGCCGGCTTACAAATTGGTTTTCTGTCGACAATTTTAATCGCAGTCAATAATTTAAGAGACAGTGAATCGGACCGTCTGGTGAATAAAAAAACTCTGGCGGTTCGGTTTGGTGACACCTTTGTAAAGGTCGAAATCCTTGTATTAACGGTCATGACCTACCTCTTGAACCTATACTTTTTGGTAGCCCATCAGAAAGTGTATGTTTTGCTGACCTTCGCATTGGTGCCGTTGGCGGGTTTTGTCGTTGGCTTGGTTTTTACAGTCGAGAACAAAAAAAATCTTAATAAAGTCCTGGGCCTATCAGCCCTTCATCAATTGCTCTTTGCAACACTTTTCTCTATTGGGCTGGTGGTCGGATGAAACTGTGGTTGTCGCCTTATCAATTGAAAGCCCACACCGGCGAAATTCGTCGAGGCTATTTGCTAAAGACACAGGCGTCGGGCCAAGCCGCTGGCTATGCGGACATTTTTCCATGGCCGGAATTCGGAGATCCTGAATTTTCCGATATTCCTTTTCTAATAAAACAAGGTCGGGCGACTCCTCTTATTCGCAGGAGTCTAACTTACTCACGGCGAGATGCCCTGGAGAGGACCGAAAAAAACAGCCTTCTTGCTGGTAAAACCACAAGCAACCATTTTTTAGTTTTGAATGCTCCTTCTCAATGGATGCAGGACGTAGAAAAAGCTCTGGCAAACGGGTTTCGAAAAGTGAAGATCAAGGTTGGACGTCGCCCCGAAGAGGAAATCCCGGCTCTTCAATCATTGCTGAAATTCAAAAGTCAGGAGCCTTGGCTGCGCTTGGATTTTAACTGTAAAGGAACCCTTGATTACTTTGACCGAATTAAAGATCTGAAAGACTGTGTTGAATTTGTCGAGGATCCGTTTGCCGATCCCGAGGCTTGGGCGGCATTCAATTGGCCATGGGCGTTTGATCAACCAACCTTTGATGACGGACAGGTTCGTTACAGTTTTCGAGTCATAAAACCAGCAAAACAATTGTGGGAAATTGACGAAAATCACCCTTTAATTTTTACCTCTTATATGGATCACCCCGTAGGAATTGCTCACGCTATGGTTGAAGCACTTGAGTCAGGTCGACAGCTCTACGATTACGGTTTGATGTCGCAGAATCGATACCAAGAGACACCGTTTCATAAGTATTTGAAGTCGGCCGGTCCACACCTGACGGTGGCCGGCGATTATGGAATTGGGTTTGATGATTTGTTTGATGATTTGCAGTGGGTGGAAGTGTGATTGAATCCGAGAGTATTTGGGAAACCAAGGAATCTCATTTGTTTTTAAATCCACGTCTACCCACTCGTACTGCGGCCAAAATTCAAGCCGCCGTTGATGAGCAAAACCGCAAGGGTGTGGTGTGGCTTAAGAGTTCTGGCACCGAGTCCGGATCCCACGGTCATAAACTGGTGGCTCTTCCAAAGGTGGGAATCCTAGCGGCCGCGCAATCGGTGAATCGGTTTTTCAAAATAGGAAGCCGAGATGTATGGTTGAATCCCTTGCCTGATTTTCACATTGGCGGACTGTCTATCGATGCCCGCACTTTTTTGTCAGGGGCGCGCATGACGCGTTTGGATCGGTGGGATCCGGTTCAGTTTCACAAACATTTGCAAAACAATGGAGTGACAATCGTTTCATTGGTGCCAACCCAGGTGTACGACTTAATTGACCATGGCTTGAAGGCTCCACCCGATTTGCGAATAGCGTTGGTCGGTGGCGGTCCTTTGGCCAATGACCTGTATTTTCGGGGACGGGCTTTGGGGTGGCCTCTTGTTCCCAGTTACGGCATGACCGAGACCGCGGCGCTGGTGGCGGCCGCCCCATTGACAAGTCTTAACGACACTCAGTTTCCGAAGGCCGAAATTTTGCCCCATGTTCTGTTTAAAGAAACCCCTGAGGGTTATGCCATTGAGTCTTCAAGTCTTTTTCTCGGCTTTCTTTGGATTGATAACCATGGAAATTCAAGGTGGCAAGAACGACCAAAGCCCTTTGTCTTAGATGATCGGATTCAAATAGAGGGAAACACTCTTAAAGTATTAGGTCGAGCCTCTGAGGTGGTCAAAATTCTTGGCGAAACCGTCAATCTTTTAAATCTTAAAGACAGTTTACAGATTAAAATCCCAAAAAATATTGTCATTGCCCCAATCGCCAATGCCCGTCGAGGCTTCGACCTGCACCTGATCGTTGAGTCGAAAGAGTTTCCTCTTCCTTTGGACATTATCAACCAAGACTTAATGCCCTTTGAAAAAATTAAAGAGATTCACTTTATGGAAAACTTGCCACGTTCGCCGCTTGGGAAGATTGCGATGTCTGAGTTGAAGGATCTTATTTTTCACTGATGTTTTCAACACGGTCACCGACTGAGAGAGTGCCTGTTGATGTGTGACTGAGGTTCATACCAAAGAGTATAGCGCCGTCGTCAGTGCGGTATTTTTTAAGGGCGGTAGAAACAGTGGGTGAGCGTTTTCCCGTTTGCGGGTCGACATCGATCACCGCGCACCGGGTGCAGGCTTTTACAGCCAGAAAGTCGACCGTACCTATACTGAAACGGTCCCAATGGTCTTCACTATCGGCCTGATCATTTTCGATGACAATGTTGGGACGGAAGCGTGCCATCGAGACAGACTGCGAAAGTCGTGAGTTGAGATCGTCGAGAGTTGCATTGTTTGTTAGCAAAAATGGATAGCCATCGGGAAACCGAATACTGGTTTTGGGTCCATTGCGTCCCGAAGTGGTGCGCTGATTGTCCTCGGGCGTGCGGACAAGAAGAACTTCGGTTTTTAAAAAGTCGCTCAGCCATTGATCATAAATAGCGCCCACTTTTTCAGCTAAAACTGTTTTTCCAAAAAGGGAAACTTCAAGCCGAGTCGGGGATCGTCGATCCAATGGGATGGCTAAATCTTCAAACCCGGGAGTTTTAACGATAAGGTTTTGGTTCTTTAAATCCGTGCTCAGCTGGCTCATGATCGGATGAGTGCGTTGTGAAACAAAAGATCGATTGGATTTTTTCACCACCATCCATTCTCGATCGTACTGTGGGCCTGCCGCATCGATGTTGAGGGTGTCGACGGCCAAACCCTGAGCGGATTTCAAAGGATAAATATAAAGAGATTTTACGAAAGACTCTGACATTGTGGGGAACCTATAGGCACCCGCAAGTTCGGGTCAAGAGTGCTTTACTCTTTAAATACATATAAGTAGTATTATTAAATCCTACTGGGGGCGGAGCAGACTTGATATGAAACTGAAGCTAGCCATCATTCATTTAGATATGGTTGTTGAAACGTTGGAACTGGAGCCGGGTGAGTACTCCATTGGCCGCAGCAGCCACAATAATATTGTGGTGCAGCATTTTTCATTAGCCCCCGAACACGGCAAAATATATTTCGACGATGAAAAGTGGTTTTACGAAAACAAAGAAAAGTCTCGCAAGCATGTTATCGATCATTCGGGAATTTTTAACATCACCGACCATATTGGCCTGGCGACTCAACGCTATGTCGAAAAAGGCGAAGCCAAACTTAGTTTTTACTCTGCCATTCATGGTGAGCATCAAGAGAAACTCAAAAAAAGATTACTGGTGGTGGCAAGCAGTGTTGCCGGGTTGTTATTGGCGGTGGGGCTGGGCTATTGGGCTGTGCGTTCAGAGCCGGAGGCTGTGCAACAATCCAAACTGATCAGCCGAGTGCGCGATAAAATTGTAGAGTTTGAAGCCAACCGCGACGAAAAATCCATCGAAGACTTTAAAAAATACGCCGGACTCTCAGATAGCGATTTTAAAGATTCTAGCGGTTTTTGCACAGGCTTCTTAGTTGGTCCCAATATCGTTTTGACGGCGGCCCATTGCCTGTTTGGGCGAGTGGTTATTGATATCAATAACGATTTTTATTTAAAAACATCGGATGGCAAAAAACATAAAATCCAGCAGGTGTTGGGTTTTGATGTAAAGCGTGACTACTTATTTCTGAAAACTGAAGGCATGGAGTCCTATGGGCATTTGAATTTTGCTGCGGGCTATGATGTTGAGCAAACAGTGTACACGGTTGGTAACGTGCACGGTGAAGGCATCGCCATTCGCGATGGTATTGTTTCTAGCGAAACGACCGATTTGGATGATCCCAGCGTCACCTTCTTGCGCTATAGTGCCGGCACCAGTCCGGGCAACAGTGGCGGTCCTCTGTTAAACAAAGACGGTGATGTCGTGGCCTTGGTGTTTGCCGCCACCAATTCAGAAAACTTTAACCTGGGTACGCCTTCGCGAGATTTGATATCTGCTTACGAGAAGTTTGTCGAAAACGCAGACAAAGATCATAAAGTCGAACTGGCAATGAAGCGGGTGTTGAATTTTAAACCGGCGATGATGTTACAGGCTTTGTCCTTGCCTTATCTGCCGCAATTTGATGAGTATCCTGAAATTTCCCAGGTCTTCAATGAGGTGACAGTCGAAATCGATGTGCCCATGGATTTTGAAAAGGTCGACGAGCTTATTTTAACGCCTTTGAATACAAAAGTGATTGAAACCTTTTATGAGGTTCAAGACATTCTGAAGAAAAAAGATGAGATTGTCTTGGATTGGAAATCCTTTGTCACCGAAGAAACGCCAGCAATCTTGCCCTCGCAGTTTGATGTCTCCCAGAGTGTGTTCACAAAAATAGAAGGACGTTATTATCCGCAATTGGCTGGTTTGATTGACAGCCCTTCAAAGTCTGATTTTACAAAGTATAAGAAACAACTGAAAAAAGAAGATAAATTTGATTTTCAGTCTTACGGATACAACATTGAAGTCAGTCAGGACAAAATCGACTTGTTAAAGTCTGATATTCTGTATGTACCGAAAGATGAAACTGGCTCTAAAGATCGTTTGCAAAGTTTGTCCTATGGAGCTCCGAATTCACAATTGGTCATTTACGGAGACAATGATCTAAGAACCAAAGGTTTTTTTGGCATTAAGTTATTCTTGAAGAATTTTATTGGTCGGCAAGGTGTGATTGGCAACACCAGTTCTCGCTTTGTGCGTCCGGCGGCGATGAAAGATTTTACCATTAGTGAAATAAAAATCGACCAAGACGAAATCGTTGCCGCCGAAGTGGAAGATCGTTTGGGTCGCAAATGGCGTCGTGAGTGGGTCAAACTTTTTGAATCGACCAACATTATTACCTATTGCACCGACATGCCAGAAGGTACATTTTGCCTGGCTCGATTGCTGAACGTCCACAACGATCACCTGTTAAAAATCATTGAAAATAATTTTAGAAAATTTATTTTGTCTCATTTGCTTATTAACCCCTATTTTTGGGAGAAGCAGGCGCTACAAGCTTTCTTGAAAGCTGGCAAAGCCGAAAACAAACCCCTGATGAATGGCGTGTCTATTGATATTAAAAAAGATGCGATTCACGGATCCGTTTCTAAATTTCCTTTTCAGTTCGACATTCCAGAGCCGGATAAAGTCGAAAGCATTCGCTTGCAAACCGGCCTTTACCGGGGAGACGGTGAGCCCTATTGGACTGGTTATGGCTTGGAATGGGTGCAAAGAGAAAAGGATAAAGACCTTGTTTGTGGTCTGGGCCTTGAAGCCTTTGGGACCCAGTCGGCGTTTATGCTGAACTTTCTGCGCGATCGCCGCAAACAGGAAAAGTTGCGAAAAATTAAAGGCGAAGATGCCAAGCCGTTGCCCGGTGTTTGGTACAAGCCGTTTCGTGGCTTAAAGCACCCATTTCAGATTTATGGTTATTGCGCGCCTCTGGAAGAGGACCCACGGGTTTCCGGTCAGTACTTTGTCGACTTCAAAAATTCTAAACCCTTGAAATATAAGTATAAAATTTCGCAGTAAAACGACCGAATTGCGGTTGTCGCTGTACATTGAGGCTGCTATAAATTGAGCCTTGCAAAAGGATGGCTATGAGACATTGCTTCAACAAAGTTTTTTGCCTTGTGATTTTAACAGCTTTAGCGGCTTGTGAAAACGCCTCCCAAACCGTTATCGGAATTCCCAATGTTCAGGTGGGCTGCAACACCACAGATGATCCAGGTTGCCCAGCCAATGGAAGCCCAACCGCCTTTGTGCGAATGTCGCGTTCGGGCTGTGGCGATAGTATAAACTTTGAACCCGTCGCAACGGGTTCGGTGGTTATGAATTGCGACAGCACCGGCTGTGATGGTGTCGTATCAACCTGGACGAATCCAGAAACCTCTGACTCGGTAAACGAGATTTTAACAGGTCGGATGGATGTCTGTTCTCAAGTTGACCTTAATGACAGCGGTGGATCCCCTGACTCAGGAGATTTAATCAACGAGGATTCAAGAAGTATAAACTCCTCGGCCACTTTAACTGTTGAAGCCTGGGATGTGGCTCCGTGATGGCAATGGACTGGGAAGCAGGAAAAAACTTTCTAAAGACCAACTATCAGGTTTCCCGCTACACTGTGCAGGGCATTCGAAATCAGTTGAAGAATCGCAACAACGATGTGGCTCGACGCCAGCGCGGACTGGAAATCACCGCCGACAATTCACGAAAGGTTTTAGAAAGACTGAATGTGAATGTTAACACCCATTTTGTTCGTGAAAATTTGTTTGATCGCAATTATTTTATGGTTTGCAACCATATGTCTTATTTGGACATCCTGGTTTTAAGTTCCGTACAGCCGGCCGTGTTTGTCACCAGTGTCGAAATGGAAAAAACTTTTTTTCTTGGTGATATGGCAAAACTGGGTGGTTCGTTTTTTGTTGATCGAGTCAATCGCCGAAAAATGAAGGAAGAAGTCCAGGCGTTAGTGAATTTGTTGAATCAAAAGTTCAACGTTTTCATTTTTCCAGAGGGTACCAGTACCGATGGCAGCCAAATTCTTCCTTTTAAAAAATCACTTTTTCGAGTTCCGTTTCAAACTGAGTTTCCGATTCTTCCGATTTGTCTGAAATACCGAAGTATTGACGGTCAGCCCTTCTCGAAAGAAAACTGTGATCGGATCTGTTGGTATGACGATATGACTTTTGCACCGCATTTCTTGCAGCTTATGAAACTAAAAGAAATGCAGGTCGATTTGCATTACTTAGAGCCCTTGGATCCAAAGAATTTTGACAATCATGGCGATTTGGCTCAAGCGGCGCGCGAACGGATTGCCGAGGTTTATTTTTCTTCCGACAATTGATCTGTAAATTGCTGAAATCATTGCAAGATTAGATGCGCTGTCCCTAGCTCTGGAGCGTTTTCAAGCCTATTTTTTGGGGTTTGAGTCGAAGGAGGACTGATGAAGAGGCGCTTTTTATTACCATGGGTTGCGACCTGTGCCCTAATTTTTTCATGTACGACCACCCAGAAAACCAGTGAGATTCCGGATCGCCGCGAATTCCCTGTGGATCCGAAGGTGAACCCTTGTAATGATTTTTTTAAACATGCCTGTGGCCCGGCTCTGGCAAACTTCAAACTGCGAGAGGATCGTAGCCGTCACATCTTTTCGTTCAATGATTCTTATGAAAGAGTTCTGAGCGCGAAGAAAGAGTATTTAAAAGACCTTAAATCTAAAAAAACCTTCAATGAAAAAAGTCGGCAGCTGCATGACTATTATGTCTCTTGTATGAACGAAGATGCTCGTGCGACCGAGGAGAAAGCCGTTTTGGCGGAAACAGTGAAGACGGTTCAAGCCTTGAAAACAAAAAAGGCTTTTATCGATTATCTTGTTAAACAATCTTTACAGGGACGAGAATCCCATGTGAGTTATGGAAATATAGCAAACTTAGACAATAGCGACATTTACGACTTTATCATTCTTCCGGCGCAAATGACGTCAATGCCAGAGAAAAGCTACTACGAGAATAAAGAGCTGATGAAAGAGTTTAAATCCATTGCGACCGACTTTTTTAAATTGGCCGATATGGATAATCCGGAAAAGCGAGCCGAGTGGGTGGCCGAGTTTGAAAGTGAGTATATTAAAAATTACCCGACCCCCGCTGAAAGACGACCTCTTTGGTCTAAGCGCGCGTATTCGAAGCGTTCTCATCTTTTAAATTATAAAAATCTTGGCTTGGGTCCTATTTTTGAGAAAGTTCCTAAGAAAACAAAAATCCGCAATCCAATGGACAACGTTTTTGTATTCCTCAATAAGGCCATCGAAAAATACAGTTTGGATCAATTGAAAAGTGCTTACCTTTTTCAATCAGTAGAAAGCTATTTGGATCAAGGCTATCCCGACTATTTTCAGAAGTCTTTTGATTTTCGCCACAAGTACCTTGGTGGGCCGCCAAAGCGATCCAGCCTTGATGAACGTTGCACTGAAGATGTGATGGGTAAGTTCACCAAAGAGATCGATCATGAACTTTTTGATACCTTTTTCCCGAATTTTCCTGAAAAGAAATTTGTTAGTTTGTTAGAAAAAGTGCGCAGTTCGATCATTGAAGGTTTGGTTCGCAACAAGTGGTTGTCGAAAGAGTCAAAAGCCGCCGCTATCAAGAAAATCAAGAATGCCACTTTCCAGGTGGTTAAGCCCAATACTGAAAAAGAATGGGACTTCAATCCGGTGGCTGATTACAAGCCTGAAAAATACATTCACAACCAACAGACTCTGGCCGCCAATTTGTCGGAGCGCGAGTTTAAGCGTCTGCCGAAGCCTGTGGATAAGTCCATTTGGTATATGGGACCTTTGACAGTCAATGCCTACTATTCTCCAACCAGCAACAAGTTCGTTATGCCGGCGGGAATCTTGCAATATCCATTTTACGATCCTGAGCTTCCCGACTGGGTCAACTTAGGCGCAGTGGGCGCTGTGGTTGGCCACGAGCTCGGACACGGGGTGGATGACCAAGGCTCGAAGTACGATGAAAAGGGTAAAGTTCGTCAGTGGATGACACCCAAAGATGTTATGACTTTCAAGAAAAGAGGCGAGAAGTTAGTGGCCCAGTTCAAAGCCGCCGGTCATGATGGAAACCTCACCCTGGGTGAAAACATCGGAGACTTGGTAGGAGTGACATTTGCTTTGAATGCCGCTCAGAAAACCATGCCCGTCGACCCTGTTGCCCGCGAGCGAGCTACCAAAAACTTTTTCCTTCAATACGCTCGGGCCTGGTGTGGTGTCATGCGCCCCAAACAAATCGAGATGCGATTGAAGACCGACCCACACGCTTTGGTTTGGGCGCGAGTCAACGAGCAGATGAAACATCAGCCCGAATTTCATCGCGTTTATAATTGCAAAGCGGGTGATAAATTGTATTTACCCAAAGAAGACCAAGTTCGAATTTGGTAGAAGGATTGCAAGTTTAGATTCAAAAGCCTGGCCGAGTGCCGGGCTTTTTTTTATCGACGGCCGCCGGTGTAGTTTCTGATCTGTTGGTTGGCATAATCTGAGCTGATCCCGTCTTGACGACCCAAGCGATTTCCGGGAGCGACAATATCAGCATCAGTATAGTTGGTCACATCGCCATCACCATCCAAGGTGCACTGGCTTGTACGTTCTCCGGTCTGTGGATCTTCGGTGTACTGACAGCCTGGCTTGTAATCTTCACTACCCTGGGACATCACTTCATCAGAAAACTTAGGTAAACTGAGCTCTTCCGCGACGGCTGGTAGAGATATGAGGCTAAGACACATGATAAGGCTGGTGATTTTCATAGGTGTTGGCTATCACAGGCCTTTCAGGTGGGCAAGAGGCTTTCAAGGTCTTGAAAAAGGTTCTGGAGCTCGATTATCTAGGGCCTGATCGGGAGTCTTGAGGGGGAACCCTAAAATAGGGACCGCGGCTCCTGCCTT
>CAXRIX010000067.1:0-7602 GCA_964230555.1 Bdellovibrionales bacterium
ATACCGGCTGTAACCCCAAGGGTATGATCATCGGTCGCGATAAAGCTCTGTCAAAAAAAATACTGAGTTATCACAAAATAAAAACTCCAAAGTTTCAGGTTTTCCCTCGCAACAACCCCAGACGAAAACTCAACTTGAAGAATTTTCCTGTGATCGTTAAGTGTCTGAACGAAGAGGCGTCACTGGGTCTTTCGCAAGCGTCGATTGTTCACAGCGAAGAAAAACTTCGTGAAAGAGTTGAGTTTATTCACAAACGCTTCTCCACTGATGCAATTGCCGAGCAATTCATTGAAGGTCATGAATACTTCGTTGGAGTTATGGGAAATTACCGTCTGGAAACTCTACCGGTTTGGGAATTGAAGTTTGAATCGGTCGAAGACCCCGGTAAAGAATTTTACTCGACAAAAGCCAAGTTTGACTATGGTTATCGTGATCGAAAGGGTATTAAAACAGGACCGGCAGACCTCAGTGAAGAGCGAAGGCAAGAATTGCAAAAGTTAGCCAAACGGGCTTACAAAGCCTTGGGACTTAGTGGATACGCTCGCATGGATTTGCGAGTCGACGACTCTGGCCAAGCCTATTTGCTGGAAGCCAACCCCAATCCCGACATCTCAGAGTTTGATGATTTTTCTGAGAGTGCAAAAAAACAGGGCTACACATATCAAGAGCTTTTAGCGAAAATTTTGCGGCTCGGACGGCAATGGAACCCGATCGATCATTGAACGATTTACATTGGAACGGATTACAAATTTGGCTGCCGCTGGCCGAGCTCAAATTTGTGTGTTAGACCTTAGCAATACTTGAAAATTCTATATTGTGTTGAGGAGGCTCCAATCGCACCTGCAGAACGCCCATTCGATCAAAATATTAATAAGCCGGTTTTCTTTCTCTCCTCTTTTATCATTTTTGTCGTCACTTTACTGGGGGCGATTGTTCCTGAAATTGCAACCTCTGTCTTCGATGGCATTCAAGATTGGCTGATTATTAAAACCAGTTGGATTTATGTGCTGGGTGTTGGAACCGTATTGTTTTTTTCAATTTGGCTGATGATGAGTCGGATGGGTGATATCAAACTCGGTCCAGATCACTCGGAGCCCGACTATCAGAACCTGTCTTGGTTTGCGATGTTGTTCTCTGCCGGAATGGGAATTGGACTTTTGTTTTTTGGCGTCGCCGAACCTTTAATGCACTTTTCTCAACCCCCCGTCGGTGAACCCTTGACCATGGCCACCGCGCAAGAGGCGATGAAAATCACATTCTTCCATTGGGGCCTTCATGCCTGGGCCATTTATGCTGTGCTGGCGGTTATTTTAGCCTATTTCGCTTATCGTAAAGACTTACCCCTATTACCACGCTCCGCCTTTTATCCCCTGCTTGGTAAAAAGATTTATGGGGTCACCGGTGACATCATTGATACCTTCTGTGTGATTGGCACCCTTTTTGGTGTCGCCACATCATTGGGATTGGGTGTCGCCCAGGTCAACGCCGGGCTCAATTATTTAATACCGGCGATCCCGCAAACCGCTGTCGTGCAAGTGATTCTTATCGCCATCATCACCGGCATGGCCACCGTCTCGGTGGTTCTTGGTTTGGACGGTGGTATCAAACGTCTTTCTAATATCAACATGATTTTAGCAGCCGGACTGCTTCTTTTTGTTTTGCTTTTTGGCGAAACCGTCATGCTGTTTAAGTCTTATGTTCAAAATACCGGTGCTTATTTGTCGGATATTATCTACAAGACTTTCAACCTTTATACTTACGAGCGCCAAGAAGAATGGGTGGGCGGCTGGACACTTCTGTATTGGGGCTGGTGGGTGTCTTGGGCGCCGTTTGTTGGAATGTTCATAGCTAGAATTTCTCGAGGTCGTACCATTCGCCAGTTTATGGCCGGGGTTTTATTTATTCCCGCAGGCTTCACTTTTTTTTGGATGACCGTGTTCGGCAACACCGCCATTGATTTAGTTCTTAATAAAAATGGTGGTGACTTAGTTAAAGTGGTCAATGAAAATGTGCCGGTGGCCCTGTTTCGCTTTTTAGAGTTCTTTCCCATGTCCGGCTTGCTCTCGGTTTTAGGCCTTTGTTTGGTGGTTACTTTTTTTGTGAGTTCTTCTGATTCGGGCTCCCTGGTTATTGACACTCTGGCTTCCGGGGGCGCTCAAGAACCTCCCGTTTGGCAGCGAATCTATTGGGCGGTTCTGGAAGGTTTTGTGGCGGCTGTCCTGCTTTTGACCGGAGGTCTTGAGGCTTTGCAAACCATGACCATTGCCTCGGCCTTTCCCATGATCTTGCTTATAATGGTGGCGATGTTTTCCTTCGTGAAATCTTTAAAGGAGGACTACACCCTATTCAGTGCAGTTCAGAACCCCACTTTGGCGGCCCCTCCGACCGCCACCCCGGGTGGTAAACATTGGCTTGATCGTCTGGAGTCCATAATTAGCCATCCTCGCCTGAATGAGGCTCAGCGCTTCATCAATGAAGTGGTCAGACCCGGTCTAGGTGAGCTCTGTGATGAGTTGAAAAATAAGAATTTTGATGTCAATCTTGACCTTAGTAAGACCGACTCGGTTCGTTTGGTCGTCCGCAATAAAGGGGTGGAAAATTTTAACTATGGAGTTCGTTTGCGAACATTCGTAACTCCCAATTACATCCCTGAAATGAACGACTACTATTACCGCGCCGAAGTTTTCTTACTTCAAGGAGGCCAAGATTACGACGTCTATGGATACAGCAAAGAACAGGTTATCGCCGATGCGATCAATCAGTATAAAAAGCATTTGCATTACCTCCATCTCACGCACTCTGAACAGTGGCAGGTTGAAGACGTCTAAAGAGGCTGTATGCTAGAGTCGATCGAGCCGTACATGGGTTTTAAATTTACCTATCTACTCATTGTGGCCTCAGGTTCATTTTTCCTGTTAACACGCGGTATATTTGTTATTCGCCGGGAAGAAAAACGGCGGATAAAAAAAGCCAAAAAGATGGACTACTCAGAGGCGGTTATTCCTGCCGAATCCGTTGAAGAAGATGATGGGGAGAATTTAATCAATCGCCGACGGGCGGTCCAAAGTATCGAAGCCCGCTTCGATTTCATGCGACGATTTTATATCCCATTAGTCCTTTTCTTCAGCCTGGTCCTTTTATCATTCCCATTCCTCCCCACGTTACCAGCCACCTATCTGTCTCTGTTCACAGGTCTGATTGCCGGTCTTTTTGGACTGGCAGCCAAACCAGTGATTGAAAATGCCATCTCTGGAATGGTGCTAACCTTCTCACAACCGATTCGTATTAATGACACTGTGATCATCGACGACCAATATGGAACGGTAGAAAAAATTGACCTTCTCCACACTCGCATTAAAATTTGGAACTGGCGACGCTTGGTCATTCCGAATCACAAACTTCTGCAAAAAGAAATTCAGAACCTGACTCTGGGTGACGAAAACGAATGGGCTCATATCGCCTTTTATGTTGAACCCAATGTCGACATTCACAAAGTCAAAACCCTAGCCAAAGCCTCGATGGATTCGAAATACCGAGACGACAGCGAGGAGGCCTCTTTTTGGATCATGGACATGGATAAAGATTCCATTCTGTGTTGGGTCGCCGGCTGGGCGGCGGACCCGGCTCAATCTTGGGCTTTAAAATCAGCGGCTCGTCGCAACTTGATTCAAAGTCTTCGCGACGCCAATATTTCCTTTCAAATGGCCAACACCAATATTCAATTGGATCCAAAGGTTATTGCAAACTTCCGAGGTAAAAATGAACCCATGGCATGATGTTAAAATCGGCAATAAGGCGCCGACGGAAGTCTCCGCAATTATCGAAGTGCCAAAAGGTTCTAAAAACAAATACGAACTGGATAAAGACAGTGGCTTGATAAAGGTGGATCGGGTTTTATTCAGTGCCGTCCACTACCCGGCCAACTATGGCTTTATCCCGCAAACCTACTGTGAAGACAAAGATCCTTTAGATATCCTGGTTTTGGGACAAGAGCCAGTTTACCCGATGTCGATAATGACCGCCAAACCCATTGGTGTGATGAAAATGAAAGACGAGGGAGAGGCCGATGATAAGATCATCGCTGTTCATCTTCACGATCCCGAATACTGTGATTACAAAAGCATCCACGATTTACCGACCCATCGCTTAAGTGAGGTCCGTCGATTCTTTGAAGACTACAAAACCTTGGAAGACAAAGTTGTGGTGGTGGAGCATTTTCTGGACACCGATGCGGCTCATCAAACTATTCGCGATAGCATTGCTCTTTACAAAAAAACGTTTAAGAAGAATTAATTGCGGGCTTATTACTAGAACTCAGATTTTGAGGATAGTACTAAAAGCAAGACTCCGGCAAGCGTGACGCGTTTTCGCCCAGAGGGCGAAATGCCGGCGAGGGCAGGAGCCCGCTCTTGATTTTAGTACTATCCTCAAAATCTGATTTCTATGATAACCACCAATTTGCGAATCCCATCATTGCTTCTTCATTGGATATTATGGGCTCGTAACCAAGCTTGGATTTGGTCTTATCGATATTCATGGTCATCGTGTAAGCTGAAACTGCAAGTTTTACGGGAAGAATTCTGGGCTCTTGTTTGGTTTTTAACATTTTGAAAAGAATCTCGTTCAAACGAGCCACTGGCATCAGCAATCCTAACGGCCATTTTTTTCTTTCACCGTCCAAGCCCACTTTAATCAAACCCTCATCGATGAAATTCCAGAAATTGACAGGGTCACCGTTTGTTACGTTGTAAACTTCTCCGAAGTTTCTAGGATCAGTGCGAAGACAGTTTTCGAGAAGCGATACAAGATTGCCGATCGAAGTAAACTCGGCCCGATTGTCACCTTTGCCGACTTGAACTAAGGCGCCGTGCTTGCGCATTTCAATAATTCTTGGGAACCAATTGCGGTCACCGGCACCAATAACGCCTCGGGGCCGTAAAGACAGAGTTAACAGATTGTCACCATGAGCTTCACTGACTTTTTGTTCGGCGAAAAACTTGGTCTCGGCGTAGGCATTAATGAAACTCTTGGGGATATCCGTCTCTTTTAAGTTTGTCTGGTCTTCATAGGCTGAGTAAACCGATGGTGATGATATGTTAATAAATCTTGTGACAGAACCACTTTGACAGGCCTTTACGAGGTTGGCCGTAGCTTCTACGTTGCCAAGGTAATAATCACGGAAGGGGCCCCAAGTTCCGGCCTTGCCTGCACAATGGATCACAGCATCCATGTCTTTGACAGCGTCTCGGCATTGGTCTGGATCGAGCAAATTCAATTGTCGATACTGACCCTCAAAGTCTTCAGGCTTTTGGCTGCCGCGCCCACTGCCGTAAACGGAGTAGGAGTTTCGCAAAAGATGATCAGCTGTGGCCTGACCAATAAAGCCGCTCACCCCGGTAATAAGAACTTTCATACCAATGAAATGACAGCTGCCTGTTAAAAAATCAACAATCTTCTTTTGTTTGCTCTGGTCTTTTTTTTCGGTTTTGACCTGACGAAGTTCTATTCACACAAAGTGAGGTCTTCAAGCTGTTCTGGCGCTCCAATATTCATCCATGCGGCGATTAAATTGATATTGTCGTTGCTCACTGGAGGTGCGGCAAAGGGCATACGACCACTTTCCATCGAATCAAAAATACGCTGCAAGTTCTCTGTCACACCGACAAAGTTTGAAGTGTTAATTCCGGCGGCGGGTGAACTTCCACTGTGACACTGAGTGCAGGTGGTTGAAAAAATGGCTTGATTGACGTCTTGAAAATCCACCAACTCCATATCCGATGGCACGCAATCAATGTTTTGCCCCGAATCCTCTTTCCCCATACCGTCCCCTACGGCGATCTCATCTTCTATAGATAATGGGCGTTGATGAGTGGCTGAACAAGCAACAAGTCCTAAAACAAATAGTATAAGTGTTAGTATTTTCACAGTCTCCCCCTCTGTTTCCCTACCCGGCACCAGCGTTTTCAAACGACCAAGGCTGGCTTTCACCGACAAGGTGTTGAATTTACAATAGGCAAAAATCTCCCTCGACGGAACGAACATGACCTGGTAAAAATGTTGTGATTTGTGGTGATAAGGGGGAATATGACCACCGAAAGTCTTTACCAGCAGGCCCACTTTCAAAAACTTAAAAGTCTCGGAAAATCAGATATTTACCTTTTGGCCGCCCATTGCTTTACAGGCGACCACCAGCGCACTCGCTGGCTGGCTGAAGATTTGTATCCAAACGCATCGGCCGACGAGCAGGCGTTTATTTCTTTCCACCTCGGCGTCAGTCTGACTCGCACCTCACACTACAAAAAGGCCGCTAGTGTTTTTAAGCGTAATTTAAAACTGGCCAAACAGCATCCCAACAACGCCATGATTTCGTTTTTAGCTTGGCAAGGCCTGGGCTTCTTTAACTATTTTTTCTCCCGACACAACCACAGTCTTCAAGCGGCTCAAAAGGCTCGTCGCGCTTTAGAGAAAGTGAACGATCCAGGCAGAAAAACTCTGTTCGCTATATTGTGTCTCGACCTTGAAGGACACAATCTGATCCATCGCTTTCGCATTCATAAAGGGGTGGAGGTTTTACAAGAGGCCCTTACTATTGCGCAAAAAAATGGTGTGGAATCTTTCACCCATTCTTTACAACTCTCAATATTGCTTTATACCTGTAAGTATATAAAAAGCCCAGAAGAGTCGATTCCCCTTTTAAAACAGGCCTTGCAAGAGACCGCCACCGATGACGACTACTCACGCTCGGAGTTGGTATGCTTGATCTCGAATCTGTTCATGCTCACCGGAAACTTTAAGGAAGCTCAAGATTATTTATCGGACCACTACCAGGTCATTTATAAAACCGAAAACAAACGACAAATGGGACATTTAAATTTTCGAATGACATACAACATGTATCGTCGCGGCTCGTTCGAACAAGCTCTGTATTTAGCCAAAACGGCGCGTTCGAACCTTAACTCCATCACCGATCGAAACTTGATAGCTAAAATACTTGGTCTTGAGATTAAAATATTACAAGCCATGGGAGAGCCAACGGACGACTCCATGGAAAAACTACGGCAGCTTGAAGACAAAATTGAAAGCATGATCTCTCATCGAGCCAACATTAGAACCTTAAAACAAAAGGGTTCTTTTAACGAAGGCGAAGATCGTTGTGGAGATCTTGTTGATCGCCTGCATGGGAAGCGAACAAAAAACTTGTACAAGGAGATTATTCAAGGGGGCTACTATGGTTTGCTGATGGATTTCTTCGACCGAAAACCAGGTGATGAGTTTATAATCGTCAATGCTCCAGAAGGTCACTGCGTTGTTAACACGAAAGAACGATGTCATGTTGTCGACAAAAAGTTGGGGCCCACTCTTACTAAACTTTTAATCACTGTCGGCCGCGGCGAAAGCAGCAAAGAAAAACTGATTGAAAAGGTTTGGGGTTATTCAGAGTATGACCCCTTACGGCACGACTCTCTTATCTACACATCGATGGCGCGACTTCGTGGTCTATTAAATATCGACGAAAATCGGCTGTTTTTTGATGGCCAAAGTTATCGTTGCAGCCTTGACGTCGTTGACCACCTTTTAGGTGGGACAGACTCGGAAAAGACC
>CAXRIX010000068.1:0-7862 GCA_964230555.1 Bdellovibrionales bacterium
CAACGAACATGACTATGAAGAACGCCTGAGGGTCTGAGATGGAGAACGGTCTTTTGACCATCGACAATCAGGGTGTGGCCGGCGTTGGCGCCCCCTTGAAATCGGACAACAGCATCGCTTTGCGAGGCCATAGCGTCGACCAGTTTTCCCTTACCTTCATCCCCCCACTGGGACCCTACGACAATAAGTGCAGACATATATTTCCATTTCTCTAGAAGATTAATGTGCTTAACACTTGTGTGGTTCTAACAAGCCCATCTGGGAGAAGCCTATAAAAAAGAGGCAATGCACACCGTCAAATCGTCTCTAAGCCTAAAAAGTTTACATTCAGTGGCTCCCGATCCTGGGATTTCAGCGTCTGTTGCCAACTTTAGAGTCATAGAAATTCCAATCAGAAAAATAGTCAGCCTGTTTATTGGAGATGATCGACCGTTAGGAGGTCCACCATTCCACTTGCGGAGGCAACTCACCACTCGGTGTTTTGCCGTTGAGCAACTGAATCACTTTGTCGACCGCCGCTTGCGATGAAGCTTTTAAGGCCTCTTCAGTGCTGGCGCCGATATGGGGTGCTAGGCAGACATTGCTGAGCTCAAGCAGACGAGATTTTAATACTAAAGGCTCTTTGGCGAACACGTCCAAACCAGCGGTAAATTCTGGATGCTCCACCAAGTGTTCGATCAGATCATTTTCATTGATCACGTCCCCGCGAGACATATTGATCAGTATGGCTGAAGTGTTCATCCATTGCAGAGTTTCTTTTTTGACCATCTGAAAGGTTTCTTTGGTTTTTGGAACATGCAATGAAACCACGTCCACAGTGCGCATCAGCTCTTCATAGCCAAGCATGGTGACGCCCTTCACTTCTTTTTCGAGGTAGGGATCAAACGCTGAGACCGTCATTCCTAGGGCTAAGGCTTTTTCCGCCACTGTGCCACCAACTCGTCCGAGTCCAATGATACCTAGATGCATTCCTGAAATCTGTCGCCCCAAAAGAAGGGATCGCTCCCACTGCCCTTTGCGAATCTGCTGATTGGCAAGCGTCCATTTGCGGGCGCAGTTAAAAATCATGGCAATGGTTAGCTCGGCGGCGGCTGTGGTTTGGGTTTCCGGGATATGAAAGACACGCACTCCGGCCTGTTTGGCGGCACTCAAATCGATATGATCAAAGCCACTGGTCGCGGTCACGATAAATTTCAAATTCGATGTTTTATTTAAAAAATCTTTATCAATATTTGTGGAACTGCGGACAATCAAGGCCGTCGCCTGCGACAGGGCTTCGGCGTCTTCAGTGATCGATTTTACGTAGCGAAAATCCGCCTCCGGCAACTGTGGCAAACGCACGCGCAAGTCGTTATCAAATCGATTGGTGACCAGAACCAAGTCTTGGCTCATAGGTTTTTCTCAATGGCTTTTGCTGTGTTCACTAAGTCTTCATCGGTCATGGAACCCATGTGCCCGACTCGAATAACCGTGTCTTTCAGCTGATCCTGACCGGCGACAATCATAAAACCTTCGGCATCGACCTTTTTCTTTAAATCCGTGGCCTTCATTCCATCTGGCACGCGCAGACAGCTTAATGACGGACTGGGTGTTTTGGGGAAAAGATCAAGGGACACGTTTTTACGAAACAACTCCGCGCGGTCGGCAATACTTTGTAAATGTTTTTGAAATCCTTTTTTCTGTAGAATCTCCTCGAAGACAATATCCAAACCGATCACAAACTGAGTCGGTGTGCTGTAGCGGGTTTTACCACTAGCATTGGCTTTGCGCTCGGCTTTCAAATCAAAGTAGTAACTTTTTATATCGCTTTCACGGGCTTGCGCTTTCTCAGACAAAGACACAAAGGCCATGCCTGTGGGAAGCATAAAAGCTTTTTGCGACCCCCCGACAACCACATCCAAGCCCCATTCGTCCATGGGCAGCGGCGCAGCTCCCAAAGCGGTGATTCCGTCGACGATCGAAAGGGCGTCGTACTCTTGGCAAAGCTTTGCAATCTCTTGAGTCGGGTAAAGGGCTCCGGTGCTGGTTTCACAGGCCTGCCAGGCAACGGCCTGGTAATCGCCACGTTTCAAACGTTCACGAACCAATCCGACATTCAGGTCCTCGCCCCACTGCACTTCGATTTCATCAAAGGGAATATCAAAACTTTTGGCGATTTTTCCCCAGCGCTGGCCAAACTTACCAGCATTGATAAACAAAGCCTTGCGATCGGTCTTCAAAGTGTTCACCATGGCGGCTTCTAAGCCACCTGTGCCGGTGGCTGCCAACAGGTAACAGGGCTGTTTGGTTTGAAAGACTTGCGGCAATTGATCTAAAACCCGCTTTAAAATCTCACCAAACTCTTTTGACCGATGATGACATTCGTATTCCGCTAAACTTTTTTTTACGGCCTCTGGCATTGGAACAGGGCCGGGTGTCATTAATTTTTTGCCGACAAAGGGATATTTTTCCATAGGCCGCTACTTTAGTTCTCAGGCACTGAAAGTTCAAGTTGGACCTGGCTTTTCCTGTTGAAAAAAGCCACACCTGTCGATACCTTAGGCCTATGCGAATTCTAAGCGTTTTGGTTTTACTTGGACTGAGTCATTGTGGCTACAATTGGGGACACCAAACTCGGGACCTTCCTGGGAATCATAAAACTGTCTATGTCGAGCTTTTTGATAACCCAACCAAAGAATTGGGCCTAGAGGCCGACTTCGCTCACGCCCTGACTCAAGAGCTGGAACGTTCCGGCTTTGCTATCGTTACCAATAAGGATTCCGCCGAACTGATTATTAAAGGGGATATCTTGAATGTCGATATCGTTGGCAAAGGCTCGGACCCCAACTTCGTCAGCAAAGATTTCTCTGGCAATACGATTGCGACTCGCTCCGCCACTCCCTACTCTGCCTCTTTTTTCACCGCTTATACCATCAGTATCGCGGTGAATTTGCGAGCTGTTCGCTCAAGAGATAAGCAATTGGTTTGGCAGAGCACCTTTTCTGGCGCCGAAGCCTTTCAGAGCGCCCGTTTGAAGCGGCAAGGTGTGCGTTCTTCAAATGTTCTTTACAACGAGGCGAGAAAAAAGCAGACTATCAAACTTATTGCCCAGCAAATGATGAGCGATGCTTTTGATCGATTGACGGAGAACTTTTAGTGGCTCAACACAAACAGTCGTTATTGGATTTAAAAAATTTCATGACCCTGAATAAGGGAACGATCTGTTATCTATCCACCGATGAAGACTTTTTTATCGAAGAGGCTCTTGAGCATATCAAAGCGGAAAAACTGGATGAAGGCTCCCGCGATTTTAACTATGACATTTTCTACGGTAAAGAAACTGATGTCAGTCGGGTTTTTGACATAATCGAAACCTTACCCATGATGTCGGCCACGCGCCTGGTTATGATTCGACGCGCGCATGAGTTAAAAGACAAAGACTGGCAAACTTTAATGCCGGTTCTATCCAATCCCGTGCCCTCCACCTTTTTAGTGTTTGTTGGCGATAAGCCGGATGGCCGAAAAAATGTGATCAAACAGATGTTGAAAAACGTCACACACTTCCATTTTGCAAAGCCCTATGATCGCGAGTTCCCACAGTGGGTGCAGTACATTTGCAAAAAACATGGACAGAAAATCGAGACTGACGCCATTCACTTATTAATGCAAATTGTTGGTCCCAACCTTTTGGAAATTAAAAATGAAATTTTAAAGCTGGGACAGTACGTCGGCAAAGGCAAGCCGATAACAGCCAGCGATGTGATGCATGTGGCATCAAGAATCAAGCTACAAAATGTTTTTGATCTGACCGATGCCATTGGCAAAAATGACCAGGCCCGCGCTTTGATGTGCTTGGCTGATCTATTAGAAAATGGCCAGAATGAAGTCAGTATCTTGGCCATGGTTCATCGCCACATTCGACTTTTGCGACAAACTCGGGTCGGTGAACAACAGGGCTTAAATGGCCGTGAGCTTTCAAGCTTTGCCGGAGTCCCCTATTACTTTTTAAAAGAATACACAGCCCAAGCCCGTATGTGGAATGACCGCAAAATCGAAAAAACTTATAAAGTTCTTGGCGAGACCGATCGTGCTTTAAAAAGCTCGCCTGTCTCTAGCCACATTTGGCTTGAAAACTTCATCATGCAAACCTGCCAGTAGCCGAAGGGCCAACCCACCGCTGATGCCGAATTAAAGTGAACCTGTGCTTCAGTTCTCATGTTCTCCCCTGTCTATTAGACGGCCTAACCAGACAATGACTATCAAACTGAAAACTGAAATATCATCAGCAAAGGAACTTTAGAATTTTTTTGTTTTTTGATCGAGCTTACGCAACTTTTGTAAGTTGATCATGCGCGTGTAGTAGTTGGGATCGTGTTTGACCACAGCGGGCTGTCGACGTGGGCGGCGACTGATACCACGAATTCTTTTGTTAAACTTCACTTCCGCCACTTGCCCCATTTTCCCCAAGTATTTCATTGGATTCAAAGGGACGTTATGACAGCGAACTTCAAAATGCAGGTGAGGCCCAGTGCTTCGCCCCGTGCGCCCCACATAACCAATGGTTTGCCCAAGGTTAACCCAGTCCCCTTCTTTCACAGCATACTTCGAAAGATGGCCATAAAGAGTGGTGTAGCTATTGCCGTGATCAATAATAATAGTCTTTCCATAAGCGCCTTTGCGACGGGCCGTTTTCACTTTACCAGCGCTTCCTGCCAAAACAGGTGTTCCGGTTTTACCACGAAAATCGATACCCGCATGCACATGCCGACGCCCCGACATGGGATGGGTGCGATAGCCATAGCGACTGGTCATATTGGCGCGAACCGGTTTGTCTATATATGGAGACTCGTTACATACCTTTTCTTCCACCCAAACATTGTAGGATTTTTGATAACGGCGAACGTGGCTGTTTTTGGTCAGGGTTTTAGTAAAGGCCTTCTTTTGATAAATCTTGGCGAGGTTGACGGACTTCGATGTCATCTTGTTTTCGAGCCAAGTGTGACCAGGAAAATAAGAAGCTAAAACCACGGGATCAACATCATCGTAGGCATATTGCATATTCTCGACTGTTTCATTTTCATTCGCATTGCCAAAATGAATCGCTTTGGTGATCAAAGTTGCGAACATGCTGACGAAGAATAAGAAAAAGAAACGGTTCATGTGCAGATACCTCGTGTTGTTAAGAAAACTATCGGCACATATCGAGACAATTTTAAGAACTTCAGCCCGCACAAACGTCCAATTCTTAACAGGTAATTATAGGCAAAACTGTCGAAAGTTTTTAACCCGTGGATTTTTCACATTTTTTTTTAGTGTACGCTTTTGAGAATCGTAAAAAAGTTAGCCGACTAAATTTAAAACAGTGTGTGCGTTTTCTTTAAACACTTGGGGGATGTCTAAATTCTTATCAATTCAGCCTAACGTCTCGTCCAGAGACTTTAACTTTAGTCCAAAGGCACCGAAGGTCTAGGCATGTCACGAAATGTTTAAAGGAGGACAGGCATGAAATTGAAGGCGTTCGTTTTAACAATGTTTTTACCAGCTTTGATGCTCATTGGTTGTGGACAGCTTGAGACCAATGAAACGACTGCCGGAAACGCACTACAGAATGGTGTTAATGAAGGAGTAATTACTGAACAAGAGGCTAACTCTATTAATGAGGACCTACTTGAAGAATCTGTCGAAATGACAGAAGTGAGTTCCAACTCAATTATGATGAAAGTGGGTGGAGCCGAATTACTGATCGACTTTATTGAAAACCTTACCGGTGCCCCGGAAGAAATTGCCATGATCGTCAATGGCGTTGAAGTCACCACGCAAGTGGCCTCAAACCCTGAAGCTTTACAAGGTTTAATAGCCTCACTGGTTTCTTCCCAATTGGAAGGAAAAGAAGTTTTTGGAATGCCGCTGATGGACTTAGTCAACATGGGACTAGGATTAATCTCTGGTGATACTGACAAAGCCGACTTTACAAATTTATTTGGAACTTTGGTTCGTGGTGCTCTTGGAATGTTTATGAACAGTTCACCGGTGGGTGCCATTATTGGTTCTCTGGCTGGACCGCTTTTAGACAATGTCTTCGGAGCTGATCCAAATGCCAATAACGGAAACAACAATAACTCTAATAATAACAATAATAATAACTCAGGCGGAGGCGTCTTGGGTAACATCGTCAATACCATTGGAGGAGCATTAGGCGGTGGATCCAACAACAGCAGCCCTCTGGGTGGAATTTTTAGTCTCATCACGAATCTCTTCAAATAAACCTTATCCCCTAGAAAAGGAGCCAAAATGGTTTGGCTCCTTTTCGCTTTTTTTTGTTCCTGCGTCATACAAGGTCTTGTTAAGAGCGCAGCTAGTCTTTGACTCTCTACCAAAAAGTGAATACCCCTAAGATGTGGGGGATTTATGAAACCATCTGTTTTAGCTTTATCTTTGATTTCACTCATGTTTTTTAGCTTTCAAGCCGAGGCTCAGCACCTGACTCAATTGGGAGAAAGGTTAAGTTCTTGTAAGAATCTGGAAAACGATGATTTCCTTATCACCTATAACGATGCCCTGAATCCTGAGGCGAAATCCAAAATGCAATCCGATCAGTTGCGCACAGCCATTGTCGATGCCGACAACTGTTTTCGCGTCGGAACCGAACTCAAACTTGTTCTTGAAAACGACGACTTTCCTTTTTTAGGACGCGGTCTTGTTGAAGAAATGAAAATTGTCCGCAAAGACCAACTTCTCACTGACTCCCTCAACGAGTTCAGTCACAACAGCACGCGATCTTATATCGCAGCCAATCCGGCTCGTCGCTATGCCATTATACGCTTTAAGGTGACTGAGAAAATTGAAGCTGCCTACGTTAATGAAAAGTACCAGCGTCTTCCTAGCTGCTTTCCCGCTTACAGTGATTGGGAGGCCATGCCCGTTGATGAAAAACTTCATGCCGATATTCGATCAAAAAAAGTTAGAGCGCAGATTTGGAACGGAACCTACAACTGTTACAAAGTGGGAATCTTTACCGAGATGTATCTAAAAAGAGAGCGCCGAGACGAAAAAGACGCTAAAAAAGAGCGACAACAGGAGCCGGAACAAGAAAGCCTTGGTTACATTGTTCCCACAGAACTGTTTTTAGTTCACTACACCAACCTTGAACAAAAGCACGCTGATCTTTTAGGAGAAAACTTAGCTGACCTCAAACAAACTATGGAAAAAAAGAAAGAGATCGACGGTGGCTGGGTGACGATGGTGCATTTCAACTACGAGGCCATTCATCCAAAGGATCTTCCCGAAGACGACGAAGACTCGTCGACGGCCGACTAGTAAAAATCCTGCCGCCAAACCCTTTGCGTTGATGGACTGGCCGGTACCACCTCAAATGAGATGCGCCCAACTTCGCGCTCGTCTGAGGTTAAAACCCGCACTTGCCAGTCCCCTTCCTCAAAATTTGATTTGTAAGCGTACCCTCGGTAGCCTTGATCGCGCCCCCCTTTAATCGGCAAGGGAATGGCGTCGCGACGACTCCAACCTTGTTGGGTAGAATAATACCAAACCAATCGCAACTGATCGGAAAACTGGGTCGGCGAGAAAATCGAAACAAAACAGTGAACACTATCCCCCTCTCGCTTAATAAAAGTCTGCGCGCCCGACTGCCACAGACGCCACCAGTCTCTTTCGTAGCTCAACACGTACCGATCGTCAGGTTTTTGAATTTCATGATAGATCCCGATAAATTTCAACGAAATGGGAACCGGGGGAAGCAACTTAACCGCATACAGAACAACAAAGGTGATTTGAATAAAAAGGCCCGGCAGCAAAAGGTTTTTTTGAACCCAGCGCAGGTCGCCTTTCTTACGATGAATACGGGTACAAAGGAGATAATAAACCGC